>NZ_CAXYKF010000020.1:0-194644 GCF_964278005.1 uncultured Xanthomonas sp.
GATGGTAGTGTGGCTCAAGCCATGCGAGAGTAGGTCATCGCCAGGGGCTTTACCCCAAATCCCCGTCCCACAAGGACGGGGATTTTTTATTGCGCGTGCGAAAAACCAACACGACGCGCCCAGGCGAGCGGGGACGGGCGAAACCTCGTTCTCCCTTCTTCCTTCTCCCATCGGGATCATGGCCCCCTTTGCGGGGGAAGGTGCCCCGCAGGGGCTGATAAGGCCAAACCGCTGGACCACCTCCCGCGCCGCTGTGCCGCGCGATGAGATGTGCGATGGCTCGCATCGAGACCTGTCGCGTCGCGGACCCTCCGTGATGCCGTGGCTGAGCACCTGCACTCTGATGCCGTTGGAGTCGACGGAAGCTAGCGCGGTAAATCGGGCAATGTGCTGATCGCCAGGCGCCAGGGTGGCGTCCCGTGGCCGAGTTGCCGCGCCAGTTGCACGCACGCCGGATCGTAGGCCGCAGCAAGCACCAGCAGCGATTCCGCCCCCTCCGCGGCATACGGCTTGCCGATCACGTGGCCCGCTTCCCCGTTGTCCGAGCGCGCCTTGTCGAACGGCACCTGGCTGCCGACGAACTCCGCGTGGCTGCGATCGCCGCGCAGATACGGCAGCAGCCAGTCGACGCTGCGCGCCAGCGATGCGCCGTTCGGTGCGCGCCAGTGGTACAGATCCTCACCGCGTTCGGAGAACAGCAGCGCCAGCGTCACCAGCGGACGCAGGTCGTAGACGTGGTAGGACAGCGCATCGCGCTCGACGAAGTCGATGCTGCGGCCGTCGGGCAACAGGTTGTCGGCGATCTGCTGACGAAAGCCGGTGCGGGCGTAGTTCAGCAGCCGGGCGTCGTCGAGCGCGGCGCCGATCATGCCCACGGTCTTCAGCCGATGGCTGTGCCAGTTGTTGGTGGCGGTCTTGCGCTTGAGATCGCGCGAGCCGATTTCGGCATCGGCGATCTTGCGCATCCATGCATCGATGGCGCGGCGTTGCGCGTCCGGCAGCGCCGGGCGGACGATGCGGTAGGCGAAGATCGCCGGTTCCAGCCCGGTCTCGTCGATCGGGTTGCCGTTGGGCACATTGCACGCGGCCCATTGCGCGAGCTGGTCGCCGGCGGCCAGCGCGTCGGCGCGCTCGCCGTCCAGGGCGTAGCGCAGCGCCAGCGCCTGGATGCGCGGCATGTCGCCCAGGCTGGTTTCGGTCGCCGCCTTCACTGGATCGCCGCGCAGGCGGCCGCCGGTGCTCAGCGTCTTGAGCGGATGTGCGCCCTGCGCGCGTGCCGCATCGGCCAGCCGGGCCTGCGCCGCCTCGACCTGCCGCCAGGCCGGATCGGTGGCGGCTGACGCGTGCAACTGTTGCCATTGCTCCGCGGTCGGCCACAGCCGCTGCACCGCGGCGGCGGGCGTGCTGTGGGTCAGCACGAGTCCGGCAAGCACCACGCCGAGAACGGCGTGCGATGAGCGAAGCATGGCGATCTCCGGAAGCGCTGGCGAGGGTGTCGGGCGACTGTAGGCGCGATGCGGTGAACGCCGGATGGCCCGAGTCCGTGAGCACGGTCGGCAGCATGCGCTCGCCGATGCGCGGATGGCGACGGGTCGTATCGGCGCCAGCGCGACGTCACGCGCGCGGCTGCCAATGCCTGACAACGCGCTAACCTCCCAGCTTGCGCCGGTGAGGGCGCTTCGCGCTGCGTACCCTCACCCCAACCCCTCTCCCGACGGGAGAGGGGCTTTGGCTTCCCTTCTCCTCCCCGGACCACGGCCTGCTTTTCGGGGGAAAGGTTCCGAAGGGGACGAGCGGCCGAGCGATGTCGTGCCCAACCGGCCGCAACCACGCTCCGACTGCCCTATCGCGCCCGATCCAGCAACCACAGTTCGACGCGCTCGTTGCGCGCCTTGGCCGCGGCGTCTTCGCCGCCGATCAGCGGATGCAGTGCGCCGAGACCGCGTACCCGTTCCACGGCGACACCGCGTTGCACCAGGTAGGCGGCGACGACGTCGGCGCGGTCGTTGCTGGCGATGGTCGGGTACAGCCGGTTGGCGCTGTCCGGCGTGGCGAAGCCGATCACCGCCAGGGCGCGGCCGTGCATCGCCGGCTGTTGCATGAAGGCGACCAATCGGTCGAGATCCTGGGCGCTGCGCGCTTCGTACATGCCATTGAGCGACTGCAGGCTGAAACGCAGCGTGGTGGTCAGGCGCCGGGCGCCGGTGCTGGCCTGCGCGTAGGTAGCATCCGCGCGGGCAGCGGTGGCGCCGCTCTGCGGCGTGGCCGGATCGACGTCGATCGCCATGGAAATCGGGCCAAGCCGGCGCACCAGCTGTTGCGCCTGCGGACCGAGGGCGTACAGGGCCAGGCTGCGGCCGAGCGCCGACATCATCTGGCCGCCGTACAGGCTATAGCGCTGGACCAAGGGATAGTCCTCGCCGCGCACGGCTGCTGCCGTCGGGAGCACCGCGATACCGCCGTCGGCGATGGCTAGCGCACGTGTGCCGGCCGGCACCGGCGTGGTCAGCCCGACGATCGCCAGTGCGTCGGGATGGCCGACGACGGCGCGTGCCGCCTCGGCCAGGTCGGCATGCAGGACGTTCCCCGGCATGCGCACCGCCGGCAGCCCCAGGCGTTCGCGCAGGAAGTCGTCGAGACCGCCGGGGATAGCACTGCGGTGCAGCGCGATCGGCAGGTCCGCGCCGCCGAGTTGCGACCAGCGCGTGGTCCGGCCGCTCAGGATGTCGCGCAGCTGCACGACGCTCAGCGTGGCGATGGGGTTGTCGGCGGCGACCAGCACCCGCGTGCCATCCAGGGCGACGACGAACTGTTGGTCCGGCGAGCCCAGGTCGCCGAGCTGCCAGGCGGCCTCGCGTTCGCGCGCATCGGGCTGACGCGCCAGCATCGCCAGCTCGGCGTCGCCATGCACCAGGTCGGCGATGCCGGCGGCCGAGCCGGTGCCGGCGATCTCGACCACCAGCGGCGCATCGTCGCGCACCGCGGCGATCTCCAGCGTCGTCGCATCGACGCGACGACGTTGCAGTTGCCGGTAGCCCATGCTCTGCAGCCAGGCTTCCACCAGCGCCGGCATCAGCCGCGCGCCGAGGCTGTTGGAGCCGTGTACGCGCAGGCGCTCGGCCGGTTGCGCGGACGCGGACGGCAGCGCGCACAGCGCTGCTGCGCCGAGCAGCAGCAGGCGCAGGGTGAAACGCAACATGGGATCCCCCCTGGGATCTGGACAGGCGCGGCAGTGTTGGCGATCGGCGTGACATCGCAGTGACTGTGCGCATGGTCACGCACGACAACGCGGCGTCGCTGCGTCGCGGCGTGTCCTGTCAGCGGTCCGCGCGCGACGCGATCGCGCGCGTCGAAAACCTCAGGCCGATCCGAGCCGGCGTTCGGCGGCCTGCGCCCAGCGTGCGGCGATCGCCGGCGAGGTGATGCACACGGCGCTGTCGGTGACCGTGGTCACCGCGCGTTCCAGCAGTTGGATGTCGGCCTCGTGCTGGCGCGCGACGTGCGGATCCTCGAAGAAGATCGCGCGGTGGCAGCGCCGTTCCAGCACGCGATCGGCGATCTGCGCGTCGCCGCCCATCGGGCCGCTCTGATAGCGGTGCACCCACGCCTGGCCCTGCGGCCAGCCGCGACTCCAGGCCAGTTCGTTGAGCCGCTGCCCGGTGGTGCCGGTGGCCACGCGCTCGGCGAAGCGCGACAGCAGATCGAAATGTTCGCTGGCGAAGGCCAGCATCTGCGGTTTCATCGCATCGTGCGCGATCAGCGCCAGGGTCTGCCGCTGCAGCGCGTACAGGTCGTCGGCGCCGGCGTCGGCGGCCAGCCCGGCGTGGACGCGCTCCATCTCCACCCAATCGCGGGCGCTGGCCACGGTGGAAATGAACGGCTTGCCGTGGATCACGCACTGGCGCTTGAGCGCGATCGCCTCGGGGAAGATCGAGGACGGGTCGACCGGATCGATCAGGTAGATGGCACCGTCGAGGGTCCGCTCGGCGCCTTCCAGGCCCACGACCTCGGCCACCAGCTTCATCAGTCCGCCCTCGCGGCCGAACGGGTAGCGCCTGAGGCCGGCATGGCCGGCCAGCAGGCCGGCACGAACGATCGCCTCGTGGGTGCGGCCGACCGCGTGCAGGCCGAGCTGCAATTCGCGGATACCGGCTTCGCTAGCGCGCAGCCAGCGGAACAGCGCGGCATCCTTGCCCTGGTGGTGCAGTCGGTTGGCGGCCAGGCCCAGGCGCATGTGTCGATCCCTGCGGAAGAGGTGCGACAGTCTGCGCCCGATCGCGGTGTCGACTCAATCGCCGCGCGATCGCCGGGCCGCTGCTGCGCATGCCGGCCCTGGCGCTGTCACTGCGTGACCTGCTGCGCGCGCACCGCCAGCACGTCCATCTGCGGCTTGTCGGCGCCGCTCTTGTCCGGCTGCAGGTTGAACGCATAGTCGCTGCGCCACCACGCGCCGCCGGCCCAGGCGGTCCAGCCCAGCCAGACGTCGCCGTTGTCGTGGACGTAGCCGAGCATGGTGTCGAGCGCGGCCAGGCAGGTGGGATCGCTGCTGCCGCCAAACTCGCCGAGGAAGCCGCGATAGCCATTGGCGCGCAGCCATTGGGTGAACCCTTGCAGGCGTTCCGCACCGATGCTGGTGCTGACGCAGGCGGCGCTGGTGCCGGAGGAGTCGGGATCCAGGTACTGGTGCACTTCGAACGCCAGGTTGCCGGCGGGGTCGTGGACCGTCAGCAAGCCCTGCGCGTTGGACACGCCGTACCAGGTGCTGTTCCAGCTGTGCGCGCCGCTGAAGGCGGTGCCGGGTACCAGGATCAGGTTGTCGGCGCCGGTGCCACGGATCGCATCGATCGACGCCTGCGCGATGGCCGCCCAATCGCCGGAGGCGAGGCCGTTGGGCTCGTTCATCAGCCCGAACGCCACGCTGGCATCGTTGCCGAAGACCAGCGCCAGGCGCCGCCACAGATCGGCCAGCGCCGCCGCCGGCACCGCGTCGCCGCCGATGCGCACGCCGTCGTACTTGGCGTAGTTGTGCACGTCCAGGATCAGTTGCAGGTTGTAGCGCCTGGCGCGTTCGACCGCGGTGCGCAGCGCGTCGAGTTGCGCGGGGTCGAGCGGGCCGTTGGCTTGCGGCTGCAGCCGCTCCCACAGGAACGGCAGGCGCACGATGTTCATGCCCTGCGTCGCGGTGTACGCATAGTCGGCGTCGGTGGGATACACATAGTCCTTGAACAGCACGCCGGGCTTCTTCGCCGAGTTGAACTCGGCACCGGCCAGGTTGATGCCGGCATAGCGCAGCGTCTGCTGGGCGTTTGCGAACGGCGCGCAGGCGGCCAGGAGCAGGCACAGCGCGGCGCGCTGCCGCCATTGCGGGGAGCGGAAAAAACGGGAATAGCGTGGCATGACGGATCCTTCGTGGGGAAAGAGCGGCAGGCGACGCCACGATGCGGCGTGCGCGGCCGTGCACCACGCTGCAACCGTCATGCCAGAGCGATCGAGGTCATCGGAAATATGCGACGCATTGCACGTCGCACGCCATGCGGGCACCTCGAATCACCTGCTTGCGTACAACCCGGCGGATGCACGTTGCTCTGTAGCAGAGGCTTAAACCCGCAACGGCGCGAGCCCAGGCAAAAGTCCGCTGCCGCTGAGCCGGTGAAAGGGCACGCGCCGTCCCTCGCAGACATGTCCCGACGTGACTTGGAGGTGCCTAGTTGTCGACGTGCGCCACGGCGTTGTCACGCATGCGCCGCGCTCAGCGCGTGATGCGCTGCGCCCAGGGCGCGAGGATCGCCATCTGCGGACGGTCGTGGCCGTCGGCGTCGGGTTGCACATTGAACGGATAGTCGGCGCGCCACCAGGCGCCGCCGGCCCAGTAGCTCCAGCCCAGCCACAGCGTCGGGTGCCGCGCGATGTCGGCCAGCATGCCGTCCAGCGCGCGCCGGCAGGTGGGATTGTCGGCGGCGGCGAATTCGCCGAGGAAGCCGAGATGGCCGGTCTGCTGCAGCCAATCGGTGAAGGCGCGCAGGCGTTGGACGCCGATGTCGTCGCTCACGCAGACCGGGCTGGTGCCGCTGGAATCGGCGTCCAGGTACTGGTGCACTTCGATCGCCACGCGCTGCAGCGGGTCGTGCAGCGTGGCCAGCGCGCTGGCGTTCGAGGTGCCGTCCACCGGCGTGTACCAGCTATGCGCGCCGGTCCACAGCGCGCCCGGTACCAGGACCAGGTTGCTGGCGCCGGTGGCGCGGATCGCATCGACCGCGGCCTGCGCGGCGGCGGCCCACGCGGCCGGGCTGATGCCGTGCGGCTCGTTCATCAGCCCGAATACCACCGCATTGTCGCTGCCGTAGGCGCGCGCCAGACGCTGCCACAGGTCGACGAAGGCGGCGACCGGCAGGCCGCTGCTGCCGATGAGGCGGCCGTCGCGGCGCGCGTAGTTGTGGATGTCCACGATCACGTACATGCCCTGCGCCTTGGCCTGCTGCACGGCGTCGTCGATCAGCGCCAGTTGCGCGGCGTCGAGCGGGCCGCGCGGTTGCGGCTGCAGGCGTTCCCAGCGCACCGGCAGGCGCAGCAGGTTCATGCCCTTGCCGGCGAAATAGGTGTAGTCGCTGCTGCGCGGATAGGTGTAGTCGACTCCGACGATGCCGGGAATCTTCGACGGCGCGATCTCGGCACCGGACAGGTTGACGCCGGCGAAGCGCAGCGACTGCTGCGCCTGCAGCGACGACAGCGGAACGGATAGGCACAGCAGCAGCGCGGCACGCCGGGCGTGCCGCGACCGCCGCCGCAAGGTGCGCGCGATCATGGTGAGTCTCCTTCGGCATCAGAGGGGGAACCCGGCCGAGGAGATGCCAGGCCGGGCTGATGACTACGGTGTGCGGACACCGTAGTGCATTGCCGAGGACGAGGCGATGCGCTGCGTGCGCGCATGCATGGATCTGTGCGGCGATTGGCAGCGCGAACCGGTACTGGATCGCGCTGCATGTGCTATGCCAGGCGTGCGCGTCGCACACGTTGCATGGCGTGTTGCCGCGTTGCCGACACGCGGCGCCGGCAGCGACGGCTCACTTCTTGCCGGTGATCTCGCGCGCGTACTTGGACAGGATCTCCATCTGCGGCTTCTCGCTGCCGTCCTTGCCGGGCTGCACGTTGAACGGATAGTCGGGCTTCCACCACGCACCTGCGGCCCACCAGGTCCAACCGAGAATCACGTCGTCGTTCTTCTGCATGTAGCTGAGCATGTTCTCCAGCGCCTGATTGCAGGTGGGCGTATTCGCGGTGGCGAACTCGCCGATGAAGCCGACCTTCTTGTTCTCGCGCAACCAGCTGACGAAGCCGGCCAGCTTCTCGGCGCCGGCGGTGGCGCTGACGCACTCGCCCTTGGTGCCGCTGTTGTCGCGGTCCAGGTACTGGTGCGCTTCGAACGCCATGCGGTTGCGCGGATCCTTCAGCGGCTGCAGGGCAACCGCGTTCGGTGTGCCGTAGGCCGTGCTGCGCCAGCTGTGCGCGCCGGTGTAGGCGGTGCCCGGCACCAGGATCAGGTTGTTGGCGCCGGCCTTGCGGATGGCATCGATCGCCGCCTGCGCCGCGCTGGCCCAGTCGGTCGAGGAGACTGCGTTGGGCTCGTTCATCAGCCCGAAGATGACGTGGTCGTCGCTCTTGAACTCCTTGGCCAGGCGCCGCCACAGGTCGGCGAACACCTCGTCCGGGGCACCCTCGCTGCCGACCAGCGCGCCGTTGTACTTGGCGTAGTTGTGCGGGTCCAGGATCAGGTACAGGTGGTTGGCCTTGGCCTGCTCCACCGCCTTCTTCAACAGCGCCAGTTGCGCCGGGTCGAACTCGCCCTTGGCGGTGGGCTGCAGGCGCTCCCACAGGAACGGCAGGCGGATGGTGTTCATGCCCTTGCTGGCGAAGTAGCTGTAGTCGCTGGCGGTCGGGTAGGTGTAATCCTTGTACAGCACACCGGGCTTCTTGCCGGAGTTGAACTCGGCGCCGGACAGGTTGACGCCGGCGTACTTGAGCACGCTGCGGCCTTCGGCGGCGGCGTTGCAGGCGACGGTGGCGAGCAGCAGCGCCAGCGGCAGGGAACGCCAGCGCGGGGAACACGACGAGGAAAGCGGCATGGGGGAGCTTCCTGGAGTGAAGGGGGAGCGCCGCCCGCTCGGGGGAGTGCGGGACGGCAGGCGCAAGCGTGCAAGGATCGCCCCCGTGATCGCCAGCCTGCACGCACCGGTGTTAGCCCGACATTCACCTGGCGCGGACACGCTGCGCGCGGACGTCGGCGGCGTCACATCAGGTGCGTGGTGCACCCGTCGGCAGCGGCGTGATCGAGGTCGCGGCCATGCTTCCATCGCCGGCGCGCCAGGTTGGGCACGTGGCGAAGGAGGAGCGGTGGAGAAGGTATTCGCTAGAGGCCGGCGACGCTACCTGCGCCGCGGCGGTGGTGGCGTTGGTAAAGGCGATCGCTGCCGGCGGCGGCGGTGCCGAGGCGGTAGCGTTCGACGAGGTCCATGCCGAGGCCAGCGCTGGCGCTGGCGACGTGGCTGGAGGCCGGCCGCTCCAGGCGACCTCGACTTTCGGCGAATGCGAAGCGCAGCGGTTCGCGATGCGGTCGAAGGTCGCATCGCCCAGTCGAGCAAGTATTGCCGTCGCCGCCGAACTGACCGAACGCTGCAGCAGCCTCGCTCAGGCCGCAGCCTGGGTCGTCACCGGCAGGCGGTTGCCGATCCATTCGGCGATGCTGGCTGCCGCGTCGCGGCCTTCGGCCACCGCAGTCACCACCAGGTCGGCGCCGCGCACGGCGTCGCCGCCAGCGAACAGTTTCGGGTTGGTGGTCTGGTACGGCAGGCGGCCGCTGCCGTCGGGCTCGCTGCCGCCGGCGAGGATGCGGCCGTTGGCGGTGCCTTCCACGCCCTGCGCCGCCAGCCAGTCCGGCACGCTCGGCGAGAAGCCGAAGGCGATGATGACCACGTCCGCGTCCAGCAGCGATTCGCTGCCTTCCACCGGCACCGCAGCCTGGCGCCCGCGCGCATCCGGCTCGCCCAGACGGGTCTGCACCACGCGCACGCCGGCCAGGTTGCCGGCGGCATCGGCTTCCACCGCCAGCGGCTGGCGGTTGAACAGGAAGCGCACACCTTCCTCGCGCGCATTGGCCACCTCGCGCGCCGAGCCGGGCATGTTGGCCTCGTCGCGGCGGTAGGCGCAGGTGACCTTGGCCGCGCCCAGGCGGATCGCGCTGCGCACGCAGTCCATGCCGGTGTCGCCGCCGCCCAGCACCACCACGCGCTTGCCGCTCAGGTCGGGCAGCGCGATCTTGTCTTCCCAGCCGGCGATCGGCCGGCCCCAGGGGTCGTTGCCGCCGACGATGCGGCTGTTCTGCACCAGGAACGGCAGCGCCGGCAGCACGCCGGGCAGGTCCTGGCCGGGCAGGCCGCCGTCGGTGTAGCGGTAGGCGCCGGTGCCCAGGAACACCGCGTCGTACTCCTCGAGCAATTGCTCCAGGCTCACATCGCGGCCGATCTCCACGCCCAGGCGGAACTGCACGCCCATGCCTTCGAGCACCTCGCGGCGCTTGCCGATCACGCTCTTGTCCAGCTTGAAGCTGGGGATGCCGAACTGCAGCAGCCCGCCGATCTGCTCGTAGCGGTCGTATACCACCGCCTGGATGCCGGCGCGGGCCAGGCGGTCGGCGCAGCTCAGCCCGGCCGGCCCGGCGCCGACCACCGCCACGCGCTTGCCGGTGGGTTCGACCTGGCTCAGGTCCGGGCGCCAGCCGTTGTTGAGTGCGGTATCGACGATGTACTTCTCCACCGCGCCGATGGTGACCGCGCCGAATTCCTCCAGCGTGCAGCTGCCTTCGCACAGGCGGTCCTGCGGGCACACCCGGCCGCACACTTCCGGCAGCGGATTGGTGCTGTGGCACAGCGCCGCGGCCTCCTCGATGCGGTTCTCCTGCACCAGCTGCAGCCACTGCGGGATGGCATTGTGCACCGGGCACTTCCAGCTGCAGTACGGGTTGCCGCAATCCAGGCAGCGCCCGGCCTGGTACTGCGCATCGGCCTTGTCGAACTTGCCGTACAGCTCGTTCCAGTCGCCGGAGGTACGCAGTTCCACCGGGATGCGTTGCGGCATCTGCCGGGGCAGGTCGAGGAACTGGAAGGCGTGTTTGCGGCTCATGGTGTGGGGAACCGGGAATGGGGAATGGGGAATGGCAAAAGCGAATCTGCGCGCGCGATCGGAAACTGGGGGAGCCGGGCTTTTACCATTCCCGATTCTCCATTCCCGATTCCCGGCGCGCCGCCTTCAAGCGGCGCGCCTCAGCGACTCGGTCAACGACTCGATGCTCGCCGCCTTCGGTTTGACCAGCCAGAACTTGCCGACGTAGTCGCGGAACTCGTCGAGGATCTGCTGCGCCCAGATGCTGCCGGTCAGTTCGCGGTGGCGGCTGATCAGCTTGTGCAGGTGCTGGCGGTGGCTCTCGAAGCCTTCGGCGGAGATGCGGTGGATGTCGATCAGTTCGTGGTTGTAGCGGTCGACGAAGTCGCGGTCCACGTCGAGCACGTAGGCCAGGCCGCCGGTGAAGCCGGCACCGAAGTTCAGGCCGACCTTGCCCAGCACCAGCACGATGCCGTCGGTCATGTACTCGCAGCAGTGGTCGCCGGCGCCCTCGATCACCGCCAGCGCGCCGGAGTTGCGCACCGCGAAGCGCTCGCCGGCGCGGCCGGCGGCGTACAGCTCGCCGCCGGTGGCGCCGTACAGGCAGGTGTTGCCGATGATCGCGGTGCTGCGCGCCTCGAAACGCGCGCCGCGCGGCGGACGCACCACCAGGCGGCCGCCGGCCATGCCCTTGCCGACGTAGTCGTTGGCCTCGCCTTCCAGTTCCAGGTGCAGGCCGCCGGCGTTGAACGCGCCGAAACTCTGCCCGGCCGAGCCGCGGAAGCGCAGGGTCAGCGGTGCATCGTCCATGCCGTGGTTGCCGTGGACGCGGGCGATGGCGCCGGACAGGCGCGCGCCGATCGAACGGTCGGTGTTGTGGATCAGGAAGCGATGGTCGCCGCCGCGCTTGTGCGCAATGGCGTCGGCGAGCAGGCCGTCCATCTGCGTGGCCAGGCTATCCGGCGATTCGTACAGGCGCTGCGCGGCGCAGTGGCCGCCGTCATGACGCACGTCCTTGAGCAGCCGCGACAGGTCCACGCGCACGCCTTCGCGCGGGCAGATGTCCAGTTGCTGCAGCAGTTCGGTGCGGCCGACGATCTCGTCCAGCGAGCGCACGCCCAGGTACGCGAGCCATTGCCGCACTTCCTCGGCCAGCAGGCGGAAGAAGTTCTCCACGCGCTCGGGCAGGCCGACGAAGTGGTTGGCGCGCAGGCGCTCGTCCTGGGTGGCCACGCCGGTGGCGCAGTTGTTGAGGTGGCAGATGCGCAGGTACTTGCAGCCGAGCACGATCATCGGCCCAGTGCCGAAGCCGAAGCTGTCCGCACCCAGGATCGCGGCCTTGACCACGTCCAGGCCGGTCTTCAGGCCGCCGTCGGTCTGCAGGATGGTGCGCGCGCGCAAGTCGTTGGCGACCAGCGCCTGGTGCGACTCGGCCACGCCCAGTTCCCACGGCACGCCGGCGTAGCGGATCGAGCTGACCGGGCTGGCGCCGGTGCCGCCGTCGTGGCCGGACACGGTGATCAGGTCGGCGCCGGCCTTGACCACGCCGGCGGCGATGGTGCCCACGCCGGCATGGCTGACCAGCTTCACCGACACCAGCGCGCTCGGATTGACCTGCTTGAGGTCGTAGATCAGCTGCGCGAGGTCTTCGATCGAGTAGATGTCGTGGTGCGGCGGCGGCGAGATCAGGCCGATGCCCGGCTTGGCGTAGCGCAGCCGCGCGATCAGTTCGTTGACCTTGTGCCCGGGCAACTGGCCGCCTTCGCCGGGTTTGGCGCCCTGCGCGACCTTGATCTGCAGCACCTCGGCATTGACCAGGTACTCGGGGGTGACGCCGAAGCGCCCGGAGGCCACCTGTTTGATCTTGGAGCGCTTCTCGGTGCCGTAGCGCGCCGGGTCTTCGCCGCCTTCGCCGGAATTGCTGCGCCCGCCGAGGCGGTTCATCGCGATCGCCAGCGCCTCGTGCGCCTCCGGCGACAGCGCGCCGAGGCTGATCGCGGCGGTGTCGAAGCGGCGCAGCAGGTCTTCGGCCGGCGCCACCTCGTCCAGCGGCGTCGGCGTCTCAGCGCGCTTGAGCTGCAGCAGGTCGCGCAGGGCCGAGGCCGGGCGCCCGTGCACCGCGGCGGCGTAGGCGTCCCAGTCGGCCTGCAGGCCGCTGCGGGTGGCGCGCTGCAGGGTCAGCACCACGTCCGGGTTGTACATGTGGTACTCGCCGCCGTGCACGTACTTGAGCAGGCCGCCCACTTCCGGCTTGAGCAGGTCGTTCCAGGCGCGCGCGGCCAGCTGCCGCGCCTCGGTGTCCAGCCGCGCCAGGCCGACGCCGCCGATGCGCGCGGCGGTATCGGGGAAGCACAATGCCACCACGTCCGGATCCAGCCCGACGATCTCGAACAGCTGCGCGCCGCGATAGCTGGCGATGGTGCAGATGCCCATCTTGGAGATGATCTTGGACAGGCCCTTGTAGATGCCCTTGCGGTACTTGCGGCCGATCTGGGTCTGCTCGCCACCGCTCTTGAGCAGCAGGATGCCGCGCCGGCCCAGGTCGAACAGGGTCTGGTAGGCCAGGTACGGATACACCGCGGTGGCGCCGAAGCCGAGCAGGCAGGCCATGTGGTGCGGATCGCGCGCGGTGCCGGTCTCGATGATCAGGTTGACGTCGCAGCGCAGGCCCACCCGCGAGAGGTGGTGGTGCACCGCGCCGGTGGCCAGCAGCGCATGCGCCATCGGCCGCTCCGGCACCGGGTAGCGGTCGGTCAGCAGCAGCATGACCTTGCCGTCGCGCGCGGCCTGTTCGGCCTCGGCGCAGATGCGCTTGAGCCCGGCCTCCAGGCCTTCCTCGACGCTGTAGGACAGGTCGATCTGCGCGTTGCGGGTCAGGTACTGCGGCATCTTCAGCAACTGCCGCAGCTTGCGCTGGCTGAGCACCGGCGAGTTGAGGATGACGTGGTTCACCGTCTCCGGGCCGGCATGGAAGATGTTGGTCTCCTTGCCGAGCTGGGTGGTCAGCGACATCACGCAGTCTTCCCGCAGCGGGTCGATCGGCGGGTTGGTGACCTGGGCGAAGGCCTGGCGGAAGTAGTCGTACAGCGGCCGCGTGTGGCGGCTGAGCACCGCCATCGGCGTGTCGTCGCCCATCGAGCCGGTGGCTTCCTGCTCGGTCTCGGCCAGCGGCCGCAGCACCTGCTCCACTTCCTCGGTGCTGAGCTGGAACAGCTTGTGGTAGCTGCGCAGGGTGCGCTCGTCGAACGGCTCCTCGACCAGCGAGGGATCGATCAGTTCGGTCTGCAGGTAGGTCACGCCCTGCTGCAGCCATTGCTTGTACGGGGCGCGGCCGCGGTTGATGCGGTCGATGGCGTCCGAATCGAGCAGGTCGCCGCGCTTGAGGTCGATGGCCATCATCTCGCCGGGGCCGAGCTTGCCCTTGCGGGTGACGCGTTCGGCCGGCAGTTCCCACACGCCGGCTTCGGAGGCCACCAGGAAATGCCGGTCGGAGGTCAGCATCCAGCGCGCCGGGCGCAGGCCGTTGCGGTCGAGCATGCATGCGGCGTAGCGGCCGTCGCAGGCGACGATGCCGGCCGGGCCGTCCCACGGCTCGGTGTTGAGGCCGTAGAACTCGTAGAAGGCGGCCAGGTCGGCGTCCTTGAACTCCAGCGACTGGGTGGCCGGCGGCACCAGGATGCGCAGCGCCTGCAGCAGATCCATGCCGCCGGCGACCAGCAGCTCGAGCATGTTGTCCAGGCTCTGCGAATCGGAGCCATGCATCGAGATCACCGGGTCCAGCTCGGCGATGTCGAAACGCGGGGTCTTCCATACCTTGCTGCGCGCCTGCGCCCAGTGCCGGTTGCCCTCGATGGTGTTGATCTCGCCGTTGTGCGCGAGCAGGCGGAACGGGTGCGCCAGCGGCCAGCGCGGCAGCGTGTTGGTGGAGAAGCGCTGGTGGAACACGATGGCGCTGGAGGCCAGGTCGTTGCGCTGCAGGTCCGGGTAGAAGGTGCTGAGCTTGTCCGGCAGCACCATGCCCTTGTAGCTGATGCCGTTGGGCGAGAGCGTGGTGACGTAGAAATCGGCGACCTCGCGCAGGCGCTGCTCGGCGCGGCGGCGGGCCAGGAACAGGGCCAGGGCGAACGCGTCTTCACTCTGCTCGGCACCGGCGTCGACGAACACCTGCTCGATGCGCGGCAGGGTGTCCTTGGCCAGTTGCCCGCACACCGCATCGTCGGTGGGGGTGAGGCGCCAGCCGCATGGCTGCGCGTCGACGCGGCGCAGTTCTTCTTCCAGCACCTGGCGGCAGCGCGCGGCGGCATCGGCATCGTCGCGCGGCAGGAACACGTTGCCGGCAGCGAAGCGCGCGCCGACCGCGATGCCGGCCTCGCGCGCCAGCGCGCGCAGGAACGGCTCGGGTTTGCGGAACAGCAGGCCGCAGCCGTCGCCGGTGAGGCCGTCGGCGGCGACGCCGCCGCGATGGGTCATGCGCGACAGGGCGGCGATGGCGGTATCCACCAGTGCCCGCGAAGGTTGGTCGTCGAGTTGCGCGACCATGCCGAAACCACAGGCATCGCGCTCGTCTTGGGGGTCGTAGAGCCCGTGGCGGTTGCGGGGGGCCATGTCTGCCTCTGAAAGCGATCCGAAGGAACGCGGCGACACTCGCCCCCGCTCTGTCCTGGAGCGCTTCTTGAGGTCACCGGAATCCCGACTAAAACATAGTTGGTGCGGTGCCGCAATACACCGTTACACCTGCAACTTCAGCGCTGGCGGCGGCGCTGTCGCCGCCGCCGCGCCGGGCGTCCTGGCGGCGCCCCCGGGCCTGTCCTTGTGCGTGCCCGGGACTGTGTCATTGCCCGTCATGGACAGACGTCCACTCCCTCGCACTTCCTTGCCCCGGGCGCGCGCAAGGGTGGCGCGACCTGCCCGGGAATGAGGACAGGCCCTAGCCGCAGCGCACGCCGGTGATCTGGTTCTTCTCGTCGACCTCGATGTTGAGCCGTTCGCCGTTGAACTCCATGGTCACTGCCTGGTTCGGCTTGAGCACGCGCGCGGTCTTGGCGCCGGTGTCGCTGCGCGCCTGGTCCAGCAGCGCCGGCGCGAAGGTCTGGCCGACCAGGCCCTGCGCCTGCGAGGCATCGCAGGTGCCCACCGGCGGGGCGTCCGGTGCGTTGGCCGGGTCCGGCGCGGCGGCCTGCTGCGCGGCGGCCTGGGCCTTGGCGCTCACCTGTTCCTGCTCGTCCGGCGGCGGCGCGCCGCAGGCGGCCAGGGCCAGCGCCAGGCAGGCCGTGCCGAGCAGGCCGGCACGCGTGGACGCACGGGAGGAAAGGAGGTTGCTCATCGGGGCTCCTATGGCTGGAGGGAAGAGGGGTGAAGCATAGAGCGTGTGATGCGCTTTGCGTCGCCGTCGTCTCGCCGGGCGACGGCAGGCGCCGGCGCAGCGCAGGTTCCGGTGGCGACAGGATCGGACACCGCGCGTTCGCCAGGCGTTAACCGGCACGCCGACACGCCTTGTGGGAATGGCTTGAGCTGCGACGCGTGATGTCCAAGGCGCGCCGACAGCGTCGGGCGTCGGGACTGAAGTCCCTCCCACAAGGACCGCAGTACTTCCGCAGCGGTGGACCGATATGCCGCAGGCGGCAATCGCTCACGCGGCCTAGCCGCGGCGCTGCCGACAATCGATGCTCGTGGAATCGGCGGCGCGGGCCGCGGTTCCGGCTTCCGGAGGTCCGATGTCCAACGCGTCCCGTTCCACCGCCGCGGCCGAGGCGGCGCGTGCCCGCCAGTCCCGCCAGGCCGCCAGCAGCGCCGGCCTGGTCTATGTCAGCGATCAGGAGCCGGGCATCGTCCGCCGCCGCGCCGGCAAGGGCTTCGGTTACCGCCTGCCGGACGGCAGCGCGGTGCGCGATGCGGCCACCCTGCAGCGCATCCGCCAACTGGCGATCCCGCCGGCCTACACCGAAGTGTGGATCTGCACGCGCGACAACGGCCATCTGCAGGCCACCGGCCGCGACGCGCGCCGGCGCAAGCAGTACCGCTACCACGCCGACTGGGCGCAGGTGCGCGGCGACGGCAAGTTCGAGCGCATCGTCGCCTTCGGCCAGGCCCTGCCGCGGCTGCGCCGGCGCCTGCGCCGCGACATGGCCCTGCCTGGCTACCCGCGCGACAAGGTGTTGGCGATGGTGGTGGCGCTGATGGCCGAGACCCTGGTGCGCGTGGGCAACGCCGAATACGCGCGCAGCAACCGCTCCTACGGTCTGACCACGCTGCGCAACCGCCACCTGGCGTTCGTGAAGGGCGGCCGTGCGCGGCTACAGTTCCGCGGCAAGGGCGGCCAGGAGCACGACATCGAGGTCGACGACGTGCACCTGGTCAAGCTGATCCGTGGCTGCCAGCAATTGCCGGGGCAGGCGCTGTTCCAGTACCGCGACGACGACGGCCAGCTGCAGCCGGTGGATTCGGGCGAGGTCAACGATTACCTGCGCGAGGCGATGGGCGAGAGCTTCACCGCCAAGGACTTCCGCACCTGGGGCGGCACCCGCGCCGCGCTGCAGCGGCTGGCCGCGCTGCCGCTGCCGGACACCGGCGGCGAGCGCGCGCTGGCGCAGGCGCAGAACGCGGTGATCCGTGAGGTGGCCGAGGCGCTGGGCAATACTCCGGCGGTGTGCCGCAAGGCCTATATCGACCCGTGCGTGTTCGACGGTTGGCGCTGCGGCCGCCTGCACGGCCTGTGCGAGGGCGTGCGCGGCGAGCGGCAGTGGGACCTGATCACGCTGAAGTACCTGGGCCGGGCACGCACCGCGGCACGCAAGGCGGCCAAGGCGGCCGGTCGTACCTCGGCCAAGGCGCCGCCTTTGCGCAAGGCCGCGCGGACCACGCGCAATGGTGCGGCGGCAGGCACCCAGGGCAGTGGTCACCGCAGCAAGCGCAAGGCCACGCCCGCGGCGCACAAGCGCGCATGAGCGCCGCGCCGCCGCGGATGCGGCGGCACGGTCCCGCGGTGCGGATCAGCCGCAATACACGGTAGTGATGTTGTTGGTCGGGCCGATCTCGACGGTCAGGCGGTCGCCGCCGGTCTCGCGCGCGCCGCGGTTGGCGCTGTCCACGCCGCTGGCGGTGGCGCCGTTGTCGCTGACACTGCTCCTCACCACCTGCACCTTGAGACTGTCGCTGTCGACGCGGGCGCGTTCGACGGTCATGCGCGAGGCGGCCAGGCCGACGGAGCCGCGCACCTTGTCGATATGGCATTGGCCGGAGATGACGCCATCGATCGGCTGCACCTGCGCCACCTGGGTGGTGCTGCAGGCGCCGAGCAACAGCACGGCGGCGAACGGGGCGAGGCGGGCGAGCGGGTGGCGGATCATGGGGCGTCTCCTTCGATCGATGGCGCGAGCCTGTCGCGGCGCATGTTTGCGCCGCATGAAGAGATCGCGCCGGCGGTTTCACCGGTCGTGGCCGCCGGCGGGGACAGACTCGGGATTCCCCCAGCAACCGGAGCCGATCATGGCCACCTGCGATGTCTGCGGAAACGACGACGACCAGGCCTTCACCCTGACCCAGGGCGCGCGCAGCGGTACCTTCGATTCGTTCGAGTGCGCCATCCACGCCTTCGCCCCGCGCTGCAGCCACTGCGAGTGCCGCATCGTCGGCCACGGCGTGCAGGCCGGCGAGCGCATGTTCTGCTGCGCGCACTGCGCCCAGCACGCCGGCGTCAGCGGTCTCGCCGACCGCGCCTGAGCGACGCCCGTTCCTTCCCTTCGAGGAGGGTTGCGCGACCGCGTCCTCCTCCCGCATCCGGAGTATTGCCGATGGCCTCCCGCAAGCGTCCTGCCGCCACCAAGTCCGCCCCGTCCAAGCGCAGCAGCGCCACGGCGTCGTCCAGCGACAAGACCGTGCAGCAGCAACGCGCGCTGCAGCGCGCGGTCGATGCCGGCGACGCCAAGCCCAAGCCCAAGCCCAAGCGCGCCAAGCCGGGCGACGCCGGCCAGGCCGGGCCGCGCAAGCAGCCGCAGCGCATGCCCAGGCAGCACCTGGCCAAGCCGGGCAACGAGCACGAACTGGCGCTGCAGCCGCGCTTCGAGGCGCCGGAGTACGTGGGCAGCGGCAAGCTGCGCGGCATGAGCGCGATCGTGACCGGGGCCGACTCGGGCATCGGCCGCGCGGTGGCGGTGCTGTTCGCGCGCGAGGGCGCGGATGTGGCGGTGCTGTACCTGGACGAACACGAGGATGCGCAGGTCACCCGCCAGCATGTGGAGAACGAAGGCCGCCGCTGCATCACCATCGCCGGCGACGTGAAGGATCCGGCGTTCTGCGAGGACGCGGTGGCGCAGACCGTCAAAGCCTTCGGTGGGCTCGATGTGCTGGTCAACAACGCCGCGTTCCAGTTGCATTGCGATGCGCTGGAGGACCTGAGCGAGGAACATCTGCAGGAGACCTTGCAGACCAACATCGCCGGCTATTTCCACATGGCGCGCGCGGCGCTGCCGCATCTCAAGCGTGGTTCGGCGATCGTCAACAGCGGTTCGGAGACCGGGTTGTTCGGCAGCAAGTCGCTGTTGGACTATTCGGCGACCAAGGGCGCGATCCATGCCTTCACCATGGCCCTGGCCAGCCAGTTGCAGCCGCGCGGCATCCGCGTCAACGCGGTCGCGCCGGGGCCGGTGTGGACGCCGCTCAATCCTGCCGACAAGCCCGCCGAGGATGTGGCCGAGTTCGGCAAGCAGAACCCGATGGGACGCCCGGCGCAGCCGGAGGAGCTGTCGCCGGCGTACGTGTTCCTGGCCTCGCCGATCACCGCCAGCTACATCAATGGCGCGATCCTGCCGGTGATGGGTGGGCCGACGGGGTAGGGGGCGAGTGGGTTGGCGGGTGAGTTGGCTGGCGGTCGGACCCTCACTCCAACCCCTCTCCCGGCGGGAGAGGGACTCGGCTTTTCCCTTCCCCCATCGGGGGAAGGTGCCCCGCAGGGGCGGATGAGGGTACGGTCGCTCGTGTTCAATCTCAGCGAGGCGCTTCGCGCCCCGCCCCTCACCCCAACCCCTCTCCCGCAGGGAGAGGGGCTTCGCTCACTCCGTTTCGGCCCAGCGCGACAGGTTCTGTTTCAGCGCATCGATGCCGGCCCACGGATCCTTGCGTCGTCGTTTCAGCTTGGCCGGGACGTCGCGCAGCTTGAAGGCGTCGGCGCGGTGCAGCCTGGGCAGGTCGCTCCAGGCCAGCGGCATCGCCACCGGGGCGCCGGCGCGGGCGCGCAGCGAGTACGAGGCCACCGCGGTGGCGCCGCGGCCGTTGCGCAAATAGTCGACGAAGATGCGCTGGTTGCGCAGGCGCTTGCTGGCGGTGGCGAGGAAGCGCTCGGGTTGCGACTGCGCCAGCGCGTCGGCGAAGCCGTGGGCGAAGCGCTTGGTCAGGTCCCAGTCGCAACCCGGAGCCAGCGGCACCACCACGTGCAGGCCCTTGCCGCCGGACACGCGCAGGAACGACTCCAGCTCCAGTTGCGCGAGCAACTTGCGGATGTCGGTGGCCGCGCGCTTGACCTCGGCGAAGGGCACGTCCGGGCCCGGGTCCAGGTCGAACACCACGCGGTCGGCACGCTCCGGGGACGCGGCATGCGCGCCCCACGGGTGGAACTCCAACGCATTGAACTGCACCAGTTCGAGCAGCCCGGCCGCATCCTCGACCACCAGGTACTCGGCCTGGGTGCCGCTTTCTTCCTTCAACCGCACCGACGACACCAGTTCCAGCCCGGCGGTGTGGTGCTTCTGGAAGAAGCACGCGCGTTCGGCACCGGCGGGGCAGCGGATGATCGACAGCGGGCGACCGGCGATCTCCGGCAGCAGGTGATCCATCACCGCGCTGTAGTAGTCCCAGACCTCGCGCTTGGTCGCGCCGATGTCGGGGAAGACCACGCGGCCCGGGCTGGACAGGGTCGGCGGCGTGCGCGCGGTGCCCGTGGTCGCGACGTCGCGCTTGCTGCGCCGGGGACCGCTGGTCTTGGTCTCGCTCGACTTCGCCGCCTTCGCCACCTTGGTCGCCTTCGTGGCTTTGACCGTTGCATCTGCCCTGGCTTTCCTGGCCGGCGGCCTCGCCCGCGCCGCCGCCGCGCGCGGTGCCGGTGCGTCGGCATCGCGCAGGTCGGCGATGTCCTTGTCCGGGCGCACCGCCTTCAACGAGGCCTGGCGCAGCAACTGCTGTCCGCCGATGCCGCGGTAGAACACCTCCACCACGAAGCGCGGCGCGAACCAGCGTGCGCTGCGCAGGTCGGTGTCGGTGGTCGGCACGTGCACGCTGGGCGTGGCGCTGCCGGCCTTGCCGATCAGCGCGGTCAACTCGCGCAGCAAGGCGTCGGAGAAGCCGGAGCCCACGCGCCCGACATACAGCCAGCCATGCTCGGGATCCGGCCGCGCCAGCAGCAGCGCGCCGAAGCCGCTGCGGCTGCCCTTGGGTGCGGTGTAGCCGACCACCGCGAATTCGTCCGAGCCCAATTGCTTGGTCTTGCGCCAGTCGTCGCTGCGGCCGCCGTGGTAGCCGCGGTCGGCGCGCTTGGAGACGATGCCCTCGAAGTGCTGCGCGCCGGCGAGCTGGAACGCGGCGTCGCCGTCGCCGTCGATGTGCGAGCTGAAGGCCAGGTGCGTATCGGCGTTCTGCAGCAGCCGCTGCAGCAGCGCCTTGCGTTCGGACAGCGGTGCGGCGGCGATGTCGATGCCGTCCAGGTGCAACAGGTCGAACAGGGCCAGCGCGAGCTTGCCCTGGCGCTCGCCGGACAGCACCGCCTGCAGCAGGTTGAAGTCCTCCTTGGTCCCCTTGCCGGCGATCAGTTCGCCATCCAGCGCCGCCGAGCGCAGGCCCAGCGCCGCGATGGCGTCGCGGATCTCGGGAATCTTGTCGGTCCACTCGATCGCGTTGCGCGACCACAGCCGCACCACGCCGTCGGCGACAGTGGCCAGGATCCGGTAGCCGTCCCACTTGATCTCGTGGATCCACTGCGCGCCCTGTGGCGGCGCGTCGCCCAGCCGGGCCAGCTGCGGCGCGAACGGTCCGTCCGGCGCCGCCGCCGGCACCGCGCCGGGCAGCGCCTCGGCCAACTTGGCCCAGTTCGTCCGGCGGCCCTTGCGCACTGGCGCCACCACCGTGACCTTGCGCTTGTCCGGTTTGCCGGCGCCGGCGCGCTTGACGTCCTGCGCCGGCGCCGCGGTGACATCGGCCAGCAGGTCGTCCGCCTCCAGGTCGCCGGCGAAGGCGTCGTCCTCCTTGAACAGCAGCCACTGCGGCTGCCGCGCCGGCTTGCCCGAGCGCACCAGGTGCCAGCCGCCCTTGAGCTTGTCGCCGAACAGTTCGAAGCGCAGATGGCCCTTGGCCAGTTGCGCTTCCGGATCGTCCGCGCTGCTCCACACGCCGTGATCGAACTGCGCGACGTGGCCGCCGCCGTATTCGCCCTGCGGGATCTCGCCCTCGAACGTGGCGTAGTCCAGTGGATGGTCTTCCACTTCCACCGCCATGCGCTTGACCTTGGGGTCGTAGCTCGGCCCTTTCGGCACCGCCCAACTCTTCAGCGCATCGCCGACCTGCAGGCGGAAATCGTAGTGGCGGCGGCTGGCGTGGTGCAGCTGCACGACGAAGATCGGCCGCTGCCCCGCCGGCACCGGTTTGCCTGGCTCCGGTTCGCGGGTCTTGTCGAAGCGGCGCTTGCGACGGTAGTCGGTGAGGCTCATGGCGCGGGCCCGGCCCGCGTCACTTGCGCAGGTGCGCGCGGACCGCGGCGGCGCTGCTGCCCACCGCCTGCACCGCGGCGCGCAGCTCGTCGGCGGAGACGCCCAGCGCCTGCGTCCAGTCGCGCACTTCGTCGTCTTCGTGGAGGTTGATGCGGTCGCGATCGGGCGAACCGGTGTTGCGGGTGTCGTCGCTCATGCCGATGTCCTGCTGTGCAGAAGCCGCTGCGGTCGTGGGGCGCCACGTGTGGCGGCGAGTGCCGACGGACGCGGGATGCGTCGGCGGACCGGTGCGGAAACTTCTAGTCGCGCCGGCGTGGCATCGCCGTGAACGCCGTGTCTGCCCCATGCATGCGCGCCGCCCGCTCAGAACGCCAGCGAGGTACTGAACAACACCTGCCGCGGCGCGCTGCGCTGCAGCGTCTGGTAGTCGCCGGCGAACGCCGAGCCGGCGATGTTGGCGGTACCGATGTTGTGGCGGTCGAGCAGGTTGCTCACGTCCAGGCGCAGCTCCAGGCCGGGCAGCGGGCTGTCGGCGCCCAGCGTGTAGGCCGTGTACGCATTGACCTGCCAGAACGCCGGCACGCGCAGGTCGTTCTCGTAGGTGAAGGGCTGATGCAGGTACTCGGTGCTGGTGGCGCCGAAGCGCCAGTGGCGCACATGCGCCGATAGGTCGCTGACCAGCGACAGTTGCGGATAGCCCGGCTGCGCCTTGCCCTGGATCGGATAGGCGTTGCCGTCGACGACCGCGTCGCGGTCGTAGACCGAGCGCGCCAGCGCCACGCCTTGGTAGAACTGCAGGTGCGGGGTGAGGTCGGCGGTCACGCCCAGGTCGGCGCCGAAGGTGTGCATCTTCGGCATCACCTGCACAGTGTTGACCTGCGCGAACTGGGTGCCGACCGCGGCCGACAGCAGGCGATGGCGGATGTCGCCGTAGAACACGTCCGCGGTGACGGTGGCGTGGTCGAAGCGATGGGTGCCGCCGAGGGTGAGGTTCCAGTCCTGTTCCGGCTGCAGGTGGCGGGCGAGGCGGTCGAACGTTGCCTGGTCGGGGACGGTCCAGGCCGAGGCGGTATAGCCGATGTTGCCGCGCTGGGCGACGCGGAAGCCGTTCATCGCGCTGCCCAGGTCGATGAAGCCATCGGTCTGCGTGGTCGGACTCCAGAACAGCGACAGGTGCGGCAGGAACGCGCTCCTGGCGCGCAGCGTGCCGGCCGCCGGCCGGTCCGGCGCATCGCCGACACCGCCGCCGCTGGTGCGGAAATCCACCGCCTTTGCCCCCAGGCCCAGCACCAGCGTGTCGCTCAGTGCGATGTCGTCGTGCAGGTAGACCTGGCGCGCGCGGGTGGTCCACTGCGAGACGTTGTCGGTCTTGAACGCCGGGCCGTACACATCCCACGGCCCGGTGGTGCGCAGCGGCCGGCCCTGCCCCAGCAGCGGTTCGGTGTACCAGGACGTCGCCGCGTCGGCGCTGCTGTGCTCCTGCCAGAGGCCGGCGCTGAGCGTGTGCCGGCCATGCACATAGGTCAGGCTGAGCAGGCCGCCGGTGCGCTGCAGGTGCGGCGCCTGCACCTGCTCGGAGAACGGCGCAGCGTCGGGCGAGGGCGTGGTCGGATCGCTCAGCGTGGCGTGGGTGCGGCTGCGCGCGCTGTAGAGCTGCACGCGCCCGCTGAGCGCGTCGGAGATGCGGAAGTCGTGCGCGAGCGAGGCGATGCGATCGTCGGTGACCTGGCCGGTGTCGTACGGCAACAGTCCGGCCAGCGTGCCGCAGCGGTAGACGCCGCAGGAGGCGCCGGCGTTCTGCGGCAGGGCGATGGCGTAGGCCCTGGCGTAGTCGGGATAGAGACTGTCGGCGCGCCAGCCGAGCTTGCCGAGCATGTCGAAGGACAGGTTGTTGTAGCCCCACATCGCGGCGTGGCTGGCCGACAGGAACACGGTGAACGTACCCCAGGCCACGTCCTGGGTCGCCTTCAGGTCGCCGCGCAGGAAGCGCTGGGTGCCGCCGCCCTGGTATTTGTCCGCGCCCAGCCGTTGCAGGTCGACCTGCAGCTTCGGGCCGTTGGCGCCGAGCTGCCCGCTCTGCGCGGAGACCGTGGTGACCCGGGTCGCGTCGCTGCCCACGCCCTGCTTGACGCGCAGGCCGGGCGTGTCCTTCGGTTCGCCCAGGCGATACTCCAGCGCGCCGCCGTTGGCACTGCTGGAGAACACGCTCACCGGTGCCGCGCCGGGGCTGACCGTGATGGTGCCGATGGCGTCCGGCACGCCGACGTTGACCACGCTGGTGCCGGTCAACGACAGGAAGCCGCTGTCGTTCAACGGCACGCCTTCGAAGGTGATGCCCATTTCGTTCATGCGGAACCCGCGCACGAACAGGCTGGTGGCGGACACGTCCAGGCCCAGCCCGTCGGTGGCGGTGTAGCTGGCGCCGGGCACGGTCTTCAGCCGTGCCAAGCCGTTGCTGCCGGCGAGGTCGGCGTCCATGTCGCCGGCATTGATGACGTAGCGGTTCGGGCCCACCACCTGGGTGGGCGCCACCGCCGCCGCGTGCGGCGAGGCCACCACGTCCAGCGCGGACAGCGTGGTCGGCGTGGTGTCGGCGTTGCTGCTGGCAGCCGCCTCCGCGGCGTGCGCCGTGGAGGCGGCGAGGCAGGCGACCAGCGCCGTAGACAACAACGACGGTGCGCACTTGTGCCTGAGGCGATGCGGTGCAGAGATCGGCAGGGTGGCGGCGCGGAGACGGGAGGAGGTCGCGTGCATGGTCGGATCCGGCGTGGAGTGGGAGGCGGTGGCGCACGCGCACCCAGCGCAGGGCGACGGCCTCGCGGCGGCGTCCGGCTGGCTGTGCGTTTGCGATGGAAGAGCGCCGACGGTGCGGCACGGACCCGGGAAGGTGGCGCGCGGCAGGTGCGGCGGCCCGCTCCGGATCGATGGAGGCGAACGGCGCAGCTGCGGCAGCGCGCTTCCCGCGGTGAATACAGCGGCGTGAAGCGATGCAGGAAATTCTTGCATCGCATGTGCGCTTGCACCATTGCGCGTTGGTACAGCGCTGCCTGCTGCGCGTATGCGATGCGATACCTGGGTATAGGGCGCTGGTGCCGCTGCGCGAACGAGGATGGATCAGCGCCGACGTCTACGGCGAGTGCATGCACGGTGGCCGGGGGGCCGACCTCATGCTGCTGCACGCGTGCGCGAGACATGGGGTCGAATGCTCAGGACCGATGCGGCTCCACCGGCAGACGCCGGGTGCGGCTGGCCTCGCGGAGGGGCGCCATCGCCAGGCTTGCAGACACCTGCCGCCCATGACCTGCGACCTATTGACGACAGTTGTCGTCATGGGTAGCTTTGCCGACACGTGTAGTCATCGGAGTGGGCGGATGCGCCGCAAATCGATCGGGGACCAGGAACTGGCCCTGCTGCAGTACATCGCCGAACACGGCGATGCCAGTGTCGGCGAGGTCGCCGGCGGGTTCGGCGAGGCGCGCGGGCTGGCGCGCTCGACCGTGCTGACCATGATGGAGCGCCTGCGCGCCAAGGCCTATCTGCGTCGCCGCCAGGTGCAGGGCGTGTACCGCTATGCCGCCACCAGCGGCCAGGACGACGTGGTGCGCAGCGCGGTCGGCAGCTTCGTCGAGAAGACCCTGCAGGGCTCGGTCTCGCCGTTCGTGGCGTGGATGTCGCAGCGCGCCGAGGTCAGCGACACGGAACTGGCAGAACTGGAGGCCCTGGTGGCCAAACTGCAATCGCAACGGCGAGAGGACTGAGCCATGCACAGCCTGGTGGGGACGGACGTGTTCGAGAGCCTGCTGTCGCGGCTGCTGGCGACCAGTGTGCAGACGCTGGTGCTGGTCGCGCTGATCTGGGCGCTGTGCCGCTGGCTGCCGACCCTGCCGGCGGCGACGCGTTGCCGGTTGTGGTGGCTGGTCGCCGCGCAGAGCGTGCTGGGCCTGCTGTGGGCCGGGGCGGTGCAGCTACCGGTGCTGCCGGCCGCGCCGGCGCCGGTCGTTGTAGCACCGGCGGCCGCCGCCACGGTGCCGGCGACGCCGGCAGGCGCTGCGATGCCGCGCGTGTCCGCTGCGATGCCTGCGCAGATCAACGTCAACGCCACCGCTGCCACCGCGGCGATCGCCGCACCCCCGGCCACGACATCCCTGGCGGCCTGGCCGTGGGCGCAGGCGCTGGTGGCGCTGTGGCTGGCCGGCGTGCTGGTCTGCGCCGCGCACAGCGTGCTGGCCTACCGTCGCAGCCGCCAGCGTGCACGCGAGGCGGCGCCGTGCACCGACACCGCCCTGCTCGGTGCGCTGCGCCTGGCGGCCGAGGCCCACGGCCTGCGCCAGCCGCCGCAGCTGCGGCTGTGCGCGCACACCGATTCGCCGCAACTGATCGGGCCGTGGCAGCCGGTGCTGCTGCTGCCGGCGCGGCGCATGGACAGCCTGCGCGCCGATGATCTGGACATGGCGCTGACCCACGAACTGGTGCACCTGCAGCGCCGCGACCTGTGGTGGGGGCTGCTGCCGGCGGTGGCGCAGCACCTGTTCTTCTTCCATCCGCTGGTGCACTTGGCCAACCGCGAGTACGCCCTGGCCCGCGAGGCGGCCTGCGACGCCGCCGTGGTCGCCGGCCACCGCCATTGCCGTCACGACTACGCGCGGCTGCTGGTGCAGCTGGGTGTGGCACCGCGGCCCAGCGCCGGCCTGGCCAGCGCTTCGCCGACCTTCCTGAGCCTGAAACGGAGATTGCTGATGCTGCAGACCACGTCCGCTTTTCCGCGCCTGGGCGCGGCCCTGATCCTGACCGCGGTGGCCGTGCTCGGCGTGGCGCCGCTGCGCCTGGTGGCCCAGCCCGGCCATGCGCTGCCTGCCGCCGGCAAGCCGGCTCCCGCCTCCCCGGCGCAGGCCGCGGCGCCACCGAGCGAATACACTGCCGATGACGCGGCCCGCGAAGCGGCGCTTGCGGCGGCGGAGGCGCAGGCTGCCATGGCGGCTGCAGATGCAGCGAAGCAGGCAGCCGACGCGAGCGCAGCGGCGCAGGAGCCTGAGATGGAAGCCGCGAACGCGGCGGCCGCGGAGGCGGCCGATGCGGTCGACATGGGGGACGCCGGTGCCGCCGCCCGCGCCGCCAACGTGCCCGCAGTACCGCCGCCGCCGCCGCCGCCCGCGCCGCCTGCGCGGCCTGCAATGGTGGTCCCGGCGGTCCCGGCGGTCCCCGCGCCGCCGCCGGCCATCGGCTCGCGGATCAGCACGCGGTCGGTGCAGAAGACCCGCAACGGTCAACTCGAACAGTCGTATGTCCGGGTCAAGGGCAACCATTCGACGATGAGCGGCAGCAGCGACGAGCTCGCCAGCATGAAGCGCGAGACCCAGGGCGATGGCCTGTGGTTCCGCCGCGGCGGCAAGCGTTATGTGGTGCACGATCCTGCGCTGCTGGCCCGCTTCGACGCGCTGTTCGAGCCGATCGGCAAGCTGGGCGCACAGCAGGGCGAGCTGGGTAAGCGCCAAGGAGCGCTGGGCCGCGAGCAGGGCGAGCTGGGCCGTGAACAGGGCAAGCTGGCGCAGGAGGCCGCAGCGCGGGCGCTGGCGCGCATCGACATGGACGCCGTCGCTGCCAAGGCGCAGGCGAATGCACAGGCAGCGCTTGCGCAGCGCCAGGACGCGCTGTCGGCGAAGATGCGCGCGCTCGGCGCACAGCAGGCCGCGCTGGGCCGGCAGCAGGGCGAACTGGGTGCGCGTCAGGGCGAATTGAGCGCGCAGCTCGATCGCGAGGTCGACCGCCTGTTCGATGCCGCCATCGCCGCGGGCAATGCGCAGCGGCTGGAGTGATGTCGCCGGCGGCGTGCGCAGCGCCTACGCCGACGCCGCAGCCGCCAGCGCGCGTTCCTCGGCCTCGGCGGCGACCAGGCGCTGCAGCAGCAGCGCCAGCGTGACCACGTCCTGGTGGTTGTGCGCGGCGACGCGGCGCAGGTTGCGCGCGTTGCCGCCGCGCAGGTAGCCGAGCCACGTCGCCGGCGCTTCCGAGCCCGGCAGGTCGTCCTCGCGCACCACGCGCAGCAACTGCCGCTCGATGGTGGCGAGCTTGCAGTTCTCCCAGGTGCCACGGTAGCGGCGGCGGGTAGGATGCAACAGGTCCACGTGGTCCAGCGCCGACAGCGGATCGGCGCAGCGCGCCAGCCGGTAGCGGGTCTTCAGCAACGGCGCGTCGTAGCAGCGGCCGTTGTAGCTGGACAGCACCGTGCCCGGCCGCAGCCAGGCGCGAAACGCCTCCAGCATCGCCTTCTCCGCACCCATCGTGGCCATCAGCAACTGGCGGATGCGCAGGCCCGGGCCGTCGGCCGGATGCACGCTCCAGTCGGCCGCGCCGATCATGAAGGCGCGGGTGCCGGTGCCGCCGGCCAGGCCGGTGGTTTCGGTGTCGAAGAACAGCAGGTCGGTGGGGTCCACCGTATCCTCGCGGCGGGCGAAGGCCAGCGACAGCGCACCGGCGGGGATCGGCTGCGGCAGGAACGCCTCGATCAGGTGCAGCCCGGGCGCGATCTCCACCCCGGGCAGGTGCCGGTCCGGCGCCGTTGCCGGCTTGCGTGCGGCCGCCGCCGCGGCGGGTGCGACCGCGCGCTCGCGCAGGCCGAGCAGGCGCCGCAGGGCGGACATATCGGTGCCGCCGCGGTCGAACGGGGCGATGGCGATGGGCGGCGCCACCGCGGTATCGGCGCCGCCGCTGCGCGGGGGAGCGGGTGGCGTGCGTGGGGCCGGCGTTGCAGTTGCCTGCGATACGATCTCGCGCGGCTGCGGCGCTGCCTGCCGCGGCGCTTGCGTGGACGTCGCCGCGGCAGTGCCTGCGCGTTGCGCGGCAGACGCGTCGGCTGCGATGCGATGGCCGGAGGACGCCGGCGCGCGCTCGGCGCTGGCGTCGCCGGCCTGCCGGCGCAGCGCGCGCAGGCGTTCGAGGCTGATGCTCATGCGCTCCACTCCGGCAGCGCATCGGCGTCGGCATCGATGGCGATCGTGGTTGCGCCGTGCGCGTCCAGCGCCGTGTCGTCCTCGCCGTCGAGCAACAAGCGCAGCACGCGCAACGCCAGCGCCCGCGGCGTGGTCGCGCTTTCCTCCTGCGCGGCCAGCACCGGGCCGACGCAGGCCGGGCAGCCGGCCACGCAGTCGCAGCCCTGCACCAGTTCGCGCGCGCGCTGCACCAGTTCGGCCTGGCGCCGCCACAACGGCTCGCTGAGGCCGACGCCGCCGGGGAAGTTGTCGTACAGGTACACGGTGGGCACGAACTGCTGCAGTTCGACGCTGGCCGGCTCGCCGCTGTCGCCACCGCGCAACTGGCCGCGGCCCTTGGCGTCGGCCACCGCGAACCAGGCGCCGTCGCCGTCGCCCACCGCCTGCTGCAGATCGCGTGCGTCGGCCATCACCGCCACCGTGGCCACCACGTGCAGCGCGTAGGCCGCGCCCAGGAAACCATCCAGCGCGTCCTGCTTGCTGCCGAACGCCTTGAGCAGGGTCGCCTGCGGCAACTGCCACCACACCGCGGTGGTGTGCAGTTCCTGGTCGGGCAGGTTGACCGGGCCGTAGCCGATGTTCTCGTGGGTGTAGTAGCGGATCTTCTTGTAGCCGGCCACGCGCCGCACCACGTGCACCTCGCCGTGGTGCGCGTCGCCGCGCCCGGCCGCGCCGCCGTCGAAGCGGTCCAGCACCTTGAGCTTGGTGAAGTCGATGCTGTCGGTGTAGTAGTCCACGTGGGTGCGGGTGACGTAGGCCTTGCGGCCTTCCCAGTCGAGCTTTTCCACCTGGTAGGGCGTGCTCTGCACCATGTGGATGGCGCCTTCGTACAGGGTCAGTGCGGCGGCGGAATAGTCGACCTCGGCGATGATCTGCTGCTTGCCGTCGGTCTTGTCCACCACCACGAAGTTGCCGTCGGCCACCGAGCGCAGGCTCACCGCGTTGGCCGGGTAGCTGTCGGCGATCCACTCCCAGCGGTCGCCTTCCTGGTGCACCACCTCGCTCTCGGCCAGCGCCTCCAGGAACACCGCCGGGTCGACCGGGCCGAACGCCTCGCCGGCGACGAAGGTCAGCTCGAACGCGGCGCAGCGGATGTGGTCGAACAGGATCAGCGGCTGGTCCGGGGCGATACGGGCGTGTTCCGGCGAGGCATCGGCGAAGAAGTCCGGGTGCCGCACCACGTACTGGTCCAGCGGCTGCGAACTGGCCACCAGCACGCCCAGCGCAGGCTGCTGGCGACGTCCGGCGCGGCCGAAGCGCTGCCAGGTGGCGGCGACGCTGCCGGGGTAGCCGTTGAGCACCACCACGTCCAGCGCGCCGATGTCCACGCCCAGCTCCAGCGCCGAGGTGGAGACGATGCCGTCGATGCTGCCGGCGCGCATCGCCCGCTCGGCCTCGCGGCGCTCGCTGGGCAGGTAGCCGCCGCGGTAGGCGCGGATGCGCGGCGGCTTGCGCGGGTCGTGGTCGAAGATGTCCTTCAGGTACTTGGTCAGCACCTCCACCATCAACCGCGTCTGCGCGAACACCAGGGTCTTGAGCCCGGACTTGATCGCGATGCGCGCGATGCGGTTGCTCTGCGAGCGCGCCGAGGCGCGCAGGCCCAGGTCGGCGTTGACCACCGGCGGGTTCCACAGCAGCACGTGCTTGTCGCCGCTGGGCGCGCCGGAGTCGGTGATCGCGTGCACACGCTGCTCGATCAGCGCCTCGGCGTGAGCGCGCGGGTTGCCGATGGTGGCCGAGCACAGGATGAACTGCGGCGTGACGCCGTAGAACGCGCAGATGCGCTTGAGCCGGCGCAGCACGTTGGCGACGTGGCTGCCGAACACGCCGCGGTAGGTGTGGATCTCGTCGATCACCACGTAGCGCAGGTTCTCGAAGAACTGCGCCCACTTGGTGTGATGCGGCAGGATCGCCTGGTGCAGCATGTCCGGGTTGCTGACCACGATGTCGCCGTGCAGGCGGATCGCCTGGCGCGCATCGCCGGGGGTGTCGCCGTCGAAGGTGAAGGCCTTCACCCCGAGGTCGCCGGCACGGTTGAGGTCCAGCAGCTCGGCCACCTGGTCCTGCGCCAGCGCCTTGGTCGGGAACAGGTACAGCGCCTTGGCCTGCGCGGTCATCGCCGCGGCCACCACCGGCAGCGTGTAGCACAGCGACTTGCCCGAGGCGGTAGGGGTGACGATGGCCACGTGCTCGCCGCGCTGCGCCGCGTCCCAGGCCTCGGCCTGGTGGCTGTACAGCTGCGCGATGCCGCGTTCGCGCAATGCGGCGGCCAGCGCCGGCGGCACGTCGTCCGGGATCGGCGCGTAGCGGCCGGCCTGGCCGGGGATGGTGAAGCTGCCGGTGATGCGGTCGTGGTAACGGCGCTCCAGCCGCGCGCTGAGCAGGGCGCCATCGCGCGAGGGCATCCCGTCGGTGGTGGACAGGGCGCGCTCGGCGTCCTCGGTGCGCGGGGCTAGGGCGTGGGCGGGCATCGGCACGGCTCTCAAAGTGGAACAGGGAAGCGAAATCGCGTCTCAGGGTATGAGACCGGGCGCGCCGAGGCGAGACGGGCAGGCTGAGCGGATTCAGGCTGGGCGATTGCATGCGGAACGCATCGCTGTTCGCACTGCATGCGGCAGCCTATTGGCGATGCGTGCCGGCCCTGCGCGTCTGTACCGACACAGCGGCCGTCTGCGCCGATGACACGTCCTCGGCAGCGCGTACTGCGCAGATCAGGCTTGTGCCGATGGCCGTGTTCCGCGCGTGGCGCGAGGCTTTCGCTACCCGTCGTGCAATGACGGACCCCGTTCACACACTCAGGAGCGAATGCCATGGTCACCGCCGAATTTCTGCAGGATAACGGCTTCAGCAACAAGGCGTCGGTCGACGCCAACGTCTACATCAAGGATGTCACCAAGGCGCTGCCGTCTTCCGGCAACCTGCATGCGCATCTGAAGGTGACATTTGCCGATGCCCATCGGCTGGCGTTCGAAATCCACGGCACTATCCGCGTCGACGCAGACGCGCAGGCGTTGGGCAAACGTAGTGGCGACGACAGCACCATCGGTCGCGCTCTGTGGGTGTACGCGGATGGCACGTTCCGCACGTCGGTCGAAGCCGCCTTTTGGCAGGAGCAGGGCGGCGTCACCCCGTCCCAGCTCAAGACCTATGCGCGTAAGCTGAAGGATCAAGTGCGGCAATGGGAGCAGGCACTGGAGCGCGAAGGTGCCGATAGCCATCCTTCGCCGGCAGGAAACAAGCGCGCACTCGACGATCTGGACACGCGCTATCCGCTCGGCAGGTAATCGCCAGCGCGGTCTTGGCAGGATGCGGCGCGTGGCGATGCAGGGATCAGCCGCTACGCGCGTATCCTGTGCGTCCCCCAGCACCAAGGCACTGCTTCCCGGGGTGCCGAAGATCGCCTTGTCCGCATCGACTTCCTCGCCAGCCCCGCACTACCGCACCGCCGCCGCGCGCCGCGCCGATCTGCTCGTGCATGCCGCCGGCCTGCTGCTGGCCGTGGTCGGCGGCGCGCTGCTGGTCTGGCGCGCCCATGCCAACGACGCGCTGATCGTGGCCACCAGCATCTACGCGCTGGGGCTGCTGACCATGTTCGCCTGCTCGGCGGCGTACAACTTCGCCCCGCCGCAGCGCCAGCCGGTGCTGCGCAAGCTCGACCACGCCGGCATCTTCGTGATGATCGCCGGCTCCTACACGCCGTTCTTCGTGCTGGCGCTGTCCGGCGCCTGGGTCTGGTCGATGACCCTGGCGGTGTGGGGCGTGGCGCTGTTCGGGGTGTTCGCCAAGCTGTTCCTGCCGGGCATCGCCAAGGGCTTCTGGGTGGCGATCTACCTGCTGCTGGGCTGGGCGGGCATGGCGGCGGTCAAGCCGATCGTGGCCGGGCTGGACACGCCGGTGCTGTGGCTGATCGCTGCCGGCGGGGCGATCTACACGGTGGGCGTGGCGTTCTACGTGCGCAAGTCGATGCTCTACAACCGCGCGATCTGGCATGCGCACGTGCTGGGCGGCGCACTGGCGCACTGGTGCGCGATCTGGCTGTGCCTGCGCCCGCTGTCGGCGACGTGAACGGTGGCGCCGATGCGCTAGAGATGGCCGTGCCGCGTCCGTAAGCTCGGGCGTCATGGACAGCATGCACACAGCGGATCCGAACGGCCGGCGCCTGCGCACGATGCTGGCAATCGCCTTGCTGGCGACGTGCGCGAATGTGCAGGCACAACAGGCCGCGCCCGCCGCACCGGCCGCTGCGCCGCCGCCGCCCTCGGTCGCACCGCCGTCCACATCCGATGCCGCGGCGCAGCCCGACATCCAGACCCTGGGCGAAGTGCGCGCGCTGCCGCCGGACGAGGGCGAGCCGCTGGACCTGTACCGCTTCAAGAATCCGGTGTCGCCGCCACCCAACCGCTTCGACAAGGACTGGCGTCCGCCGCCCTCGGTGGAGCAGGTCAGCCAGAGCGGCGGCTACATCGCGCTCGGTGTCTACTACCTGGCCGGCAAGGCGGCCAAGGGCCTGCACGCGCTGACCGGCGGCCCCGACCAGGTCCAGGCTGCCGTCGCGCGGCCACCTCCACAGCTGAGCGAGGCCGAACTGCAACGCGCCATGAAGGTGTGCGCGGAACAGGGCGGGGGCTGCGCAGCGGGGCAGTGAGCGCGCCGCCGCACAAGCGTCGCCCACCTCGGCGACCTCAACCGCAGGCCCAGTCCAATCGCAGGTCCTGGATGTCCAGTTGCGCGACGCCGCCGCCGAAGTTGTAGCCGCCGAAGGCCTCGTCGAACTCGATGTAGTACGGGCTGAAGTCCGGGATGCCCTGTATCGGGCGCATGGTGCCGCCGAGGTGGTTGATGGCGTGGCCGGCGGCCCAGTCGTGTTCGCGGTAGTGCTCGCGGCTGACCACGCCGTCCTGCCAGTAGTAGAACGGCTGATAGCCGCCGGGATCGGGCGCGTCGCCGAACGTCTCGCGCGGCGGCACCCCGGCATTGGGATCGTGCTCGCGCCGGCGCAGCCGCAGCGGACGATGCAGGGCGAAACGGTCCGGCGCCTGCGGCAGCGGCACGCTGCGCGCGTCCCACGCTTCGCATACTGTCGCGCTTCCGACCTGCAACCATTCCGGCGGCGGCGTCCGCTGCAGCAACGGGCTGTCCACCAGCGGCGGCGGCCTGCATGGCGCGCCATCCACCTCTTCCTGCCGCAGCAGGATCAGCGCATAGGCGCAGTCCAGCAGGTCCTGCATGCGCCGCAGCCGCGGGTGGGCCTGCAGCGCGCGTTCGCGGAACGGTTGCAGCGCCGGGTCGGCCAGCGCCTGCGCGGGCGTGGCGATCGCGGCGTGCATCCCGTCCACTGTTCCGGCCGGGCCGCCGTCGTTATGGTCCGGCGCGGTGGCGAAGAACGACACCGCGACGATGTCCGGGCCGTGCACGCGGTAGTCCGGTGGCAGCCGCAGGGTGAAGCCGTGCTGCATCGGATAGCCGCTCCACGGATCCAGCGGCCATTGCGCCGCGGCGATGCCCGGCGGCAGGCCGAAGCACCAGCCGTCGCTGTCGGGAGCGGGCGCGCCGTCGTGCCAATCTCCGGGTTCGATGTCGTAGGCGTGCATCGGAACGTTCTCCAAGGTGTGGTGAGACTGCAGGGTCCAACGTCGCGACGCCATCGGCGGGTGACGTGTCAGCCCATGCCTCTGCCTTGTGCTTGACGCACCTGCGCGTCGAGCTGTTGCTCGCCGCCCAACTCGGCCTGCACGCTGGCTTGGCGTTGCTGCGATTGCGCCAGGGCACCGAAGGACACCTCCACTGGTGTCTTGATCGCCTGGTCGGTCGGCATGTGCGCGCGCAAGCTGGCGGGGTTGCGTGAATCGCCTTCGACGACGAAGACGTACTGCCCTGGTTCGGCCTGACGACCGCGTTCGCTGAGCAGCACATGATCGACCCGGGTAAGGCCGCTGCGTGTGGCGAGCTCGGTCAGGCTGGCCTTCATGCATGCGCTCGCCGTGTCGGACGCGCGGCCCAGTTGCCGGTCAAGTGCGTCCACGCCGTTGGAGCAATCCTGGTACAGCGAACTGTGCATGACCGCAGGCGTTACTGGCGTAGGTGCCTGGCCTCGCCGCTGATCGGGTGATGGCTCCTGCGTTGCAGGTGCAGATGGAGTGGCTTGCGCCGGTGCCTGCTGGCGGGTCTGGTACTCGGCCCTGGTATACGGCGGCGGTTGCGGCGGCCAATTTTCCGGACGGTCGAATTCGGTGGTCGGCGCTAGATGCTGGCTCACCGCGAACGCATTCAACTGTCGCCGCGTCTCCGTATCGGCGCGTCCGGTCTCCTGTAGCCCATTGGCTTTCTGGAATGCACGGACGCCGGCTTCGATGTGCTCGTCGTAGAGGCGGTCGCCGCCCCAGTTCGGAGGCGCATTCTGGATGTAGCCCAGGCCCTGCAACTGCCGGCGCAGTTCATAGACGGGTTCACCCTTCTCGCCTCGGCGGAGCTCCCCGTCCTTCAATGGCCCGTATAGGTCCGTCATGGTCTGGCGCTTGAATTGCGGCTGTGCCTGCAAGGTATCGGCGCGCAGTTCGGCCAGCATGGCGGCATCGACGCGGCCGGTTGGCTCTGCCACGCCTTTGCTGCGTTCGTACTGCTTGACCGCATGTTCGGTCCCAGCGCCGAAATCACCATCGGCCGAAATGGCCTTGCCCTTGCCATCGGTCATCCCCAACGCCGCCAGATACTGCTGTGCTTCGAAGACGGTTTGATTCGCATCGCCCTTGCCGACAGACACCGGCGGATTGGATGCAGCCGGCGCTTGCGCGGGCGCCACGCCTTCGCGTTGGGCGCGCTCTACCAGCGCCGGTACCGAAGCTTCCCACGTGCGCGCATAGCCGGCGATGGTTTGCACGCTTGCCGCATCACGGGGATTGATGATCGCGCGTGCGCCGGCATAATCCTGCTTGTCGGCGTTGATATGGGCGGCCAGGGTCTGTCCCGGCACGAAGTCGCCATCGCGCATGCCGGCGACGAGAATCTTCGTCGCAATGGCGGCTTCCGCAGCCCGGCCTGGCGATTGCACGAGTTCTCGGCCTAGCCCGGCCTTCTCGCCAAGCTTTTCGTACAACTCGACATGGGTGAGGTGCGCATAGCCGCGGCCGTAATAGGCTTCGCCACCGTGATAGGACAGCGTCACGGCCTGCTTTCGCCCCCAGTCCTCTTCAGGTGCCTGGAAGTCTCTGGATTCGTGCTGTGCGGTTGCCAGCACATATGCGATCTGCCGGGTGTCGGTGACACCGTGATCCAGGCAGCTGCGGACGATCAGGTCGACCGACTGTTCGCGTGTCAGCCCGAATCCTGCGTTCTGCTTGCCGTATCCGTCGCTCATGGGAAGTCCTTGTCTCTCTGGGGCGTGCGAGGGCTGCGCCGTACTGGCTGGCTACTCGCAGAAATCCAGGGTCTTGCTGGAATGCCGCGTCGGTGTCGTTCCGTGCAGTGCAAGCGTCACCATGGTGCGTTTGCATTGTCCTTCTTCGGACCACAGGTGCAGGGTCGTGCCGCTGATGCCCGAGAGTGCGAGGCCGCGTGTCGCCTGTGCGAGCTTCTCGCTCTTCAAAAAGCGCTTGGCCTTTGGATCGAATAGATAATAGGTATAGGCGGGCGCGCCGAGGCGGCCGGAAAAGTCGGTCCACAACAGCAGATCGTCGTAGCCGTCGCCATTGATGTCCGAGACGATCACGGTATAGCGCAGGCCCTCGCTCTCTTCGCCCTGTTGGGCGATGGTGCCGCGGTAGGCGGCGACATAGTCCTGTTGATCCGCTGTCTTGTTCAAAAAGACCAGCGACGGGACAGGGATGGACTGTTTACCTGTTTGACGCTGCACCACGACCGTCGCGGGCGCGCAGCGCAGGAGTAGCCCGCCGGTGTCGCGACAATGCGCGTCTGCGACCTGCAGGCTTAGATCTCCCAGGGAAAACGCGACCTGTCCCGCCGCATCCGGCAGCCCAGTCGCAGTGAACACCTTCGCCACCGAGCCTGCATCGGGCGACGGCGTGATCGGCCTGGCGGCACTGATCGACGCGACGAACTGCGGATCGTTCAGTTGGCGCAGTCGGCCGATCGTCGTGGCTAGTCTGCATTGCTTGGCATCCAGGCGCATCGCCGGGCTTGCCTGCTCTGGCAGCTTGCAGCGGTTCTGGTAGATCTGCGCGATCCACTGGCGCTGCGCGGCTTGCAACGTCGATCGCTCTTTCGCGGAGAGCAGGGCCGCCATGCGGGCGCGGTAGACCCTGTTCAACTCGCCATCCTGGTAGGCGAACTCCTCGTCCACGCAGCGTTCCCGCGCCTCCTGCTGCATCGCCTTGGAGAGACACTGCGAATATGTCGGACGCAGCGCGTCCTTCTGCAACGCCAACAACTCCGCGCCCGACGGCAAGGACGGAGCCGCCGCGACTGCGCCACTTAGCACGATCGCGGACAGGGCCCCGAGGCACCGGGTGCCGAGCCAGCGCGCGTGCGCCCATTTGAACGATGAGACAAGGCCAGGGTGCGGCAGTTGTGGCGACGTGCTCCGCTTACGAATCCGATCCCGTTGTTCCATGCCTGCCATCTCCGGCCTCCATGCAACGCCTTTGAAAGACCTCAACCGTGCGCTGCTGCCGGGGACAATCGCCCGCTCGGCACCGCAACACGCTGCCGCGTATCGTCCGACAGCTTGCCTGTCGCTGCCCTCAACGCCCGCCGCGCGTATAGCCTTCCAGTTCGTCGGCGCGGGAGCTGATCCGGCGCAGGGTGGCTTCGGCGCTTTGCAGGCCCGCCTCCTGGCCGCGTGCGCCGAACGCACGGTCGAGCTGTGCGGCCTGGTCGTTGGACTGCTGCCAGGTGGACTGCGCGTCCATCAGGCGGGACCGGTCGGTACCGCTGATGCGGTAGCGCAGCTTGTCGTAGGCGCGGTCCAGGCGCTCCTGCTGCACGCGCTGTTCGCGCTGGATGCAGCGGCGGCTCTCGTCCAGGCCCTGCGCCTGCTTGCGGCAGTCGTGGTAGGCGGCGGACAGGCCATCGCGCGGTGCAGCGGCGTCGGCGCCGGCCGGCGGCATCTGCTGCAGTTGCTGCTGCATCTGCTGGATCTGTTGGGCCTGCTGCTGCAGCAGGCGCTGCTGTTGCTGCAGTTGCGCATCGCGCGGGTCGGTCTGCTGCGCGGCGGCACTGCCGCACACGCCGGCGACCATCGCGGCGATCAGCCAGGCGCGCAGCCGGCGCTGGTGCTGGGTTCCCTGGTGCTGGTGCATCGTCCTTCTCCTTCGATCGGTAACCGATCCTGCCGCGCGCCGCATCGCCGGTGCGTGGTCGAGGTGGGGCCAAGCATACGGGAAGGCGGTGATGGCTTCATGGCACGGCGATGCGGGCGCTCAGCGGGGAGACACCGCGCTCGTCGAAGGCTTCGACGGCGAACACGTAGTCCTGGTCGCGGTTCAGCGCCCGGATCTCCAGGTCGGTGCCGCGGTCGGCGAACACCTGGTAGGTCAGGTTGAGGCGGTCGGCACGCAGGCCCCAACGCACGTTGTAGCCGACGGCGCCGGGCACCGCCTGCCAGTGCACGCGGGCATTGCGGCGGTCGGCATCGCGCTGCGCGACAACGCCGGTCGGCGCCGGCGGCGGGGCGCCGTCGGCGTTGCCGAACACGCGCAGGTCGCTGATCGCCAGGTGGGCGGCGCCGACGTGGCCGTGCACGTAGCGGATGTAGCGGGTGCGTACCGGCGCGGGCACTTGCAGGTAGGCGTTGGGCCGGTCGCGGCGGTCGGCGCCGTCGCCGACCTCGGCCAGCGGCAGCCAGTGGCGGCCGTCGCGCGAGTGCTGCAGCCGGAACGCGGTGTAGATGTCCGGCGCATCGCCGTAGCGGCCGGCACGGTAGTCGGCGAAGTTGACCTGCACCGCGCGCACGCTGCGTTCCCCGCCCAGGTCCACGGTGAGGGTCTCGCCGGGCGTGTTGCGTGCGGCCACCCAGTAGCTGCGCGGGTCCTCGTCGGTGGCGCGGTCGGCGGCGAAGCCGTCCAGGGTGGACGAGGCGGTGGCCGGCTTGCGGTAGGACAACAGCATCCAGCCGGTGAACAGTGCCTCCGGGTCGGCCACCGGGCCGTCCGGCATCCAGTGCGGGAAATCGCCGAAGCGGGTGGACACGCGCATCTGTCCGTCGGCGGCGAACGCGGCGGGGAACAGCACGATGCGCCGTTCGAAGGTCCAGTTGGCGCCGATCCAGGCGGTGCCGCTGTTCCACCAGTTGCCGTGCGCGTCCTGGAAGGTGGAGCCGTGGCCGGCGCCCTGCATGAAGCCGCCGGGCTTGTAGGCCACCGGGTTGTACGCCGCATAGACGAACGGGCCGAGCGGGTGCTCGCCGACGTACACGCCGTTGGCGTAGGCGTTGTACTCGCTGCCGGGCGCGCCGTACTGCAGGTAGTAGCGGCCGCCGGTCTTGGTCATCCACGCGCCTTCCAGGTAGCTGCCGATCGGGTTGCCGTCGGGGAAGCGGGCACCGCGGTGGTCGGGGCCGAAGCGCTCCCAGCCGTGCTGCGCCGGGTCCAGCGCGAGCAAGGGCGTCGGCACGCCGCGGAAGGCGAACCCCTGCGCGTTGCGATCCATGGCGATGCCATACAGCGGATAGCGGTCCGACGAGCCCCAGTACAGGTACCACTGGCCGTCGTCGTCGATGAACAGGTCCGGGTCCCAGGGGCCGGGCGGCACGTCGCTGAGCGGGCGGCCCTTCATCTCGGTGCCGATCGGCTGGGCGCGCGGCAGCGTGGGCAGCAGCCGGGTCAGGAAGTCGAGCTTGCCGCTGGCCGGGTCGCGGGTCTGCAGCAGCGGGCGCGGTTCGAAGGCCGACTGCATGATCACCAGGCGGTCGCCGTCGGCCACCACCGCCGGCGCGACGATGCTCTCGAACGGCCAGCGGCTGGGCGTCACGAACTGCCAGTCGAGCAGGTTGCTGGAGCGCCAGTAGCCGTCGGCCAGGGTCTGGAACAGATAGTAGGCATCGCCGAAGCGCACGAACACCGGGTCGGCGCCGGTGCGGTAGGAAATGCCTTCGTTGAGTTGCTCGAAGTTGTAGCGGTAATCCAGGTCGATCGGATTGGCATAGCTGCGCTGGCCTGGCGCCTGCGCCGCGGCCAGCCCGGCGGACGCCAGCAGGGCCAGCGTTGCGAATGCTCTGAACATGGCGATGGCCTTCCCCCCGTGGCGGCGCCGGCTACCGTAGCAAACGCAGCGGCAGGGCGCGATGCGGCAGGCCATGCCGCCGCGGTTACCATGGCGCCCGCCCGTTCCCCGCTGCCGTGCTGCGGCCGCGGCGCCTTCCCTCGCCGACCTCCGACTCCATGACCGCCAACGTCTCGCTGCGCCGCCTGCTGCCCGTGTTGTTGTCGTCCTTGCTGTTCGCGGCCGCTGCCGCCTTCGCCAACGACAGCAGCATCGGCGACGCCAATGGCTCCATCGAACTGATCCGCCAGCCGGACATCCGCATGAGCAAGGAAGACCTGTTCATCAGCGAGGAGCGGGTGCAGGTGGACTACGTGTTCACCAACACCAGCACGCGCGACCTGCTGGTGCCGATCGCCTTCCCGATGCCGCCGATGTACTTCGGCATGGCCGACCACAGCGCGCTCACCGACTTCAGGCTGTGGGTGGACGGCAAGCCGGTGCGCACCGAGCGCAAGCTGGTGGCGAAGCTGGACGGTAGCGACATCTCGCGCGCCTGGGCGGCCAGCGGCTGGACGCCGGACGACCTGGCCGAGTATGTCGAGGGCGGCACCGTCCCGGCCGGTCGCACGCCGTTGCCCGCGCGCTGGTTCGACGCCGACGGGCAGCCGCGCTTCACCCTCAGCGAGTACTTCGTCTGGCAGCAGCGCTTTCCCGCCGGCGGCACGGTGGCGATCCGCCACAGCTACGTGCCCAGCGTCGCCACCGGCGTGCCGATGCCGGCCAGCGACCTGATCGGCGAGTACGCCAAGTCCACCTGCCTGGACGCCGCCACCCAGCAGCGCCTGCGTCGCCGCGCCGGCGCAAACGGCCTGCAGTGGAGCAACCTGCGCTACGTGCTGCGCACCGGCGCCAACTGGAAGGGGCCGATCCAGGACTTCCACCTGACCCTGAAGAAGCGCGCCCCCGGCGACCTGCTTAGCCTGTGCTTCGACGGCGACCTGCAGCGCACCGATGCGCTCACTTTCGAATTTCGCCAGCGCGACTTCGTGCCCGACCGCGACCTGGACATCCTGTTCCTGCGCTGACGCGTAATCGGCGCCCGCAGCGGCCGGTCGCGTCGAAGCCGACATCCGGCTGAACGCCGATCCGGCGCGGTCGGCAGTTTCGACCCGACTCGGTGGCGCGCGCGGCGGCGGATCGGGCAGCATGCGGCGGCGCGTTTCCTTCCCCCCAGGACCCACCCGCATGCGCGATGCCGCCGTTGCCGCTTCCGATCCCGTCGCCCTGGTGGCGGCGCGCCTGGAACGCCTGCCGCCGACCCGCAGCCTGTGGCGCCTGGTCGCGCTGCTGGCGCTGGGCGGCTTCTTCGAACTGTACGACCTGTTCCAGACCGCCTACCTCAGCCCCGGCCTGCTGCGCGACGGCATCTTCGCCGAGGGCGCGGCCGGCGTGTTCGGCATCGCCGACCAGGCCGCGTTCGCCTCGGCGACGTTCCTGGGCCTGTTCCTCGGCGCGAGCCTGCTCAGCCCGCTGGTCGATCGTGTCGGGCGCCGCGCGGTGTTCTCCTTCGCGCTGCTCTGGTACTGCGTGGCCACGGTGGCGATGGGCCTGCAGCACAGCGCGCTGGGGGTGATCCTGTGGCGCGGCGTGGTCGGCATCGGCCTGGGCGTGGAACTGGTCACCATCGATACCTATCTGTCGGAAATGGTGCCGCGGCAGATGCGCGGCGCGGCGTTCGCGCTGGCGTTCTGCCTGCAGTTCCTGGCGGTGCCGGCGGTGGCGCTGAGCGCCTGGGCGCTGGTGCCGCACGCGCCGCTGGGCCTGAGCGGCTGGCGTTGGGTGGCGCTGCTCAGCGGCGGCTTCGCGCTGGCGGTGTGGTGGCTGCGCAGCCGTTTGCCGGAGTCGCCACGCTGGCTGGCCACCCAGGGCCGCCACGCCGAGGCCGACGCGGTGCTGCAGCGGCTGGAAGCGCGCTGTACCGCCGACCTGGGGCGGCCTTTGCCCGCGCCCGAGCCGGCCTCGGCGCCGGCCGCGCCGACGCCGCAACTGTCCGCGCTGTGGCAGCCCCCGTACCGGCGCCGCATGGCGATGCTGGTGAGCTTCCACATCTTCCAGGCGATCGGCTTCTTCGGTTTCGGCAACTGGTTGCCGGCGCTGCTGGCGCGGCAGGGCGCCGACAGCGTGCACGGCCTGGGCTACGCCTTCGCCATCTCGTTGGCGTATCCACTGGCGCCGCTGCTGCTGATCGGCGTTGCGCAGCGCTGGGAGAACAAGTGGCAGGTGGTGGTGTCGGCGCTGGGCGCGATGCTGTTCGGCCTGCTGTTCGCCTGGCAGAGCCAGCCGCTGCTGCTGATCGCCTGCGGCGCGGCGGTCACCTTCTGCAATGCCTGGATGAGCTTCGCCTATCACGGCTACCAGGCCGAACTGTTTCCCACCGCGCTGCGCGCCCGCGCGGTCGGCTTCTGCTACTCCTTCAGCCGCCTGTCCACGGCCGCCAGCAGCCTGCTGATCGGCGTGTTGCTGGAGCGCACCGGCCACCGCGGCGTGCTCGCCTGCATCGCCGCCAGCCTGCTGATCGCCGCCGCGGTGGTGGGCCGGTTCGGGCCGCGCACCCGCCAGCGCGCGCTGGAGCGGATCTAGGCGTGTGGGATATGTTGAGACGCGCGCGAAGTGGCCTGGCGCACATCGAGGCGTGCATCGCGTCCAGACTGGCCCTTTACCTACCGCGGAGGACGCCATGCAACCGTTCAACGGCGCCAAGCTGGCGCTGCTGTGCGACGACGCGCTGCTGGTGTACCAGCGCGATGTGAAGCCGGAGATTCCCTGGCCGGGACTCTGGGACCTGCCTGGCGGCGGCCGCGAGGACGACGAGAGCCCTGAGCGCTGCGCTCTGCGCGAACTGCAGGAGGAGTTCGGCCTAGTGCTGGAGGAAGACAGGCTGACCTGGGGCCGCTGCTATCCGTCCCTGCAGCCCGGGTCCCTGCCGAGCTGGTTGTTCGTTGGCCGCCTGAGTTGTGTCGAGATCGCCAGCATCCGCTTCGGCGATGAAGGCCGGGGGTGGCTGCTGATGCCCGTGGCCGAATTTCTCGCCCATCCCCAGGCCGTGCCCCATCTGCAGGAGCGCCTGCGCGACTACCTGGCTCAGTGCGTGCAGGGGTAGCTGGTCTGGCCGGCCAGTTGTTGCCTGCGATACGAGAAGCGGGTTTACAGCGTGCGTCGCGGGGCATGCAACCGCCGCTATGACGGCTGCCTCTGCAGCGCCGATCCTGCCACCTTGGGCCATGGCCAGTTCGGTGGACCGGCGCGATGTCGCCGGGGCCAGGGCGCCACGCTTGGCCTGGCGGTGGACCGGCCGTCCTGTCTGGCCGCGCCCGGCGCCGCGTGGGCCAGACGCAGGCGCGGTGTGCGGCAGGGGCCTGCCTCAATCCCGATCACGCGTTCCGGCCGCGCGATTCCTTAACGTCCCGCACCGGTCATCGTCCCTCGACACCATGCCGGGGCGGCCCGGTGCATGCTGTGGCCTCCCTCGCCACGAGCTTCGGCCATGACCTCGCTATTGCCCGTCCCCGTGATGGATGCCGCCGACCACCGCGACCTGGCCCAGGCGCGCGCCCTGCTGGAACACCCCGGCCTGGCGGCGAAGATCGCCAATGCGGTGGGCGCGCCGATCGAGGCGCTGATCAACAAGCGCCTGCCGAAACTGCTGTCCTCGCGCATCGATGCGGTCAGCCAGCGTGCGCTGCGGGTCGCGTTGCGCTCGGCGCTGCTGACCCTGCGTGGGCAGGCGCCGGAACGCGCACGGCCGCGCCTGCATGGCGCCGCGGTGGCGGCGACCGGTGCGGCCGGCGGCTTCTTCGGCCTGCCCGGGCTGGTGGTGGAACTGCCGCTGACCACGACCCTGATGCTGCGTTCGATCGCCGACATCGCCCGCGCCGAGGGCGAGCGCCTGGACGACCCGGCGACCGCCCTCGCGTGTCTGGAGGTGCTGGCGCATGGCGGCCGCAGCCACCGCGACGACGGCAGCGAATCGGGCTACTTCGCGGTGCGCGCGGCGATGGCGCAGCAGCTCAGCGCCGCGGCGCAGTACATCGCCGCGCACGGCCTGGGCAGCAAGGGCGCGCCGGTGCTGGTGTCGCTGCTGTCGCGCATCGCCGCCAAGTTCTCGGTCACGGTCAGCGAGAAGCTGGCGGCGCAGGCGGTACCGCTGGTCGGCGCGGCCAGCGGCGCGCTGCTCAACACGGTGTTCATCTCGCACTTCCAGGCGATGGCGCGCGGCCACTTCATCGTGCGCCGGCTGGAGCGCCGCTACGGCGAGGCGGCGGTACGCCAGGCCTACGAGGCCTTGCCGGCCGGGCGATGAGCCATGGCGGTCGCCGCGTTGCGCTGGCTGTGGGCAGCGCGCGCTGGCACAGTGGTGGCCGCCGCCACGCTTCTCCCGATCTTTCCTTGCCGCAGGTGCACGCCATGAAAACCCGCCACCGTTCCGACAGCGACGACGACCAGCCACGGCTGGCGGTGCTGATCGATGCCGACAACGCGCAGCCGTCGGTGATCGAAGGCCTGCTCGCCGAAGTCGCCAAGTACGGCCTGGCCAGCGTCAAGCGCATCTATGGCGATTTCACCAGCACGCGCATGACCCAGTGGAAGCAGGCGCTGCTGAAGCACTCGATCAGCCCGGTGCAGCAGTTCGCCTACACCAGCGGCAAGAACGCCACCGACAGCTCGCTGATCATCGATGCGATGGACCTGCTCTACACCGGCCGCTTCGACGGCTTCTGCCTGGTCTCCAGCGACAGCGACTTCACCCGCCTGGCGCAGCGCCTGCGCGAGGAAGGACCGACCGTATACGGCTTCGGCGAGCGCAAGACCCCGGATGCGTTCGTGCAGGCCTGCGACAAGTTCATCTACACCGAAGTGCTGCGCAGCGAGGCCAGCTCGGCGGAGCCGGCCAAGCCCGCCGCTGCGGCTGCCAAGCCGGCGGCCAAGGGCCGCAAGAAGCCGGCCGCGACGCCGGCCAAGCCCGAGCCCGTGCCCGCCGCCACCGAGACCAAGCAGGCGCCGCTGACCCTGCTGCGCCAGGCCATCGAGGAGGCCTCCGACGACCAGGGCTGGGCCGGGCTCGGCAGCGTCGGCAGCTATCTGAACAAGGTGCGGCCGGATTTCGATCCGCGCCTGTACGGGCACAAGAAGCTCAGCGACCTGCTGCGCCGGCTGTCGTCGCACTTCGAACTGGAGGAGCGTGGCAACGAGGGCGGCGGCAAGCGCATCTTCGTGCGCTCGCGCGGATGAGCCGTCCGCTGCCATTCGCACTGGTGCGTGCCGTCGTGGCGCGCAATGGCACACACAGGTGCACGCCACGATGAGCGATCGACCCTACGCCCCGTCCTGCGACCGCAACCGCGATCCGATCCTGCAGGTGCTGCAGCGGCAGTTCGCCGATCGTCGCCAGGTGCTGGAGATCGGTAGCGGCACCGGCCAGCACGCGGTGCATTTCGCCGCGGCGCTGCCGCAGCTGACCTGGCAATGCAGCGAGCGCGCCGAGCACCTGCCCGGCATCGCGCAGTGGCTGGAGGTGGCGGCGCTGTCGAACACGCCGCCGGCGCTGGCCCTGGACGTGCGCGAGGGGCCGTGGCCGCGCACCGGCTACGATGCGGTGTTCACTTCCAACACCTTGCACATCATGGGCTGGGACGCTGTGCAGGCGTTCTTCGCCGGCGTCGGCCAACTGCTGGCAAACAGCGCCGACGGCATGCTGGTGGTCTACGGCCCCTTCAACTACGGCGGCGCCTTCACCAGCGACAGCAATCGCGACTTCGATGCGTGGCTGAAGGCGCGCGACCCGGCCAGCGGCATCCGCGATGCCGAGGCGGTGGACGCGCTGGCGCAGGCGCAGGGACTGGCGCTGCAGGAAGACGTGGCGATGCCGGCCAACAACCGCTGCCTGGTCTGGCGGCGCGGCTGAGGCAGCAGTGCCACCCGGCGATGCCTTGGCGCCGTGCGGGAGCGCGATCGCGCAGGCGGATACGCCGTGGGCGCCCAATCTGACTGCGTCAGCCATGTCGTGACTGTGCATGCGTCAGCGACGCGGAGTGCGTGGTCGTACCGAATACGCCGACGTGCTTGATGCAGCACTGTCTTGGCCGGTTGCATGCCTGCGCTGCATGGTGGGCGACGCAGTAGGCGTTGTGTCCAGGTGACGAAGCCGCACTCTCTCCCTCATCACGGGTTCACCGCCGTGCCACGGCGGATTCACCACGCGCTTGCGACTGTGCGCCGACACCCGCCGCCGCCGAACGGGCCTGCAGCCGGTGCTTCCTTCCTTCGCCACGGAGCATACCCATGGACAACAACGACAAAGCCCGCGATCTCAATCGCGATCCGATTTCCGGCACCCCGGGTTCGCATCCGGTCGGGGTCGGCATCGGCGGCACCGCTGGCGGCGTGGCCGCGGGCGCGCTGGCCGGCACCGTGTTCGGGCCGCTCGGCACCTTGATCGGCGCGGCGGTGGGCGTGGTCGCCGGCGCAGCCGCGGGCAAGGGCGTGGCCGAGCGCATCGATCCCACCGGCGAGGACGCCTATTGGCGCGAGGAATACCGCAACCGCGACTACGCCAAGGCCGATTACGACTACGACCGCGACTACGCCGCGGCCTATGGGCTCGGCCTGCAGGCGCGCGAGCAGTATCCCTCGCGCACCTGGGACGAACACGAGCGCGAACTGTCTCACGACTGGGGCACGCGCCGCGGCGACTCGCGCCTGGAGTGGGACGAGGCGCGGCTGGCCGCGCGCGATTCCTGGGAGCGTGCCGACGCCACTTACCGCACCTACGAGGACAGCGACCGCTACTACGCCGATCGCTTCGACACCCTGGACTACCGCGAGACCGACAGCAGCTACGACGACTACCGCCCGGCCTACCGCTACGGCGTGCAGGCGCGCAGCCGCTACCGCGACCGGGTCTGGGACGACCGCCTGGACACGGACCTGGAAAGCGGCTGGGAGCGCGCCAAGGATCGCTCGCGGCTGAGCTGGGCACAGGCCAAGGCGGCCGTACGCGAGGCCTTCGATTCGGATCGCTACGATCGCCCGGGCCGCGGCAACCCGCCTGATCCGCGGGTCTGATTCGACGTTCGTTGCGTTGAATGGCACTCGGTCGAGTTGCCACCAGGCACTCGATCGAATCGCATCCTGATACGACACAGCGGCCGCTCGCCCAGGGCCGCTGTGTCGTATGCGAAGTGTACGCAAGCGACCGTGTGGGAGGGACTTCAATCCCGACGCGCAGACCCTTCCGTCATCGGCAGCATCGCGATCGACCGGGATCCATCTGCATGGTAGTAGTGCGCTGCAAACCGTTGGGCATAGGCTGCATCGCCACCTGGTGACATGGCAGGTCGCGGCTGAAGCCGCTCCTGCAGCCTGGTTCCTACGGTCCGTCCGATGTCGGTGAGCTATCCGGAGGTTGTTGAGACGTCGATTGCGACGAATCGTCCTCCTCCGCCTCCGCCTCCGCGTCTTCCTTCAAGGCGGCATCCCACCAGGCCGGCGCCGCCAGCCGTTCTTCTCCATAGCCGTTCATGCAACCTGTTCGTTGCTGCTCCAGGCGCTTGTAGTCCAGGGTGAGACGCTGCACGTCCTGTTGCTCTGGCCACTCTGTGTAGGCGAAGTAGCCCTCGTACTGGTTCCCATTGATGCAGGCGATATACGAATCCGCCCGCAGCCCGGCTGCCTGAAAGACCAACACCCGCGCTTCGCCGTTGCGATCCAGGCGGCCATGGAAGACCGTCCATTTGCCCGACGCGCAACTCGCGCCGGAGATCCCCATGTAGCTCAGACACGGAATCGACCACACGTCCTGCTGGACGCGGATCCTAGCGCCCGAGAGTGGCCGATCGGGTCCCGCCACGACACGGATCGTGATGAACCGCGGCATGATCCAGGGGCCGGCGTGCTCCGCCAGCAGGTAGAACAGCAGGATGGCGCCCACCAGCGCCACGCATGCGAGTTTGAGCAAACGCTTCACGCGATGTTCCTTCGAGGGTGATGCGGCCGTGGATCGCTGGCGATCCACGCAACGTGCGGATGATGCCCAAGGCTGGGCGCCCTGGGCGATGCTGCTGTCCTGCGTGCGGCTGGAGTCGGGTCGCGGCTGCAGCCGCTTCTGCGGCAGATGCATGGACGCCAGGGAACGCGGGAAGGCTGCAGGCGCAGCGCCAGCCGCGCCGCGTTCGGTCAGACGCCCCCGATGCCGCCACTGCGCCGCCGCTGCACGGCGGCAGGCGTTCGTCTCCCGCTCAGGCCGCCTGCACGATATGCAGCGCCTTCGGATTGCGCCAGGTCGCCAGCAGCCGCGCTTCCTGTTGTTTGGCCTCGTGCAGGTGTGCTTCCTTGACGTGGCCGTAGCCGCGGATGTGTTCCGGAATGCTGGCGATCTGCACCGCCAGCGCCAGGTTGTCCGCCTGCAGCCGCTGCAGCAGTTCGTCCACGGTGGCGAGGTAGTCGGCGATCAACTGCCGTTCGCCGCGGCGCTCGGCGCTGTAGCCGAACACGTCGAAGGCGCCACCGCGCAACCGGCGCAGCTTGGCCAGCCACTTGAACGCGGTGAACATCCACGGGCCGTACTCGCGCTTGCGCAGCCGACCGTGTTCGTCCTTCTTCGCCAGCAGCGGCGGCGCCAGGTGGAAGCGCAGGCGGTAGTCGCCTTCGAACTGCGCCTGCAGCTGCTGCGCGAACGCGCCGCTGGTGTACAGCCGCGCCACCTCGTACTCGTCCTTGTAGGCCATCAGCTTGAACGCGTAGCGCGCCACCGCTTCGGTCAGCGCGGTCGAGACCGGCGCCACGCGCTGCTCGGCGGCGCGCACGCGCTCCACCAGCGTGGTGTAGCGCGCGGCGTAGGCAGCATCTTGGTAATCGGCCAGGAAGGCGTGGCGGCGTGCGACCAGTTCGGGCAGCGAGCGCGACAGACGGCTGTCGTCCAGCGGCGCGTGCCCGGCATCGCCGCTGTCGGCGGCAGCCGGCAATTCGCGCGCCGGACGCGGATTGGACGGATTGCGCGGCGCGGCGCTGGCACCGGCCTCGTGGCCTTCCCACTCGCCGGGCGGCAGCTGCTGCAGCCCCGGCGCCTGGCGTTCGCGTTCGTCCGCGGCCGGATCGGCGAGACCCGCCGCGCGTCGTACCGCCGGCAGGTCCAGCGCCGCCAGGCGGCCCCAGGCGAAGGCCTGCTGGTTCATCGCCACCGCTGCGCCGTTGAGTTCGATCGCGCGCATCAGCGCCGCGTGCGACAGCGGTACCAGGCCCTGCTGCCACGCGTAGCCGAGCATGAACAGGTTGCTGGCGATGGCGTCGCCGAGCAGGGCGGTGGCCAGCTGGGTGGCGTCGAGCAACAGCGGATCGCGCCCGCCCAGCGCCAGGCGCACGCCGGCAATGATCTCGGCGGCCGGGAACTGCATGTCCGGGTGCGTGGTGAAGGTGCCTGGCATCGCCTCGTAGCTGTTCAGCACCACCTGCGAGCGATCGCCGCGCACCTTGGACAGCGCCCAGTAATCGTTGACCACCACCATGTCGCAGCCCAGCACCAGGTCGGCCTCGCCGGCGGCGATGCGCACCGCGTGCAGGTCTTCGGGCTGGCGCGCAATGCGGATATGCGTGGTGACCGCGCCGCCCTTCTGTGCCAGGCCGGTCTGGTCGAGCACGCTGGCACCCTTGCCCTCCAGGTGCCCGGCCATGCCCAGCAGCGCGCCGATGGTGACCACGCCGGTGCCGCCGACGCCGGTGATGAGGATGTTCCAGGGCTGGCTCAGGTCGCTGCGGAAGCTTGGTGTCGGCAATTGCTCCAGCAGCGCCGCAGCGTCGGCCTTGCGGCCCTTGCGCGGCTGCCCACCGTGCACGGTGACGAAGCTGGGGCAGAACCCGGACACGCAGGAGTAGTCCTTGTTGCAGCTGGACTGATCGATCTGGCGCTTGCGCCCGTACTCGGTCTCCTTCGGCAGCACCGACACGCAGAAGCTCTTCTCGCCGCAATCGCCACAGCCTTCGCAGACCAGCGAGTTGACCAGCACGCGCTTGGGCGGATCGGGCAGCTTGCCGCGCTTGCGCCGGCGCCGCTTCTCGGTGGCGCAGGTCTGGTCGTAGATCAGCACGCTGGTGCCCTTGACCTCGCGCAGGCGCCGCTGCACCGCGTCCAGCTCGCTGCGGTCGTGGAACTCCACGTCGCTGGGGAACAGCTCGCGGCGGCGCGTCCACTTGCCGATGTCGTCGCTGACCAGGGCGATGGTGTGCACGCCTTCGGCGCGCATCTGCCGGGCGATGTCGGGCACGCTGAGGGTGCCGTCCACCGGCTGCCCGCCGGTCATCGCCACCGCGTCGTTGTAGAGGATCTTGTAGGTGATGTTGACGCCGGCGGCGATCGACTGGCGGATCGCCAGCGAGCCACTGTGGAAATAGGTGCCGTCGCCCAGGTTCTGGAACACGTGCGGGGTGTCGGTGAACGGCGCCTGCCCGGCCCAGGTGACGCCTTCGCCGCCCATGTGAGTGAAGGTGTCGGTGGCGCGGTCCATCCACGTCACCATGTAATGGCAGCCGATGCCGCCGAGCGCGCGCGAGCCTTCCGGCACCACCGTGGAGGTGTTGTGCGGGCAGCCGGAGCAGTAATGCGGCACGCGCGGGAAATTGGCGCGCGGTAGCGCCATCTCGGCTTCCTTGGCCTCCATCCAGCGCAACCGCTGCTCGATCGACTCCGTATTGACCGCAGCGGACTGCGGCAGACGCAGGATGCGCTTGCCGATCACCCCGGCGATGGTGGCCGGGGTCAGTTCGCCGGTGGACGGCAGGATCCATTCGCCGGCCTCGTCGTACTTGCCGACGATGCTCGGGCGCGGACCGGCGCTGGCCGGCCAGTTGTAGAACTGTTCCTTCATCTGCCGCTCGATGAAGGCTTTCTTCTCCTCCACCACGACGATGTCCTGCAGCCCGCGCGCGAACGCGGCGATGCCCAGCGGCTCCAGCGGCCAGGTCATGCCGACCTTGTACACGCGGATGCCGATGCGCGCGCAGGTGTCCGCGTCCAGGCCCAGGTATTCCAGCGCCTGCAGCACGTCCAGGTAGCTCTTGCCGGTGGTGACGATGCCCAGCCGCGCCTGCGGCGCATCCATCACCGTGCGGTCGATGCCGTTGGCGCGGGCGAAGGCCTGCGCCGCGCGCACCGCGTAGCGATGCAGGCGCATTTCCTGGTCCAGCGGCGGATCCGGCCAGCGGATGTTGAGGCCGCCCGGCGGCAGGTCGAAATCCTCCGGCAGCACGATCTGCCGCGCGAACGGATCCACCTGCACCGAGGCCGAGGATTCCACCGTCTCGGCGATGGTCTTGAAGCCGATCCAGCGCCCGGTGTAGCGGCTCATCGCCCAGCCGAGCAGGCCCATGTCGAGGATGTCCTGCACCCCGGCCGGATTGAGCACCGGCATCATCGCGCTGACGAACTCGTCCTCCGAGCCGTGCGGCAGGGTCGAGCTGCGGCACGCGTGGTCGTCGGCGGCCAGCGCCAGCACGCCGCCATGGCGCGAGGTGCCGGCGGCGTTGCCGTGCTTGAACACGTCGCCGCAGCGGTCCACGCCCGGGCCCTTGCCGTACCACATGGCATACACGCCATCCACGCGCGCGCCGGGGAACAGGTTGGTCTGCTGCGTGCCCCAGACCATGGTCGCGCCCAGGTCCTCGTTGAGTCCGGGCTTGAACACCACGTTGGCCGCGTCCAGGTGCTTGCGCGCGCGCCACAGTTCCAGGTCGAAACCGCCCAGCGGGCTGCCGCGGTAACCGCTGACGAAGCCGCCGGTGTTCAGCCCGGCGGCGCGGTCGCGCAGTTGCTGCATCAATGGCAGCCGCACCAGCGCCTGCACCCCGGACAGATAGATGCGGCCATCGGTGCGGGTGTACTTGTCTTCCAGCGTATAGCGGGTGTCCACGCCGTCGGCGGCCGCTGCGGCGAGGGAGGACGACGGACGCGGATCGGCGATGCGGTTCATGGCTTGCCCGGAAATGGAAGGCTGGCGGGCGCGCAGCGCCTGCCGCGCGCGGTCGCCCCGATTGTATCAGCGGCGATTTTTGCGCCCGTTCTCGTCCACGCCGGCCGTGGCGGGGTAGGATGGGGCCCGGGTGAGGGGATCACTCCAGGGGATTGCAGCAGTGAAGGCATACACATACGCAGTGGCCGCGATGCTGGCCTGCATCGGCCTGGCCACCGCGGCCAGCGTGCGGGCGCAGGCATTGCCGGCACCGAAAGAGTTCTACTTCGACGAAGACCGCGGCACCACCCGTCCGGTCACCGCCATCGCCGGCAGCGGCGAGGCCCTGGTGGACCGTCTGGCCAGTACCGTGCAGCGCGATCCCAACGCCAACGAGGCGCGCGCCCAGCTGGCCGGCATCGCCATGGCCGGCGGCCGCCAGGAACTGGGCGAACAGCTGTATCAGGCCGCGTTGCACGGGCTGCCCGCCGGCGTGCAGCGGCGGCAGGTGCAGTGGAACTATGGCTGGGATCTGCTGCGCGCAGGTGATCCGGCGCGCGCGCTGGCGCAGTGGAGCGCACTGGTCAACGGCCGCCCGGCGGCGCCGGACTGGCTGCCGCCGACCCTGGCGCTGGCGTTGTGGCGCCTGCAGCGCAAGGACGAGGCCGTGAAGTGGTACGCCGCGGCGGCACGCACCTGGCCGGACAAGTGGGGCGCCACCGCCGATTTCGCGGCGTTGCTGCCGGCCTGGCGCGACGACGAGCGCGCGACCCTGGCCGAAGTGCAGGCCGCCTGGAAGGCCGCGCCGCCGGCCTGGCCCTGAGGCACGCGGGTCCAGGAAGCACGACGCGGCCCGCGCGGGTGGCCGGCGCAATCTAGAGTCCGGGTGTGCCCGGTCGCACAGCGCACCGTGTCGCCGCGCCTGCGCGGAGCGCCGGCCCGTGCTGGGCGCAGGCCTGGTGCGGCTTCGGTCGCGCGATGCCTCGACGGCCTGCGTGCGCATGCCATGCGATGATGCCGCGTACCCGCTGATTTCGTGCTGTGCCGATGGCTTTCGATGCGTTCGCCCTGATGTTGGTCATGCTGGCGCTCGGCAAGCTGTTCGCGCGTCAGCGCGTCCTGCCGGCCAACACCACCGAGGTGCTCAACGGGGTGGTGCTGTACCTGTGCCTGCCGGCCTCGGTGCTGATCTACGTGCCGCGCCTGCAGTTCAATCTGGAACTGCTCGGATTGATGCTGACGCCGTGGCTGCTGACCGGCGTGAGCGCGCTGGCGATGCTGGGCTTGCGCCGGCCGTTGCGGCTGCGCCGGGATCAGCAGGCGGTGCTGCTGCTGTGCGTGGCGCTGGGCAATTCCAGCTTCATCGGCTACCCGATGGTGCGCGCGCTGCTCGGCGAGGCGGCCTTGCCGTATGCGGTGGTCTACGACCAGTTCGGCACCTTCGTGCTGCTGTCCAGCTTCGGCCTGTACGTGCTGGCGCGCTACAGCGGCGAGGCGCCGCCATCGCCGCGGCAGACCCTGCAGCGCATGGCACGCTTCCCGCCGCTGTGGGCGTTGCTGTTCGCACTGACGCTGATGCCGGCGCAGCCGCCGGCGTGGATCGCCTCCGGCCTGCAGCACCTGGCCGATGCGATGCTGCCGCTGGTGATGCTGGCGGTGGGGTTCTCGATCCAGTTGCGGTTGCCGCGCGAAGAACTGGCGCCGCTGGCCGCCGGCCTGGTGTTGAAGCTGCTGTTGCTGCCGGCCCTGGCCTGGCCGTTGTCGTGGGCGCTGGGCCTGCGCGGGCAGGCGCTGCAGGCCAACGTACTGGAATCGGCAATGCCGACCATGATCACCGCCGCGCTGCTGGCGATCTCGCATCGCCTGGCCCCGCGCCTGGCCGCGGCCCTGGTCGGCTACGGGATTCTGCTGTCGCTGGTCACGTTGCCGGCGTGGGCGTGGTTGTTGGGGGCGCTGCGTTGAGCCTGCGCCGGAGGGTGCTACCTGGATCGATGGGGTATGGCATGGCATGGGCGACGCACCCTCATCCGCCCCTTCGGGGCACCTTCTCCCGGAGGGAGAAGGAATTTAGAAGCCCCTCTCCCCCGGGAGAGGGGTTGGGGTGAGGGTCGGGCGCAGCCTCGCACAGCGGCATCGCCTGATCTCAGCAACCGCCTGCCGCTAATCCGCCGGCACCGTCCGCCCGCTTGCCCAGCTGCGCAGCGCCTGCACCTGTTCGGCCATCAGCACCGACAGTGGTCGGGTAGTGCGGATCTCCTGCATCAGCAGCTCGGTATCCAGCGGCCGCTGTTCGGCGTGCGCGGCATACAGCCCGGAGACGATCGCCTGCTCGATCTCGGCACCGGAGAACCCGTCGGCGGCGGCAGCCAAGGCCGGCAGCGCGAACGCGTCCGCATGCAGCTGCCGCCGCGTCAGGTGCAGGCGCAACAGCTCCACGCGCGTCTGCGGGTCGGGCAGGTCGACGAAGAAGATCTCGTCGAAGCGGCCCTTGCGCAGCAGTTCCGCCGGCAGCTCGTGCACCTGGTTGGCGGTGGCGACGATGAACACCGCGGCGCTGCCGTCGGCGCTGCCGCGTTCGGCCATCCAGGTCAGCAGCGTGCCGAGCACGCGCCGCGATACGCCGCCGTCCTCGCCGCCGCTGGCCAGGCCTTTCTCGATCTCGTCCATCCACAGCACGCACGGCGCCAGTTGCTCGACCGCGGCCAGCGCGTCGCGCAGGTTCTTCTCGGTCTCGCCGTGGTACTTGGCGTACAGCGCGCCCATGTCCAGGCGCAGCAGCGGCACGCCGAACCCCGCCGCGGTGGCCTTGGCCAGCATCGACTTGCCGCAGCCCTGCACGCCGAGCAGCAGCACGCCCTTGGGCGGGTCCAGCCCCGGCGGAGCGGTGCCGGCGAACACCGCGCGGCGCTGTGCGATCCACTGCTTGAGCCGGCGCGCACCGGCCACGTCCTCGAAGCGCGTGGCATCGTTGTCGTACTGCAGGTGGCCGCTGCGGTTGAGCAGTTCGAACTTGAGCTTGGCCAGTTGCGGCAGATCGGATGCGGTGAGCGCGCCGTCGGCGTAGATCAGTTGCCGGGCGATGCGCCGCGCGTCGATCAGGCTGAGCCCGCGCAGATTGCGCAGGATCTGCTTGACCGCCTCGCCGTCGACCTCGACCCGGCGTCCGCCGAACTCGCGCGCGTAGCCCAGCGCTTCCTCCTGCACCATCTTCAGCAGGGCGTTGGCATCGGGCAGGCGCGGATTGAAGCGGGTCGCCAGCGCCTCGAGTTCCGGCGGCAGTTCGATCCGCGTGCCGATCAGCACCAGCACGTGCGGCTGGCAGTGGCGGCGCTCGACGATGTCGCGCAGCAGCCGCTGGTGGCTGGCATAGCCCAGGTACGGGGTGACGTCGAGCAGCAGGTAGATGCCGCGCTGATCGGCCTGCTTGATCGCCTGCAGCACCGCGCTGGCATCCGGCGGCCCGCTCGGCGGGTCCTCGCGGTCCAGGTCGATGCGGCGCAGGCCCTCGGTGATCGACCAGCGGTGCAGGGCGCGCCAGACCTGCATCAAGGCCTGCCGGAACAGGTCGACGATGCGCGCCTCCTCCTGCGTCTCGATCACGATCAGGGGCGTGTTGGCGCGGATCAGCGCGACCAGGTCCTGCAGCTCGCTCATGGCATCGGAAGGCGAAGGGGGCCGCCACGATAGCAAGCCCGGCGGCTGGCGGCGTGCTGCGCGTTGACTACCGGCTGACGTAGGGCCGGTGTACGCTCCGGCTTCTTCCCCCGGAAGCGAGGCGTGCATGAAGACGATCCTGGTGGCCGGCTCCAAGGGCGGCGTGGGCAAGACCACGGTCGCCACGCACCTGGCGGCGTCCTACGCGCTGGCAGGCAAGCGCACGGTGCTGGCCGATGCCGATCCGCAGGGCTCCTCGACCCGCTGGGCCGAACGCCGTGCCGGCCTGGACAGCGCGGTGCTGCCGATCGACGCCAGCCGCAAGCGCAGCTGGCGCGCGGCGCTGCCCGACGACGCGCAGCGGGTGATCGTCGACGCCGCCGCCGGCGCCATGGCCGAGGACCTGACCCACTTCCTCGACGAGGCCGACGCGGTGGTGGTGCCGGTGATGCCCTCGGCGCTGGACATCGAGGCCACCGTCGGCTTCCTCAACACCCTGGCCAAGGTGCCGCGGGTGCACCAGCGCAAGCTGCCGGTCGGGCTGGTGCTCAACCGCAGCAAACCCTGGACCAATGCCACCCAGCAGGCGCTGCAGATGCTCGCCGAATGGCCCTACCCGGTGGTGGCGCAACTGCGCGACAGCCAGGCCTACGTGGTGCTGGTGGGGCTGGGCCGCAGCCTGTTCGATTACCACTCCGTCCAGGTCCGCGATCACCAGCAGGACTGGGAACCGTTGCTCAAGTGGCTCAAGAAGGCCTGACCGATGACCATCGTTTTGCGAGAAGTGATCCTGCTGCGCCATGCCCACGCCGAACCGGCCGACACCGGCCAGGCCGATTTCGACCGGCCGCTGTCGCCGCACGGCCTGGCCGAGGCCGAAGCCGCCGGGCGCTGGCTGCTGGAGCAGCGGCTGGTGCCGGACCGGGTGCTGTGTTCGCCGGCGCGGCGCGCGCGCGAAACCCTGGAGGCGGTGCTGGAGCTGACCGGCTACGTCGAGCAGCGCCTGGAGCCGCGCATCTACGAGGCGACCTCGGGCACCCTGGCCGATCTGCTGGACGGCCACCGCGACGTCGAGCGGCTGTTGCTGGTCGGCCACAACCCGGGCCTGGAGCGGCTGGCGGCACTGATGCACAGCGGCCAGTCCGGCGACTACCGCGGCATGCCCACCGCCAGCGTCGCCGTACTCGGGGTCCCGCACGACGCGGCGATCGAGCCGGGCGTGGCGCGCTTGACCGCGTTCTGGTGGCCCTGAGCCCGCTGCGCAGGTTCCTGCGGCCGGCGCTGTGCGCCGCGCTGCTGCCGTTGTGGCTGTGGTGCGCCGTCGGCCACGCGCAGGTGACGCCGGCCTTGCTGGCGCCCGGCGAATACGCCCTGGACCCGGCGCAGTCGCGCTTCGGGTTCGAGATCCGCACCCGCTTCGGCCAGCGCATCGAAGGCTTCTTCCCGCGCTACGAGGGCACCGTGCACGTGCTGCCCGATGGCCGCCACCAGGTGCACCTGCGCCTGTTCACCGCCTACGTGGAAATCCCCGGCAAGCCGCGCTACACCGGCTGGATGCGCGGCGAGGATTTCTTCGACGCGCCGCGCTACCCCACCGTGTCCTTCGACTCGCAGCCGTTCTCGCCGCAGGTGCTGGGCAAGGGCGGGCCGATCCCCGGCATCCTGAGCATCCGCGGGGTCAGCCACGCCGAGACGCTGACCGTCATGCCGGCCGCATGCACCCGCGCAGGCTATGATTGCGACGTCATCAGCCGCGGTACGGTATTGCGTGGACGTTACGGAATGGACAAGTGGGATCTGGCCTTGAGCGACCGGGTCACCTTCGTGCTGCGCGCACGCCTGACCGAGGCGGCCACTCGGTGATATCAAAATTGATGCGGGTGCTGGTGGTGGTGGCGCTGCTGCTCGGCAGCGGCTGCGCGAGCCTGTCGCAGGCGCAGCACGGCCGCGCCGTGGCGATCGCCGAGGCCGCGCGCGACCGCCAAGTCGACTGCACGCGCGGGGACCACTGCGCGCTGGCCTCGCCGCTGCGCGGGCTGGCCGGCAAGGCCTTCGCCCAGTCCGGCGACGGCACGCCGCGCCACTACGCCACCATCCTCGACCACGGCGAAGAAGCGCTGGTGGCGCGGATCAACCTGATCCGCAGCGCCAGCCGCAGCATCGACCTGCAGACCTACATCTTCGACAAGGACGACAGCGCGCGGCTGGTGATGGACGAACTGCTGGCCGCGGCGCGGCGCGGGGTCCAGGTGCGTGTGCTGATCGACCAGCTCTCGGCGATCTCCGACCTGCAGATCCTCGGCGCCCTGGCCGGCGCGCACGAGAACTTCTCGCTGCGCATCTACAACCCCACCTTCGGCCTGGCCAAGCCCAACTACTTCCACTACGCCGCCAGCGTGCTGTGCTGCTTCCGCCGCTTCAACCAGCGCATGCACAACAAGCTGCTGGTGATCGACGATGCGATCGGCGTGGTCGGCGGGCGCAACTACCAGGACGACTATTTCGACTGGGACGCCGAGTACAACTTCCGCGACCGCGACGTGCTGGTCGCCGGCCCGGTGGCGCGGTCGATGGCCGCCAATTTCGACGCCTACTGGGCGGCCCGGCGCAGCGTGCCGGTGGCGCGGCTCAACGACGTCGGCAAGCTGCTGCTGCGCCAGGGCGTGCCGGCGATGCCGCCGGCGCAGTTCCTGCGCCCGGAGCGGGTGCAGCGGGTCAGCGAGGAGGCGTCCGATCCGGCCTTCGTGGAGAACGCCTTCGTGCTGCCGGCGCTGCCGGTGAAGCATGTGGACTACGTCGCCGACCTGCCGCAGAAGCACCGCCGCGAACACGGCCCCAAGGCCATCTCCACCGCGCCCAAGCTCGACCGGCTGATCGCCGACGCACGCCAGGAGATCATCCTGCAGACGCCGTACCTGGTGCTGTCGGACCCCGCGCAGGAGATCTTCCGCGACCTGCGCAAGCGCACCCCGCCACCGCGCGTGGTGGTGGCCACCAACAGCCTGGCCGCCACCGACAACCCGGTGGTGTATGCACTGTCCTACAAGTACAAGCGCCGCAACCTGCGCGAACTGGGCTTCGACATCTACGAGTACAAGCCGTTCCCGCTGGATGCGCCGGTGGACTACGCCAACCTGCTGCCGGCGCCGTTGCAGGGCGAGGTGCCGGCCGCGCCGGCCAGCGGCGAAAACGCAGGCGAGCACGGCGGCGGCGATACCGGCAGCGGGCGCAACACGCTGCTGGGCGGCAGCGCCGCCGGACGCAGTTCGCTGCTCGGCAGCGGCAGTGGCGGGCCGTCCGGCAGCCGCGGCGACGGCAGCCAGGTCGCGCGCCGCGTGCTGCGCACCGAGACCCGTCCGTCGTACCTGAGCCGGCGCATCGCCAACCGGCCGCTGCCGGTGACCCGCGAGGGCGCGCGCATGGGCCTGCACGCCAAGTCGCTGGTGGTGGACCGCCGCGTCGGCGTGATCGGCACCCACAACTTCGACCCGCGCAGCGAGACCTACAACACCGAGGGCGCGGTGATCGTCGACGATCCGGCGTTCGCGCAGGCGCTGGCGGCCAGCATTGGCCGCGACATCGAGCCGGAGAATTCCTGGGTGGTGGCGCCGCGGGTCAAGCCGCCGGTGCTGTCGGGCCTGAACTACAGCATGGGCAAGGTCTCCGAGGCGCTGCCGGTGCTGGACTTCTGGCCCTGGCGCTACGCCACCGACTACGAATTCCAGCCCGGCCCCGACTGCCCGGCGCCGCTGACCCGGCGCGACCCCGGTTTCCACCGCTGCTACAGCGCGGTCGGCGACTTCCCCGAGGTCAACGTCGGCCCCAAGTGGCTGCTGGTGCGGATGTTGACCGCGTTCGGCTCTGGGCTGGTGCCGATTCTTTGAGGGGCGGGGATTCGGGATTGGGGATTGGGGATTCGTAAAAGCAGATCCCTGCGACTTGATGCCCCGTGCAGGCGCGATAATGTCCGCGCAGGGGATGCCGCTGTTGCCAATCCCCAATCCCGACTCCCCAATCCCGGCCCTCCAATGCCCTTTCGCGAACCTGCCGATCTCGCCGTCCTCAACGCCGATTGCCGCGACACCCTGATCGCGCACCTGGGCATCGTCTTCACCGAGGCCGGGCCGGACTGGCTGCGGGCGACGATGCCGGTGGACGCGCGCACGCGGCAGCCGTACGGGCTGCTGCACGGCGGCGCATCGGTGGTGCTGGCCGAGACCCTGGGCAGTACCGCCGGCAACCTGTGCGTGGAGCCGGGGCGGATCTGCGTGGGCCTGGAAATCAACGCCAACCACCTGCGCGCCGCGCGCAGCGGCACGGTCACCGGCACCGCGCGGCCGCTGCACGTGGGCCGGACCACGCAGGTGTGGGAGATCCACATCGAGGACGCGGCCGGCAAGCCGGTGTGCGTGTCGCGGCTGACCCTGGCGGTGGTCGACCGCGGCTGAGCCCGGTCCCGGGCTGAACCCTGCCTCGGCGGTCACGGGCGACGTGTCTGCGGGCGCGTCTTCGGGGTGACACAATTGTCCGCTAGGCCCCCGCTTCCGGTACCCTTGTTCGAATGAGCGAGTTCTCCCCACCCGCCATGCGCCAATACGGTGGGGCGCTGCGCTGGGTTCGTTACGGCTACCGCGTGCCGCTGCTGGCGTTGCACGTGCTGTTGTCGCTGCCGTTCCTGCTGGTGTGCATGGCGCTGTCGCCCGGCCGCGCCGGCACCGAGTCCTTCGGCGACCGCATGGTCTGCTGGTGGTCGACCTGGCTGCTGCGCATCTTCGGCCTGCGCGTGCGCCGCATCGGCGCGCCGCTGCCCAATCCGGTGCTGTTCGTCGCCAACCATGTCAGCTGGATCGACATCGTGATGCTGCACAGCCAGCGCATGATGGGCTTCGTCGCCAAGCGCGAGATCGCCGGCTGGCCGCTGGTCGGCTGGCTGGCCGCGCGCGGGCAGACCATCTTCCACCAGCGCGGCAGCACCGAGTCGCTGGGCGGGGTGTTGCAGGCGATGCTGGAGCGGCTGCGCTCCGGCTGCTCGGTCGGCGTGTTCCCGGAAGGGCGCACCCGCAGCGGCCAGGACGTGGGGCCGTTCCATGCGCGCATCTTCCAGGCCGCGGTCGAGGCCGAGGTGGCGGTGCAGCCGGTGGCGCTGCGCTACGGTGCCGGCGGCTCGGCGCAGCAAATCGTCGCGTTCGGTCCGCACGAGAGTTTCTTCGCCAACTTCCTGCGCCTGCTCGGCGAGCCGGGGCGGGTGGCCGAGGTGCATTTCCTGGAGCCGATCCGGCTGCAGGACGTGGAAGGGCGCCGGCGCATCGCCGAGATCTCGCGTGCGCGCATCGTCACGGCGATGGCACAACCCTGAACACCGGGACACCGACCACGCCGCGCCTGACCGATTACTCCAGTCGACGGGTGCAAGCTCGCTGCCCATGAACGCAACCGATTACTCCCCCCCTCGCTGGCTGCGCAACCCGCACGTCCAATCGGTACTGGGTTCCAGCCTGCTGCGCGTGCGCCGTGGCGAACAGTTGCTCGCCGCCAGCGGCGCCACCACCACCTCGCACATCCTCGACGGCGGCGATGGCGTGCGCCTGCAGGGCTGGCTCAGCGTGCCGGCCGGCGAAGCGCCGCGCGGCACCGTGCTGCTGCTGCACGGCTGGGAAGGCAGCGCCGACTCCAGCTACATGCGCCTGACCGCGGCCAAAATGCTGGCGCTGGGCTACCAGGTGTTCCGGCTCAACTTCCGCGACCACGGCGGTACCCACCACCTCAACGTGGACCTGTTCCACTCCGAGCGGCTGGATGAAGTGGTCAACGCCGCCTGCGACCTGTGGCGGCGCTTCCCGGCGCCGACCCTGCTCGCCGCCGGCTACTCGCTGGGCGGCAACTTCGCCCTGCGCCTGGCGCTGCGCGCGCCGGCGGCGGGGCTGCCGCTGCAGCACGTGGCCGCGGTGTGCCCGCTGCTGGACCCGGCCACCACCATGCAGCGGATCGAGAACGGCCCGCAGTTCTACGACTGGTATTTCCGCCGCAAGTGGCGCGAGTCGCTGCTGCGCAAGCGCGAACTGTTCCCCGACCGCCACGGCTACGACGACGCCACCCTGGCGCTGGACATGCGCGGGCTGATGGCCTGGCTGGCCGAGCGCCACGCCGGCTTCGCCAGCCTGGACGCCTACTTCGACAGCTACTGCATCGCCGGCGAGCGCCTGCTCGGCCTGCGCGTGCCGGCCGACATCCTGATGGCCGAGGACGATCCGGTGATCCCGCTGGACGACTTCCGCAGCTGGCGCCTGCCCGACATCGCCCGGCTGGAGATCGCCCGCTGGGGTGGCCATTGCGGCTTCATCGAGAACGCGCGCGGCGATGGCTTCGCCGAACGCTGGGTGGCCGAACGGCTGACCGAGGGGCTGGTGGAGGCCTAAGCGGCGTTTCGCGCAGGCCGGCGGGCGACCTCGCCCGCGCCCGCGTGCGGCAGGCGGTCGGCAAGGTGGGCGCACCGGGATTCCCGGGTGCGGCACGCGTCGACGCTCCTTCCGCCGTTCCCGCACCATCACCGCCGTCACCACGTAGCGCTGCCCGGCGCACCGAGTCATCTGCGCAGCCCGGCATGTTCGGCGCGCCTCGGCGCCGCGTGGCCTCAGTCCCCCCCGCAGCGTCGGCGACATGGCCGCTCCCAGCGATGCCCGATGCGCCCGATGTGCCCGCCGCGCAGACGCAGGCGCCCGCGCAGAGCGGCCGGGCGCTCCCGCTACAATGCGGGTTTGCCCCAACGCCGGACCCACATGCACCAGCCCATTCTCGACGCCCTGCGCCGCCAGGACACCGCCGACGCGCTGCGTCTCGCCCAGACCTGGGCCGCCGAGGCCGCCGACGACCCGCAGGCCTTCCGCTGGCTGGCGCTGGCGCAACAGCAGCACGGCGAGACCGCCACGGCCCTGGACAGCATCGGCCGCGCGATCGCGCTGGCGCCGGAAGACGCCAGCCTGCACCTGCTGCACGCCGGCATGCTGGTCAGCGCCAACGATCTGGCCCAGGCTGAGGACGCGCTGGCGCAGACCGCGGCGCTGGATCCCAACGAATTCCTCGCCTACGTGATGCGCGCACACCTGGCGCTGGGCCGCGGCGACCTGGACGAAGTGGAGCGGCTCAGCCGCACCGCCGCGCGCCTGCAGCCGGAGCATCCGCAACTGCTCGGCGTGGACGGCATGCTGGCGCTGCGCCGCGGCGACGCCGACCGCGCGCTGGCGCTGCTCTCGCGCGCCGGCAACGCGCTGCCGGACGATCCCCGCCTGCTCTACGCGCTGGGTTTCGCCTATCTGGACAAGCAGCACTTCGCCTTCGCCGAGACCGCATTCCGCCGCGTCGCCGCGCTCACTCCGGGCACCGGCGCGGCGATGATGGCGCTGGTCGCGCAGTTGGCCTACCGCCAGGGCCGCCTGGACGACGCCATCACCGCGCTGGAGACGGTGCTGGCCGATCCGTCCGGCGATACCGCCAACATGCGCCGGCTGGCCGGCGAGTACGCCCTGCAGGCCGACCGCCCGGCCGAGGCGCTGGACCACCTGCGCCGCACCCTGGCGGTGGCCCCGGCCGACCGCCGCACCCTGCACGCCGCGCTGATCGCCTGGCAGCGGCTGGGCACGATCGACGATGCCCGCGCCACCCTGGAAGCGGCGCTGGCCACCACCACCGACGCCCACGACCTGTGGCTGGCGCGGCTGGCGCTGGAGCCGGTGGGCGGCCCCGAGGCGCGCGCGCTGATCGCGCGCTGGCAGGCGGCGATGCCGGCGCACGTGCCGGCGCTGGAAGCGCAGCTGCGGGTGCACGACATGGCCGGCGAACGCGACCAGGGCGAAGCCGTGGCGCAGCGCATCGTGGCGCTGGAACCGGGCCGGCTCAGCGGCGAGGAACGCCTGGTCGAGGCGCTGCTGGAGCGCGGCGAGCACGATGCCGCCATCGCCCACGTGCACGGCCTGATGCAGCGCATGCCCGAGCGCGACCGCACCGTGGTGCGGCCGTGGCTGGCGGCGGTGCAGGATGCGGCCGGGCGCCCGGACGACGCGCTCGCGACCTGGGTGGCCTTCCAGCAGGAACAGCTGCCGCACCGCCTGCCGCTGCCGCCGCTGGGCCAGGCCCCGGCGCAGTGGCTGCCGCTGGGCGCGGTCGATCCGCAGAACCAGGCGCGCCCGCTGTTCGTCTGGGGCCCCCCGGGCAGCGGCGTGGAGCGGGCGATCGCGGTGATCGACGCGGCCAGCCCGGTATTGCGCGGCGACCGCTTCGGCCAGCAGCCGCCGACCGACGGCCTGCAGCGCTTCCGCAGCATCGAGGAACTGGAAAGCGGCGCCCTGGACGGTGCGGCGCTGGTCGCCGAATGGCGCGCGCAACTGCCGGCACGCGGCGTCGGCGACGGCAACATCGTCGACTGGCTGCTGTGGTGGGACAACGCGCTGCTGCGCGCGCTGCGCCCGCACCTGCCGGAAGGGCGGCTGCTGATCGTGCTGCGCGACCCGCGCGACATGCTGCTGGACTGGCTGGCCAACGGTGCCCCGGCGCCGCTGGGCCTGGCCTCGCCGGAGACCGGCGCGCAGTGGCTGGCGGCGGTGCTGGCGCAGGTCGCCGACCTGCACGAACAGGATCTGTATCCGCACCATCTGGTGCGCCTGGACGGCACCGAGCACGATCCGGCCGGCGTGGCGGCGGCGCTGGAGCAGGCGTTCGGCGTGGCGTTCCCGACCATCGCCACGGTCGGCCCTCCGCGCCTGGCCGCCGGCCACTGGCGTGCCTATGCCACGCCGCTGGCCGCCGCGTTCGCGCTGCTGACGCCGGTGGCGGTGCGCCTTGGCTACCCTGAAACCTGATTCCCCACGGAGATTCACGCATGCGTCTTCGCAGTGACAGCATCCAGCCGGGTCAGCCCATCGCCGCGACCTACGCGATGGGCCAGGCCGACGGCTTCGGCGGCAACCGCAATCCCCACCTCGCCTGGGACGCGGTGCCGGCCGGCACCCAGTCCTTCGTGCTGCTGTGCGTCGATCCGGACGTGCCGACCGTGGCCGAGATGGTCGGCCGCGACGACGTGCAGATCCCGGTCGAACAACCGCGCACCGAATTCGTGCATTGGGTGGCAGTGGACTTGCCCGCCGATCTGCGCGAGATCGCCGAGGCCAGCGCCAGCGACGGCGTGGTGGCCAAGGGCAAGCAGCAACCGCCCGGCCTGGACGGCGCGCGGCAGGGACTGAACAGCTACACCGACTGGTTCGCCGGCGACGCGGCGATGGGCGGCGACTACCACGGCTACGACGGCCCGTATCCGCCGGCCAACGACCTGCGCGTGCACCGGTACTTCTTCCGCCTGTTCGCGCTGGATGTGGCGCGCCTGGACGTGCCGGCACGCTTCACCGCCGCCGATGCCCTGCGCGCGATGCAGGGCCACGTGCTGGCCGAAGCCAGCCTGTACGGCACTTACAGCCTCAATCCGGCGGCGAAGTGAGCACCAAAGCCCCTCTCCCGCCGGGAGAGGGGTTGGGGTGAGGGTCCGGCGCGCGAAGCGCCTCGCCGATCTGGCATTGCGAGGCTTCGCCCGGACCCTCATCCGCCCCTTCGGGGCACCTTCCCCCGAAAAGGGGGCCATGGGCCCACGGGGAGAAGGGAAAAGCCGTAGCCCCTCTCCCGCCGGGAGAGGGGTTGGGGTGAGGGTCGGCGCGCGAAGCGCCCCGCCGACTCAACCCCTCACGCCGCCGGCAACCACAGCAGCAGCGCCGCGCCCAGCACGATCCGGTACACCGCGAACGCGGTGAAGCGGTGCGACTTGATGTAGCCCAGCAGCCACTTCACCACCACGAAGCCGGTGACCATCGAGGCGACGAACGCCAGGGCCACGTCGCCCCAGTTCTCGCTGCCCAGGCCGCCGTCCTTGTACAGCTCCAGGAACGAATACGCGCTGGCCGCGAACATGGTCGGAATGCCGACCAGGAAGGCGAACTCGGCCGCGGCCGAGCGCTTGCTCAGGCCCAGCAGCATCGCCAGGAAGATCGTCGCCGCCGAGCGCGAGGTGCCGGGGAACACGCCGGCCACCACCTGCGCCAGGCCGACCGCGATGGCCACCGTCCAGGTCACCGTCTCGCGCTCCGGCATGCGCGCAGCGAAGTACTCGGCCACCAGCATCCACACGCCGCCGATCACCAGCGCCCAGGCCACCGGCTGCACGCTGTCCGGCAACTGCCAGCCGGCCTTGCGGACGATGAGACCGACCACCGCGGTCACCAGGAAGGCGGCGCCCAGCTTGAAGGCGTAGTCGCGGTTGGCGCGGTCGCCCAGGCCGGTGGCCAGATCCCACAGGCGCTGCCGGAACACCAGGGTGGTGGCCAGGATCGCGCCGGCCTGGATCACGATGTTGAAGAAGTCGGACCGGTGGCCGAGCCAGCGCTCGGCGATCAACAGGTGCCCGGTGCTGGAGATGGGCAGGAATTCGGTCAGGCCTTCGATGATGCCCAGCAGCAGGGCCGACAACAGATCGCTCATGGAGGAGGGGTCGCTTTGGGGGAGGGGAAGCTGCGCAAGGATAGAGCATCCGCCTCGCGCACAAATTTGGTGCGTTCAGGTGTGAATGCACCACTAAAGTGCAGTGCATTTGCATCCTTCGCGTGCACGCTTCAGCAGAATCAAGGGCTTGTGAGTGCCACACGCTTGGCATGGCGATTGCTGATACTCGCCCACGCCCTTCACAACCCGAGGTTGCATCGAATGTCTGCGGAAACTATTGAGAAGCTGGTCAGGGACAACAAGATCGAGTTCGTCGACCTGCGCTTCGTCGACATGCGCGGCGTGCAGCAGCACGTCACCTTCCCGGTCAGCATCATCGAGCCGGCGCTGTTCGAGGAAGGCAAGATGTTCGACGGCAGCTCGATCGCCGGCTGGAAGGGCATCAACGAGTCGGACATGGTCCTGCTGCCCGACGCCGACACCGCCTTCGTCGATCCGTTCATGGCCGATCCGACCCTGGTGCTGACCTGCGACATCCTCGACCCGGCCACCATGCAGAGCTACGGCCGCGACCCGCGCGGCGTCGCCAAGCGCGCCGAGGCCTACCTGAAGTCCAGCGGCATCGCCGACCAGGCGTTCTTCGGCCCGGAGCCGGAATTCTTCATCTTCGACGGCGTGCGCTTCGGCAACGAGATGGGCCACACCTTCTTCAAGATCGATTCGGAAGAAGCGGCCTGGAGCAGCGGCAGCAAGATCGAAGGCGGCAACAGCGGCTACCGTCCGGCGGTCAAGGGCGGCTACTTCCCGGTGCCGCCGACCGACTCGCTGCAGGACCTGCGCGCCGAGATGTGCAAGACCCTGGAGCAGGTCGGCATCGAAGTCGAGGTGCACCACCACGAAGTGGCCACCGCCGGCCAGTGCGAGATCGGCACCAAGTTCAACTCGCTGGTGAAGAAGGCCGACGAACTGATGATGATGAAGTACATCATCAAGAACGTCGCCTACCGCAACGGCAAGACCGCGACCTTCATGCCCAAGCCGATCGTCGGCGACAACGGCTCGGGCATGCACGTGCACCAGTCGCTGGCCAAGGGCGGCACCAACCTGTTCTCCGGCGACGGCTACGGCGGCCTGTCGCAGATGGCGCTGTGGTACATCGGCGGCATCTTCAAGCACGCCAAGGCGATCAATGCCTTCACCAACTCCGGCACCAACAGCTACAAGCGCCTGGTCCCGGGCTTCGAGGCGCCGGTGATGCTGGCCTACTCGGCACGCAACCGTTCGGCCTCGTGCCGCATTCCGTGGGTGTCCAACCCGAAGGCGCGCCGCATCGAGATCCGCTTCCCGGATCCGCTGCAGTCCGGCTACCTGACCTTCGCCGCGCTGATGATGGCCGGCCTGGACGGCATCAAGAACCAGATCGACCCGGGCGCGCCCAGCGACAAGGACCTGTACGACCTGCCGCCGGAAGAGGAGAAGCAGATCCCGCAGGTGTGCTCCAGCCTCGACCAGGCGCTGGAAGCGCTGGACGCCGACCGCGAGTTCCTCAAGGCCGGCGGCGTGTTCACCGACGACTTCATCGACGGCTACATCGCGCTGAAGATGCAGGAAGTGACCAAGTTCCGCGCGGCCACGCACCCGCTGGAATACCAGCTGTACTACGCCAACTGAGTTCCACGCGCGGCGATGGCGAAGGCTTCCCCTCCCTCCTTCGCCATCGCCGCCACCTGCCCGGCTGGGGAGCCGCGCAGGTGGTCCGCGCCCACCATCGCGTCATCGAGTGTCCAGGGGATGGACCGCGCAACAGAGCGCTTGCGTGCCGTGGGCCACGTTCCCTCCCACGTCGCCGTCGCCGCCGCACCTTGGGTGCGGTGGGCCACGGCGTGATCCACGGAACGCATCGCGCAGCAGCACCCGCGCCGTTCGCGGCGCGGTCGATGGGCCCAGTGCCGGTCGGCCTTCGGCGGCCGGTTCCTTCCACCAACGGGGTATGCGCATGAAACTGATCACCGCCATCATCCGGCCATTCAAGCTCGACGAGGTCCGCGAGGCCTTGTCGCAGGCTGGGGTGTCCGGCATCACCGTCACCGAGGTCAAGGGCTTCGGTCGGCAGAAGGGCCACACCGAGTTGTATCGCGGTGCCGAGTACGTCGTCGACTTCCTGCCCAAGATCAAGATCGAGACCGTGGTGACCGACGAGCGTCTGGATGCCGTGGTCGAGGCGATCCAGGGCGCGGCCGGCACCGGCAAGATCGGCGACGGCAAGATCTTCGTCACCGCCATCGAGCAGGTCGTCCGCATCCGTACCGGCGAAATCGGCGCCGATGCGCTCTAACCCCACCTTGGAGCCCTTCATGAAGACAGGTCTGTTCGCCGGGTGGAAGGCCCGGTTCTACGCGGTATGCATGCTGATGCTGGTCAGCGCGATGGCGGTCGGCATTCCCGGCAAGGCCTTCGCCCAGGCCGAAACCACCCCGGCGCCGACGCCGGACGTGGTCACCGAACAACTGACGCCGCCGCCTGCACCGGCCGCCGCGCCGGCCGCGGCCACGCCGGCGCCGGTGGTGGACAAGGGCGACGTCGCCTGGATGCTCACCTCCACGCTGCTGGTGCTGCTGATGGTGGTGCCCGGCCTGGCGCTGTTCTACGGCGGCATGGTCCGCGCCAAGAACGTGCTGTCGGTGCTGATCCAGGTCGGCGTGGTGTTCTCGCTGATCGCGGTGCTGTGGGTGGTATACGGCTACAGCCTGGCGTTCGCCGATGGCGGTCCGTTCATCGGCACACTGCACAAGGCGCTGCTGGCCGGCGTCGACACCACTACGCTGGCCGACACCTTCTCCAAGGGCTTCAAGCTGCCGGAGTACGTGTTCGTCGCCTTCCAGCTGACCTTCGCCGGCATCACCGGCGCGCTGATCGTCGGCGCCTTCGCCGAGCGGGTGAAGTTCGCCGCGGTGCTGCTGTTCGTGGTCATCTGGTTCACCTTCGGCTACCTGCCGCTGGCGCACATGGTGTGGTCGGCCCCCGGCTTCCTGTTCGGCAAGGGCGCGCTGGACTTCGCCGGCGGCACCGTGGTCCACATCAACGCCGGCGTGGCCGGTCTGGTCGGTTCGTACTTCGTCGGCAAGCGCCTGGGCTTCGGCCACACCGCGCTGAAGCCGCACAACGTGACCCTGACCTTCGTCGGCGCCTCGCTGCTGTGGGTGGGCTGGTTCGGCTTCAACGCCGGCTCGGCGCTGGAAGCCAACGCCACCGCCGCACTGGCCTTCCTCAACACCCTGCTGGCCACCGCCGCGGCGGTGCTGGCCTGGTCGCTGACCGAGAAGGTGATCAAGGGCAAGTCCTCGGCGCTGGGCGTGGCCTCGGGCATGGTCGCCGGCCTGGTCGGCATCACCCCCGCCGCCGGCACCGTGGGGCCGTTCGGCGCCATCGCCATCGGCGTGGCCGCCGGCGTGATCTGCGTGTGGGGCGTGACCGGGCTGAAGAAGCTGCTCAATGCCGACGACACCCTGGACGTGTTCGGCGTGCACGGCGTCGGCGGCATCGTCGGCGCGATCCTCACCGGCGTGTTCACCGACAAGGCGCTGGGCGGCATGGGCTACGCCGAGGGCGTGACCATGGGCCACCAGGTGCTGGTGCAGGCCGAAGGCGTGCTGATCACTGTCGGCTGGATCGGCGTGGTCTCGGTGGTTGGCTTCCTGATCGCCAAGCTGGTGATCGGCCTGCGCGTGCCGGAAGACGCCGAGCGCGAGGGTCTGGACATCACCTCGCATGGCGAATCCGCCTACGAGTTGTGAGGTTCGCCGGCCCGCGACGGCGGTCGCGGGCCTTGTCGCAGCGCGTGTGACCGGTGCTGGTGGCCGGCCCTCGCGACCGCGGCCTTCGCCGGCGCTTCCTGGGGGGAAGCGCCGGCCATTCTCAAAAGATCGAGGTATTCCGCGTGGCCATTCGCCTCGCCACACCCCCGGCTTTCCGCAAGATTCCTGGTTGCGTTGCGATGCAAGGTCCGCTGGTCCCGTCACCCGGTCCGCAGCCAGCCGCGCGCCGCGCCGTCCGCCAGGGCAGGGACCACGCCGTGCGCCGCTCGCCCGTGCCGCCTGCCTGGCTTTGCACTACATTGGTGCAATGGCCATGAACACCACGCCGCCCCCGCTTTCCGCCCTTGGCACCCCGGTGGTCTGGGCCGATACAGACGGCCGCCTGCGCGGCGCCAACCCCGCCTTCGCGCGCTGGCTCGGGGTCAGCGTGCGGCGCCTGCTCGACCAGCCGCTGGCCTCGCTGGAAGTGCAGGGCGATGCGCTCGCACGGTTCCTGCGCAACGACGAGCGCGACGTGCTGCGCCTGCACCGCATGGCCCTGGCCGTGCCCGGCGAGCCGCCGCGTTTCGCCGAGGGCTGGCTGTCGCGGCTGGACGACGGCGGCTGGCTGCTGGAAGCGCACCCGGTCGATGAGTTCCCCACGCCGGACCCGGCGCAGGCCCTGCCGAATGCGCTCAGCGCGGCGCTCAAGGGCCTGGCCCACGAATTGCGCAATCCGCTGGCCGGGCTCAAGGGCGCCGCGCAGCTGCTGGCGCGCCGCGCCCAGCACCGCGACGAGGACGAACGCGAACTGATCGAGCTGATCGGCGCGGAGATCGAGCGCCTCAACAGCCTGCTCGACCAGTTGCTGTCGCCGGCGCCGGCGCGCCCTCACGCCATGCTCAACATCCACGCGGTGCTGGAGCGGGTGCTGCGCCTGGCCGAGAACGAAGGCGGCTGGTCGGTACGTCTGCAGCGCGATTACGACCCCAGCATCCCCGAATTCCTCGGCGATGCCGACCGCCTCACCCAGGCGGTGTGGAACCTGGTGCGCAACGCGATCCAGGCCGGCGCGGCGCAGGTCACCTTGCGCACCCGCGTCGAGCACGGCCAGCGCATCCGCGACCGCGTGCACGCGCGCGGCCTGCGCCTGGAGATCGTCGACGACGGCCGCGGCGTGCCCGAGGAACTGGCCGAGCACCTGTTCCTGCCGCTGGTCAGCGGCCGCGCCGAAGGCAGCGGCCTGGGCCTGGCGCTGGCCCAGCAGGTGGCGCGCGAGCATGCCGGCTCGCTGACCTACCGCTCCCGCCCCGGCCACACCGTGTTCACCCTGCTGCTGCCGCAGCGCGCAGCGGACACCGATTAGGAGCACTGCGATGACCGACTCCCTGCAAGGAACGCAACGTATCTGGGTGGTCGACGACGACCGTTCGGTGCGCTTCGTGCTGTCCACCGCGCTGCGCGACGCCGGCTACAGCGTCGACGGCTTCGACAGCGCCGCCGCCGCGCTGCAGGCGCTGGCGCAGCGGCCCATGCCCGACCTGCTGTTCACCGACGTGCGCATGCCCGGCGACGACGGTCTGGTGCTGCTGGACAAGCTCAAGGCCGCGCACCCGCAACTGCCGGTGATCGTGATGTCCGCCTACACCGACGTGGCCAGCACCGCCGGCGCGTTCCGCGGCGGCGCCCACGAGTTCCTGTCCAAGCCGTTCGACCTGGACGATGCGGTGGCGCTGGCCGCACGCGCGCTGCCCGATCCCGGCAGCGCCATCGCCGCGGTGCCGGCGACGACACCGGCCGGGCAGGGCAGCACCGAACTGATCGGCGACACCCCGGCGATGCGCGCGCTGTTCCGTGCCATCGGCCGGCTGGCGCAGGCGCCGCTGTCGGTGCTGATCAACGGCGAGACCGGCACCGGCAAGGAACTGGTCGCGCACGCGCTGCACACCGAGTCGCCGCGCGCGCGCAAGCCGTTCGTCGCGCTCAACACCGCGGCGATTCCGGCCGAACTGCTGGAGAGCGAACTGTTCGGCCACGAGGCCGGCGCCTTCACCGGCGCGCAGCGCCGCCACATCGGTCGCTTCGAGCAGGCCGACGGCGGCACCCTGTTCCTGGACGAAATCGGCGACATGCCGCTGCCGCTGCAGACCCGGCTGCTGCGCGTGCTGGCCGAGAACGAGTTCTTCCGCGTCGGCGGGCGCGAACTGATCCGGGTCGACGTGCGGGTCATCGCCGCCACCCACCAGGATCTGGAAGCGCTGGTCGAACAGGGCCGCTTCCGCGCCGACCTGTTGCACCGCCTGGACGTGGTGCGATTGCAGTTGCCGCCGCTGCGCGAGCGTCGCGCCGACGTGCCGCAACTGGCCGAGAACTTCCTGGCGATGGCCGCGCGCAAGCTCGACACCCCGCCCAAGCGGCTGGCGCCGGCGGCGCTGGACGCGTTGCGCGCCTATCCGTGGCCGGGCAACGTGCGCGAACTGGAGAACGTGTGCTGGCGCCTGGCCGCGCTGGCGCCGGCGGAAATCATCGATGCCGGCGACGTCGAGGCCGCCCTGCTGCGCGGCGGCCGCCGCGAGCGCAGCGGCGACGGCGGCGAGTGGGACACGCAACTGTCGGCCTGGGCGCAGCAGCGCCTGTCCGACGGCGCCGAGGGCCTGCATGCCGAGGCCCGCGAACGCTTCGACAAGGCGCTGCTGGAAGTGGCGCTGCGCTTCACCCAGGGCCGCCGCGCCGAAGCCGCCGCCCGCCTGGGCGTGGGCCGCAACACCGTCACCCGCAAGCTGGGGCCGGGGCGGCGGCGGCGCTGAAGCGCGGGATCGGGAATGACCAGCCTGCGGCTGTTGAGAGCCGGGATTGGGGATTCGCAACGGCGAGGCCCCACGTCCGGTCGGATGTCGCCCGCTGCATGCGGCGCGTGTTGCGGCATGACGTCGCAGGTCATTGCGCCGAACCGCCTGGCGCTACGCTCTTGCGAATCCCCAATCCCCAATCCCCAATCCCCAATCCCCAATCCCCAATCCCGCCCGATTAGACTGCGCCCCGTGCACCTTCATGGGGTCTGCACGGCCGCCCCTCTAGTTTCGCCCTGCCACAGGAGTCGATGTCGATGCGTTACGGATTGCCCCTCGCCGCGAGTGCCTTGTTGATGCTGGCCGCGTGCAGCAGCGCGCCGCCCAAGGCCCCGCCGCCGCCGCCGCCCAAGGCGCCGCCGCTGGCCAGTGCCGGCACCGTGCAGCAGGCGCAGGCCGTGCTGGCGCCGGCCTCCGGCAGCCTGGTCAGCGGCAAGCTGTCGCTGGTCGCCGCCCCCGGCGGCGTGCGCATCACCGGCACCCTCGGCGGCCTGCAGCCCAACCACAGCTTTGCCTTCCACGTGCACGAGCGCGGCGATTGCAGCGCGGCCGATGCCAGCAGCGCCGGCGGCCACTTCAATCCGCTCGGCGCGCCGCACGGCCGCGCCGGCAACGGCCCGCACCACGCCGGCGACATGGACAACCTCAACGCCACGGCCGATGGCACCGCGCAGATCGACGTGCTGCTGCGCGGCGTGGTGCTCGGCGGCGGCGCGGCCAACGATATCGTCGGCCGCGCGCTGGTCGCGCATGCCGATCCGGACGACTACCACAGCCAGCCGGCCGGCAACGCCGGCGCGCGCGTGGCCTGCGGCGTGATCCGCCCGCTGCGCTGACCTCGCATCGCTACTTCCGCCCGGGTCCGCCTGGGAGGTCCGTCCGCATTCCGCGGCTCTGCAACGAAGGAGAACCCCCGTGCGTCGTACCCTTCCCAGTCTGCTGTTCCTGGCCACCACCCTGGCGCTGAGCGCCTGCAAGCGCGAAGAACCCGCCTCCACCCCGGCGGCGACCCCCGAACCCGCCGCCGCCCCGGCCGCGAGCGCACCGCCGGCCGCCAGCAACGCCACTGGCAGCGCCAGCGCCGCGCTCAGCCCGACCCAGGGCAACGAAGTGGCCGGCGAGGTCAAGTTCACCACCGTCGACGGCGCCGTGCATGTCACCGGCACCATCACCGGGCTCAAGCCCAACAGCGAACACGGCTTCCACATCCACGAGTTCGGCGATTGCAGCGCGCCCGACGGCAGCAGCGCCGGCGGCCACTTCAACCCGGCCAAGACCGAGCACGGCCAGGTCGGTAGCGATCCGCACCACGGCGGCGACATGCCCAACCTCAAGGCCGACGCCGACGGCAAGGCGACGATCGATGCGGCGGTGTCCAACAATGTCAACATCGGCAAGGGCGACGGCTTCGACATCCTCAACCACGCGGTGATCGTCCACGCCGACCCGGACGACTACAAGAGCCAGCCCACCGGCAACGCCGGCGGCCGCCTGGCCTGCGGCGTGATCAAGGGCGACGCGGCGGCTGCGCCGGCTGCGGCCGGTAGCCACTAAGCTCGTCGCGGCGTCGGCGACGGCAGTGATGCCGTCGCCGGTGTCGTGTACCGGTGTACACAGGATGCAGTGACGCGCTGCCGATGCAGTTGCGCTCCCAGCATCAAGATTGTCCCAGCGATGACTGACGCACCGCGACGCGTCTCGCGGCTCAGGCCGCCAGCAACGCCTGCTTGGCGTCCTGCCCGCTCTCGCAATGCACGTACAGCACCGGCAGGCCGTGGGCCTCGAGTACCGCGGCCAGTTGCCGCTGGCGCGCCAGGTACTGCTCGTAGACCCGCTGCAGGCGTTCGCAGTCCTGGCGGTCGTAGGCGTAGTGCGCGCACCAGCTGGCCGGGTCGAACAGCGCCATGCGCACCTCGCCTTCGCGGTAGCGCAGCAGCGGCTCCGGCGGGGCCTGCAGCCATTCTTCCTGGTCCGGCGCCAGCAGCGCGGTCTCGATCAGCGGCCACAGCGGTGCCAGACCCTGGTTGTCGTACTGCATGGACATCATCGCCGCCAGGTCGTGGCCGGTCAGGTAGCGGGCGTGCTCGATCTCCGCGCCAAAGCCCTTCTGCGCGAGCAGCGCGGTATCGGCCTGCGCCATGCCCTGCGCCAGCAACACGTCCTCCAATGCCTCGGCCACGGACTGCACGGTGTCGGCCGGGCCGCTGAGCAGGAACGGCACCACCCGCAATGCGCCGCCGCGCAGGCCGGCGTCGGCCTGGAACGGCAGCGGCACGCTGCCGTCGGCATCGGTGCCGAAGGCCAGCAACCGCGGGCCTTCGGCGCGGCCGGGCGCGCGGGCGGCGAGTTCCTCCAGGCGCCGGTGCAGCGGCCAGCCCGGACGCAACGCTTCGGCCGGGTCGAAATGCGCGCCGGCCAAGCTGAGTTCCAGCTCGCGCACCGCCGGCACCAGTTGCGCCAGGTCGCGGCCGACCTTCTCGGCCAGTTCGGCGGCCTGCGCATGCGGCAGCGCCGGGTGCGCCGGTTCGCGCCCGGAGGACAATTCCAGGGCGATGACCCCGTGGGCGTGGCGAGTGGCGGAGGCTTGGGTCATGGGATTGGCGGTTGGCCCGTCGCGGGCGCATAGCTACACTCGCTTCATTATGCCTGCGCTACCGTGCAGGCCATGTCCCCGACTCCCCTCGCGCGAGGTAATCCCATGCCAGCAGCCCGTCCCGTCGCCATTCTCGGCGGCGTCCGCATTCCGTTTTGCCGGCAGAACACGGCGTATGCGGATGTCGGGAACCTCGGCATGTCGGTGCGCACGCTGGGCGCGCTGGTCGAGCGTTACGGGCTGCACGGGCAGCAACTGGGCGAAGTGGCGATGGGCGCGGTGATCAAGCATTCCAGCGACTGGAACCTGGGCCGCGAGGCGGCGCTGTCCTCCGGGCTGTCGCCGCTGACTCCGGGCATCACCCTGCAACGCGCCTGCGGCACCAGCCTGGACAGCATCATCACCGTCGCCAACAAGATCGCGCTGGGGCAGATCGAATCGGGCATCGGCGGCGGTTCGGACACCACCTCCGAAGTGCCGATCGTCTACGGCAAGAAACTGCGCGCGCGGCTGCTGGCGGCCAACCGCGCCAAGAGCACCGGCGACAAGCTGCGCGCGCTGACCCGCGGCTTCAAGTTCGCCGAGCTCAAGCCCGAGTTCCCGGGCGTGGCCGAGCCGCGCACCGGCAAGAGCATGGGCGACCACTGCGAGGACATGGCCAAGCAGTGGAACATCTCGCGCGATTCGCAGGACGCCTGGGCGGTGTCTTCGCACCACAAGCTGGCCGCCGCCTATGAGCGCGGCTTCTTCGCCGACCTGATCGCGCCGTTCCGCGGCGTGGAGCGCGACAACATCCTGCGCGCGGATACCTCGCTGGAGAAGCTGGCCACGCTGAAGCCGGCCTTCGACAAGGTCAGCGGCCGCGGCACTCTGACCGCGGCCAACTCGACCCCGCTGACCGACGGCGCCGCCGCGGTGTTGCTGGCCTCGGAAGAATGGGCGCAGGCGCATGGCCACGTGCCGATGGCCTACCTGCGCGATGCGCAGGTGTCGGCGGTGGATTTCGTGCACGGCGAAGGCCTGTTGATGGCGCCGACCGTGGCCGTGCCGGAGATGCTCAAGCGCCATGGCCTGCGCCTGCAGGACTTCGACATCTACGAGATTCACGAGGCCTTCGCCGCGCAGGTGCTGTGCACCCTGCGTGCCTGGGAGAGCGAGGACTACTGCCGCACCCGGCTGGGCCTGGACGCGCCGCTGGGGCAGATCGATCCGGCCAAGATCAATCCGGTGGGCTCGTCGCTGGCTACCGGCCATCCGTTCGCCGCGACCGGCGCGCGCATCGTCGCCACCGTCGCCAAGCAACTGGTCGAACGCGGCGGCGGCCGCGCGCTGATCTCCATCTGCACCGCCGGCGGCATGGGCGTGGTGGCGATCGTCGAACGCTGAGCGTCACCGCGCGCTGGCACTCGTGCCGGCGTGCGCCGCGCCACGGCCTTCGGCCCTGCGGCGCCGCCCCGGCGCTGACCGCGCCGCATCCGTCGCGCTACCATGCCCGCCGATTCGCCTGCGTCACGCGGGCGCCACGGCGCGCAGGGGGCGCAGGCCATGACCGAGCAGGGCAGTTTCAATCCGTACCAGGCGCCCAGCGTCGCCAGTCCGTCCAGCCTGCCGCCGCCGTTGCCGGGCGAGACGTTGTGGCGCGATGGCACGGATTTGCTGTGCCTGCGCGATGCGCCGTTCCCGCCGCACTGCGTGAAGTGCGGGGCGGCGCTGGGCAACGACGAACTCAAGAAGCGCACCTTCTACTGGCACGCGCCGGGCTGGTACACGCTGATCCTGGTGAGCATCCTGGTCTATGCGATCGCGGCGCTGGTCGCGCGCAAGCGCAGCAGCCATGTGCTCGGGATGTGCGCGGTGCATCGGCGTCGGCGCAACCGGTACATCCTGTTGATCGCCGGTGCCTTCCTGGTTGGCCCGCTGCTGGGATTCGCCGTCGGCGGCGAGAGCGGGTTCTGGCTGGGAGGCGCCGTGTTCCTGATCATGCTGATCTGGGGCATGTTCGGCGCGCGCATCCTGGTGCCGCGGCGCATGGACGAGCGCTACGCGCGCTACAAGGGCCTGGCGCCCGCGTTCCTGGCGCGCCTGCCGGCGCTGCCGCCGGCCTTGCGGCGCTGAGCGGCCGGACGCGGCCGGCCTACCTTCGGATGCGATGACCAGCGCGCCGCCGGCCTGGGCACACGACGCGGCCCATGCGTTCGGCCGTGCTCCTCTTCGCTGATCGGCGCAGGAGCGATGCGCGTGCGCTGCCGCGTCCGGAAGCAGCCATGACGCGCTTTCGCCGCGGATCAGCGTGCCCGGCCTGGTCTTGCAGGCTCGGCCATCTCTGACAACACCGGGACGGACTCAACCCTCCAGCCGCGGGAATCCATGGTCGTCGCGGCGTTCCGTGCTGTCCGGCGCCGGCGCGATCGGGGTCACCGGCGCGACCGGCTCGGGCAGCGGCTGCGCGATGTCGCCGCGCTGCACGCGTAGCGCATTGGCGTAGCAGCGCTGCGCCGCGAGCATGTCGCCGGCGTCGGCATAGCCGTCACCGAACACCTCCCAGGCCTCGGCACCAGCACCCAGCGCCAGCGCGCGGTGCAGGAATTCCTCCGCCTGCGGCCACTGCTGCTGGCGGCTGGCCAGACGCGCCAGGGTCAGCAGCAGCGCCGGGCTGTCCGGATGCGCCTGCAGCCAGCGCTGCGCGCTGGCGCGGCGCGAATCGTACTTCTCCACCGGCAGGCGCCCGTACAGCGCGGCCAGGCCTTCGTCCCAGCGCGTGTCCAGCGCCTGCTCCAGGCTGCGCAGCGCCGCATCGTCCCAGCGCAGGGCGGCCGCGCGTACCGCGTAGGCGGCGACCACCGCCGGCTCGCTGCGCAGCGATTTGGGCAGGCTCTCCCAGCGCTCGGCCAGGGCATTGGCATCGGCGGCCTGGTCCAGCGAGGCCGCGGCCAGGCGCGTTTCCAGCGTGGCGATCGCCTCCAGCGGCAGCGCCTGCTGCTGGCGGATCGCGCCGAGCTGTCCGTAGGCCTCGCCGGCACGACCGATGCGGGTCAGTGCCTCGGTGCGCAGCAACAGCCCGCGCGGCGGCAGCGGCTGCGCCGCGGCCACGTCCAGCGCATTGATCGCATCGACCGGGCGCTGCTGCTCCAGATGCAGTTCGGCCAGCAGCAGTGCATGCGCGGCGGGATCGCGTTCGGCCAGGCGCCGCAGGTGGCGCTCGGTCGCCTCGCGGTCGCCGCGCGCATCGGCCGCGCGCACCGCGGCGATCAGGGCGATGGCGCTGACCTCGGGGTCTTCGGCGGCGGCGTTGAGCTGCTTCTCGGCCCGTGTCCACTGGCCGGCGTGGGCGGCGGCCAGGCCGTCGAGCAGGCGCGCGCGCGACTGCTTGCGGCGGCGCCGGCCCCAGGCGCGGAACGGGAAGCTGAGCACGTTCCACACCAGCCACAGCGCCAGGAACGCGATCACCAGCAGCAGCGAGGCCTGCGGCAGCGAGGCGATGTAGTCGGTGCCGCCGACGCGCACGATCACCTCGCCGAGCTGACGCACCTGGTCCTGCCCCAGCCATTGCGCACCGATCACGCCCAGCGCGATGACGATCAACAGCACGATCAGGGAACGGAGGGATTTCATGACGGGCTCCTTGCGTCGCGCATCGCGCGCAACTGTTGCAGGGTGGTTCCGAGTTCGGGAATGGTCGGGCGCAGATCGGCATTGGCCAGGGTGCGCAGCGCGGCGCGGCGTTCGCGCAGCTGCGGCGACTCCGGCCACAGCCGCGACAGCCAGCGCCCGGCGCCGGCCAGGGCGCTGCGATAGCCACGCGTGTCGCCGCGTTCCAGCGCCGCGCGCGCCAGGGTCAGGTCGAGCTGCAGCGCGTCGTGGGCGGCCACGCGCTCCGAGCCGGCGGCCAGGACGCCGCCCTGCGAGGGGCGGATCTTCACCAGCGGCGCCAGCAGGCGCTGCCACAGCGGCTGCTGCGCGCTCTCCGGCAATTGCGTCGGCAATTTGTCCAGGCTGGCGGCGAAGGCATCCAGTTGCGCCGCTAGGCGTGCCTGCGGCCCGTCGCCCAGCGCGTCCAGCGCGGTGCGTTCCTGCAGCAGCGCCTGGCGCAGGTTGAGGAATTGCGGATCGTCGATGCCGTCCAGCACACCGCTGGCCAGCGCGTAGGCACGCCGCGCGCCGGCCGCATCGCCGGCCAGCAGCAGGCGCTGCTGGCCCTGGTTGAGCAGCAGTTCGACCTCGTCCAGGCGCAGCGCCTGTGCGCCGTGACGGTTGGAATCGGCGAGCTTGGCGACATTGGCCTCCAGCAACGCGCTGCGCTGGCTCAGGCCGAGCATTTCGTCGCGCAGCACGCGGTTGGTGCTGGCCGCGTCCTGCAGCCGCTGCGCGGTGGCGCGCTGGTCGCGGCGCAGGCTGTCCTGGGCCTGCTGCAAGGCCTGCAGTTGCTGCTGCAGGTCCGACTGCTGGGCCAGTTCGCGCGCGCTGCGCGCCTGCCACCAGTCCCAGCCACGCCAGCCGGCGAACGCCAGCGCGGCCAGCGTGGCGAGCACCAGCAGCAACCAGATCCAGCGTGTGGAACGGCGAGGCGTGATCGGGATTTCGTCGGTCATCGGCAGCGTCCTGGGGGCCGTCGCCCGTCGCGAGCAAGGCGGCGGTCGGCGCGGCACCGCCGGAGCATGGCGTGAGCGGCACTGCGGCCGCAACCCGGGCGGCGGCCCGCGTTCAGCGAGGTGGCGAGCGCGTTACGATCGCGGCCGCTGCGGCGACCAACTGCTGCGGCATCGGTCCGGCCGCCTGGGCGACGTCGACGAACCCCAGGTCCGCGGCCAGGGTCGCCAGGCGCGCGCTGGCCGCGACCACCGGCCGTGCACGCCAGGCCCGGGCCAACTCCTCCGGCAACTGCGCCAGCAGCTGTTGCAGCGCCTCGCCGCTGCTCAGCGCCAGCACACCGGGCGGCGCCGCACGCAGGCGGGCCAGGTCGGCCGCGCGCAGTCGTACCGGTTCGCGCACGTACACGTCCGCGCGCAGCAGCGGGGTGCCGCGCGCCTGCAGGTGTGCGGCGATCAGGCCGCGGCCGCCGGGGGCGGTGATCAGTCCCACCGGCAGGTCGTGCGCGGACATTTCCGGCAGCGCCAGCAGGCCGTCGCTGTCCATCCGCGCCGGCGTCGCCACCTCGGCGATGCCGTGCTGGCGCAAGGCGCGCGCCGTGCCTGCGCCCACTGCCAGCCAGCACTGGCCGGGGCGTGCCGCCAGCGGCTGCAGCGCCGCGGCCGCGCGCACCGCCGCCGGGCTGCTGACGATGACCCGCGGCGCAGCCAGCGCCGCGGCCAGGGCCGCGCGGGTGGCGGGATCGGCGCGCGGCCGCAGCCGCCACGGCGACACCGCCAGCACCCGTGCGCCACAGCGCGCCGCGGCCCGCCGCAGCGGCGCGTGCTCGCCCTGCGGGCGCAGCGAGATCAAGGTCCAGGCCGGGGCGGCGGTTGCATGCGCGCTCATGCCAGGCATTATGCGAGCCCCCACCGGCAGCACAATCGCACCATGGCAGCGGATCTTTCCTTCGAGGCGTTCCTGCAGCAGTTGCAACGGCAGTTCCAGGCCATGCCGCCGGTGGCGGCGCTGCAGGTCGCCGTGCACGAGTATGCCGAGCAGCGCCTGCAGCTGGTCGCACCACTGGCGGCCAACCTCAACGACAAGGGCAACGCCTTCGGCGGCAGCCTGGGCTCGGTGATGACCCTGGCGGGCTGGGGGCTGGTCAACTGCGAGCTGCACCGCGCCGGCCTGCAGGCCGACGTCTACGTCGCCGACAGCCAGGTGCGCTACCTGTCGCCGCTGTACGCCGATCTGCATGCCCAGGCCAATGCCGATGCGGAGGCCGACTGGGCCGTGTTCGTGAATACCTTCCGCCAGCGCGGCCGCGCCCGCATCGGCATCCAGGCCCAGGTCGGCGCGCCCGGCGCGGCCGCGGCAGCGACCCTGAGCGGTCGCTTCGTGGCCCTCGCCAAGGGGTAGGATGCGCGGATCGCGCGCCCCGCGCGCCGCCACCTGGACGCCGCCATGCCCTCGATGTTCCGCGCGCTCGCGCTGCTGTTGCTGCTGGGCTGGACCGGCGCGGCCGTGGCCGGCAGCCGCGCGCAACAGCGCAAGCTCGACGATCTGCAGACCGCCTACGCCGCGGCGGTGCGCTGGAGCGAGTTCGAGACCGCCTGGCAGGTGGTCGACCCGGCCTACCGCCAGGCGCATCCGCTGACCGACCTGCAACTGGAGCGCTACCGGCAGATCCAGGTCTCCTCCTACAAGGTCGGCGGCGGCGCGGTCGGCGACGGCGAGGCGCTGCGCGAGATCGAACTGGGCGTGATCAACCGCAATACCCAGGCCGAGCGCATCGTCCGCTACCGCGAGCGTTGGCGCTGGGACCCCGAGGCCAAGACCTGGTGGCTGCAGGATGGCCTGCCGGACCTGTGGAACGGCCAGTAGCGCGGTCGCCGAGCTGTGCGACAATCGGCGCCCGCTTCCAGCCCCCGAGTCCCGTGAACTTCGAAGAACTGCTGGCCTTCGCCGGCCGCAACCCGATGCTGGCCCTGGCCCTGGTGGGCCTGACCATCGCCCTGATCGTCACCGAAGTGGCGCGCCTGTTCCGTGGCTACAAGAGCCTGCGGCCGGCGGAGCTGACCCGCCTGATCAACGCCGGCAATGCGGTGGTGGTCGACCTGTCGGCCTCGGCCGATTTCGAGAAGGGCCACATCGCCGGCAGCCGCAATGCCACCGCCAGCCAGTTCGGCCCCGAGCACAAGCTGGTTGCCAACGCCAAGGCGCAGCCGGTGGTGCTGGTCTGCCGCACCGGCACCACCGCCGACGGCGCCGCCAAGCAGTTGAAGAAGGCCGGCTTCGAGCAGGTCTACGTGCTCGAGGGCGGCATCGCCGCCTGGCAGCAGGCCGAGCTGCCGCTGGTCAAGGGCCGCTGAGACACCGCGTCCGGTTCGACCTCGAGGGGCGCGGCCGGCGTGTGATAATCCCGTTTCTTTCTGTTACCGAATCCACCGGAGTCAAGCAATGTCCGACCTCACCAACAACGGCGCCGCGGCGCCGGCCGACGCCGCGGCCGGTCCCGCTTTCACCATCGAGAAGATCTACGTCAAGGACGTGTCCTTCGAGTCCCCCAACGCGCCGTCGGTGTTCAACGACAACGCGCAGCCGGAACTGCAGCTCAACCTCAACCAGCGCGTGCAGCAGCTGAACGAGCAGGCCTTCGAAGTCGTGCTGGCCGTGACCCTGACCTGCACCGCCGGCGGCAAGACCGCCTACGTGGCCGAAGTGCAGCAGGCCGGCGTGTTCGGCCTGGTCGGCCTGGACCCGCAGGCGGTGGACGTGCTGCTCGGCACCCAGTGCCCGAGCATCCTGTTCCCGTACGTGCGCTCGCTGGTCAGCGACCTGATCCAGGCCGGCGGCTTCCCGCCGTTCTTCCTGCAGCCGATCAACTTCGAGGCCCTGTACGCCGAGACCCTGCGCCAGCGCGCGCAGCAGGGCGAGGGCCAGTCGCTGGCCGATTCGGAGCCGGCCGGCAACGCCTGAGCGCGTTCGCCGTTGCGCATGCGCGATAACGCCAAGAAGAAGATCGCCGTCCTCGGCGCCGGCTCCTGGGGCACGGCGCTGGCGTCGCTGACCGCACGGCACGGGTATCCGACCGTGCTGTGGGGCCGCGATGCCGTGGTCGCCGAGGCCATCGGGCAGCGCCACGAAAACCCGCGCTACCTGCCGGGGATCGCGTTGCCGGAGGGCTTGCAGGCCACCACCGACCTGGCGGCGGCCATCGATGGCGCCGACTGGATCCTGGTGGTGGTGCCGTCGCATGCGTTCACCGAAACCCTGCGCCAGATCGCGCCGCTGCGCCCGGCGCAGGCCGGCGTGGCCTGGGCGACCAAGGGCTTCGAGCCCGGGTCCGGGCGGTTCCTGCACGAAGTGGCGCAGGAGATCCTCGGCGAGGACGTCCCCCTGGCGGTGGTCACCGGTCCGTCCTTCGCCAAGGAAGTGGCCCTGGACCTGCCGACCGCGGTGACCGTGCACGGCGATGCCGCGTTCGCCCAGCAGGTCGCCGATGCGATGCACGGCCCGACCTTCCGCGCCTATACCGGCGACGACATGGTCGGCGCCGAGCTGGGCGGGGCGATGAAGAACGTGCTGGCGGTGGCCACCGGTGTGGCCGACGGCATGGAACTGGGCCTCAACGCCCGTGCCGGCCTGATCACCCGCGGCCTCAACGAGATGCTGCGGCTGGCCGCGGCGATCGGCGCCAAGCCGGAAACCCTGATGGGGCTGGCCGGACTCGGCGACCTGGTGCTCACCTGTACCGGCGACCTCTCGCGCAACCGTCGGCTTGGCCTGGCGCTGGGCCGTGGGCAACCGCTGCAGGAGGCGGTGCGCGCGATCGGCCAGGTGGTCGAGTCGGTGCAGACCGCCGACGAGGTGATGCGCCAGGCCGAGCGCCACGGCATCGATCTGCCGATCTCCAACGCGGTGCGCGCGGTCCTGCATGGCGAGCTGACCCCGGCGGTCGGCCTGCAGCAGCTGCTGGCGCGCGAACAGAAGCCCGAGTACCCGACCACCTTGTTCAGTTGATCCGGCCACGTGCTGGAAAACGCAAACGCCCGGCCTGGCCGGGCGTTTGCGTGTCTGCACATCCGTGGGTCAGTGATGCGCCGGATCGGCAGGCAAAAAAAAGCCCGGTCGTGGGACCGGGCTTTCCGAACCGCGCGCGGCGGGAGAGAGACGACGCGCGCGGCGCTAGGCAACGCTTACCAGCTGAAGCGCGGGCCGACGAACCATTCCTTGTCGCCGTGGCGGTCCATCTTCAGGTCGGCGCTCAGGCCCCAGTTCTGGTTCAGCTTGGCCTGGGCGCCCAGACGGCCGTAGAAGGTGCCTTCCGGATTGACGCCGTCCTTCTTCAGGTAGTCCTCGTAACCACCCAGGGCATAGACTTCCAGGTACGGGTTGAACGCGGTGCGGATACCCGCTTCGGCGCTCCAGCCGTTGAACTTGGTGCCGTATTCCGGGGCGAAACGGTTGTAGGCCACGCGGGTCACCAGGTCGGTGCTGGTCGCGATCTCGTGGTTGTAGCCGGCGCCGACGCGCCACTGGTCGACGCGTGCGTCGGCAAAGTCGGTCTTCTGGCGGTTGAAGTCGCCGAACACGCTGAAGTTCGGGTGGAACGCGTAGGAACCCTTGACCGCCCAGCCGTCGGCATCGCCGCCGCTGGCGTCGGTCTTGACGTAGCCGGCTTCGGCATAGTTGTAGGAAAGGCCTTCGGCGGCCGAAGCGGCGAACGGCAGGGTGGCCAGGAGGCCGAGAGCAAGCAGAGAGGTCTTCATAATCGGGGTACCTTCGTTATTGGTTTGTCGGCGCTGAGGCGTGGGGCCGTTCGCTGCCGATATGTAAATTATCCGTTAGCGACCCGAACTCGCCCTGAATCCCAAACCGACCAGTCCATAAATTAAACGCCCCGTTCAGGCGCTCGCGATGCATTGTTGTGATGCGCGCCGTTGCATTCCAGGCAACAGGGAATTTCAGGACTGTCGGCGCAGGTGGCGACGCCCACCGCGTGCGAGCGGCACGCTACAGCGCGGCAAGCGTCTCGATCGCCGCGCGCACGCGCTGCCTGTCCATGGGCACGACCGAGCGGTGGATGGTCGCGCCTTCGATGAAGGCGTCGATGGCGGCGGATGCGGCGACGGAGAACTGCGTTTCCAGGGCGGCCCGGCTCCTGGCCATCCACTGCTGCATGATCGCGGTCATCTCCGGATGCCGGCGGGCGAACGCATACAGTTCGTAGCTCAGCAGCAGCACCCGCGGGGACGCCGTCCCCTCGGCGAAGATGATGTTCACCACCGCCTCGCAGGCCTGGTCGCGGTTCTGCGCGGTGCGGATTTCGGCGGCGAAGTCGGCGGACACGTCCTGGGAGAAGCGGGTGAACGCGGCGACCAGCAGGTCGTGCATCGAGCCGAAATAGTAGGTGGTGGCGCTGAGCGGAACGCCGGCTTCCTCGGCGACCTTGCGGAAGGTGGTGCCGGTGACGCCGTGATCCAGGATCACCCGCAGCGCGGCCTGCTCGATCGCTTCCTTCCGGTGCGGATCCTGGCGCCAGGTCCTGCCGCTCATGCCTGTCCAACGCTGTCTCGACGAAGCCGATGATCGCAGGTCGCGGTTGACGCCTCAATTGGTACAGATGTACAAATTCGCCGATGAGGTCGACGAAGGCCATCGCCGCGATGGCGCCTCCGAAACAGCGACGTGAGGAGCAGTGCGATGGCGAATTCCGGGGAGCAGGACGTGGATATCGGTCGTCGGGCGACCCTGGGTGGGCTCGCCGCCGGCAGCGTCGTGCTGGCGAGGGGTGCGCGCGCGGGGGCAGCTTCCGGCTGGGAGGCGGGCACCTGGCTCAACGCGCCCAAGGTCCATCGGATCCTGCCGGGCGGCGTGCTCGAGGTCGTCACCGACAAGGGCGGCGATTTCTGGCGCGAAACCCATTACGGGTTCACCCGCGACAGTGGGCATTTCCTCGGCATCGCCGCACCCGCGCGCTTCACCTGCCAATTGCGCGTGCGCGGCAAGTTCGAACAGCTCTACGATCAGGCCGGCCTCATGGTGCGGGTCGACGAGCGCCGCTGGGTCAAGGCCGGCATCGAACTGAGCGATGGGCGGCCGATGCTCAGCAGCGTATTGACCGACGGCCGTTCGGACTGGGCCACCGGCCCGTACGAAGCGGACGCGTCGGATTTCTGGATGCGCGCCACCGTGGACAAGGGCGTGCTGCGCCTGCAGGTCTCGCGCGACGGGAGATCCTGGCCGCTGGTGCGGTTGTGCCCGTTCCCGGTCGCCTCCTCCTACCTCGTCGGCCCGATGACGTGCACGCCGGAACGGGAAGGATTGAAGGTCCGCTTCTCCGACTGGAGCCTGGGGCCGGTGCTGGGCAAGGACCTGCACGATCTGTCCTGACGCCTGCAGTGCCGCGGCGCGTGCTGCGCCAGCGATGCAGCGATAGAACATCGGATGGCGCGTTGCCAGGCGACGCGCGCCGTACGCTCAGTCGGCGCCGGGAAAGCCCAGTTGCCGCCACGCCTCGAACACCACCACCGCGACCGCGTTGGACAGGTTGAGGCTGCGGTTGTGCGGCTGCATCGGCAGGCGCAGGCGCTGCGCGTCGGGCACTTGCTCCAGCACCGTGTCCGGCAGGCCGCGGGTTTCCGGGCCGAACAGGAAGGCGTCGCCGTCGGCGAAGGCGGGCGTGTCGTAGCGGGTGCTGCTGCGGGTGCTGAGGGCGAACAGGCGGCGCGGGGCGATGGCCTGCAGGGCCGCATCCAGCGACGCGTGGACCTGCAATCGTGCGTACTCGTGGTAATCCAGGCCGGCGCGCTTGAGCTGACGGTCGCCGAGGTCGAAGCCCAGCGGCTCGATCAGGTGCAGTTGCGCGCCGGTGTTGGCGCAGAGACGGATGACGTTGCCCGTGTTGGGCGGAATTTCGGGCTGGTACAGCAGAACATGCAGCGTTGGGGTGGCGATCATCGGCGCAGTGTACGCGCCGGCGCGGAGGCCTTGGTGCCGATTCAGCGCACCAGGCCGACCGCCAGGTCCTGGCCCAGCTTCTGCAGGCTCGGCTGCAGCTGCAGCATCGCGGTGTCCAGCGTCTCGCCGACCACGTCGCCGATCGCCAGCATGCTGCCCATGTCCGCATCCGGACGCACCTGCACGGTGGCCAGGGTCACCACGTGCTGGCTGGCGGCCTGCTCCTGGTTGCGCTGGGCGAGCTGCTCGGCCGAGGGGCGTACCTGCACCGCCGCCAGGGTGGCGATGCGGCTGGACAGTTCGGCGTCGCGCTGGGCGATCTGCTCGGCGGAGGGGCGCACCTGCACGGCCGCCAGGGTGGCGATGCCGCTGGCCTGTTCGATGCTGCGCTGGGCGATCTGCTCGGCGGAAGGGCGCACCTGCACCGCATCCAGGGTGGTGATCTGCGTGGCGGCGAAGGACGGCGCGGCGAGCAGGGCGGCGATGGCGGCGGTCAGGAGCAGGGCGGTGGTCTTCATGGCGGGTCTCGTTGGTGTTGTTGATCAGTGGTGTGGTAGTAAGGTAGTACACCTAATCAGGGGTTGCAAGAACTTTTTTGCGGCGGGTTGTTTTATTAAGCTTTCATTCACCTAATGCCGGGGGCTCTTGCGCTCGGGGATGTGTAAGCAGACCGCGTGCCAATTCCAAGCTTCTGTTTTTGAAAGAGAATTTTCCTGGGTGATGTGTCCGCGGGCGGACACCCGGGCGCTCGCGTACGCCGGACGCGGACACCGCGGCGCCGTCCGCGGCGGCAGCCGACCCGCTGATGGGTCGGAGGTGACGCCGTTGCAGAAGGGCGTCAGCGACAACGGCGGACTGCGCGCCGTGCGGTACGCCCGGTACGATCGGCATTCACCGGCTGTTTCACTCGCCCCAAGGAAGAAGGAATCCGCATGACCGTCTCGACCCGCCCGCGTGGCGCCCTGTTGGCCGTCGCCCTGTCCGTCGCGCTCGGCGCATTGAGCTACGCGCCGCCTTCGACGGCGGCCAGGCCTGCTGCCGCCGCGTCGGTGGATATCGCCTACGAGCAATTCACCCTGCCCAATGGGTTGCGGGTGGTGGTGCACACCGATCGCAAGGCGCCGATCGTGGCGGTCAACCTCTGGTACCACGTCGGCGCCAAGGACGAGCCGGCCGGGCGCACCGGGTTCGCGCATCTGTTCGAGCACCTGATGTTCCAGGGCAGCGAGAACCACCACGGCGAGTTCTTCGAGCCGTTCAAGCAGGTCGGCGTCACCGACCAGAACGGCACCACCAACAGCGACCGCACCAATTACTTCGAGAACGTGCCGACCACCGCGCTGGACATGGCGCTGTGGATGGAGTCGGACCGCATGGGCCACCTGCTCGGCGCCATCGATCAGGCGGCGCTGGACGAGCAGCGCGGGGTGGTGCAGAACGAGAAGCGCCAGGGCGAAAACCAGCCTTACGGGCAGGCCTGGAGCCGGCTGAGTCGCGCGCTGTACCCGGCCGGCCACCCGTACCACCACACCGTCATCGGCTCGATGAACGACCTCAACGCGGCCTCGCTGGCCGACGTGAAGCAGTGGTTCCGCACCTGGTACGGTCCCAACAACGCGGTGCTGGTGCTGGCCGGCGACATCGACGTGGCCACGGCCAAGGAGAAGGTGACGCGCTACTTCGGCGACATTCCGGCCGGCCCCAGCATGGCCCAGCCCAAGGTCGACGTGGCCCAGCGCAGCCAGTCCACCCGCGAGACCATGACCGACAAGGTGCCGCAGACGCGGATCTACCGCGTCTGGAACGTGGCGCAGACCGGCACCGAGGACGTCGACCGCCTGCAACTGCTGGCGCAGGTGCTGGGCGGCGCCACCTCCTCGCGGCTGGACCGGCGCCTGGTCCACCAGGACAAGCTGGTGGATATGGTCAGCGCCTCGGTCTGGCCGTCGCAGCTCGGCTCCGGCTTCGGCATCATCGCCATGGTCAAGCAGGGAGTGGACCCGGCCAGGGTCGAGGCGGCGATCGACGAGGAACTGCGCAGGCTGCTGGACAAGGGGCCGGACAAGGCCGAACTGGCGCGCGCCAAGACCGCCTTCCGCGCCGGCTTCATCCGTGGCGTCGAGCGCATCGGCGGCTTCGGCGGCAAGGCCGACGTGCTGGCCGAATGCGCGGTGTACACCGGCGACCCCGGCTGCTTCCGTACCTCGCTGGCGACCATCGCCGAGACCCGTCCGCGCGATCTCACCGCCGTCGGTCGCAAGTGGCTGGGCAAGGGCGACTACACCCTGCTGGTGCAGCCGGGCGAACGCGTGGCGCAGGCCGAGGAGCCGACGGTGCAACCGGCGCCGCTGAATCCGCCGCCGGTCGATCCCAAGTACCGCACCCTGCCCAGCGTGGTCGACCGCAGCGCCGGCCCGCCCAAGACCACCCAGTTTCCGAAACTGACGTTCCCGACGCTGCAGCGCGCGACGCTGAGGAACGGCACCACGGTGATCCTGGCCGAACGCCACGAGGTACCGGTGGTGCAGTTCAGCTACGAGTTCCAGGGCGGCTACAGCGCCGACCAGGGGCGCAAGCCGGGGACGGCCAACTTCACCATGGGCATGCTCGACGATGGCGCCGGCGAGCGCGATGCGCTGGCGTTCGCCGATGCGGCCGAGGCATTGGGGGCGTCGCTGGCGGCCGGCGCTGCGCTGGACGGCAGCAATGCCTACCTGTCGGCGCTGAAGGAGAACCTGGCGCCGTCGCTGGCGCTGTACGCGGACATGCTGCGGCGGCCGCGCTTCGCGCCGAACGAGATCGAACGGGTCCGCGCCAGCTGGATCGCCAGCATCCGCCAGGAGAAGGCCCAGCCCAACGGCGTGGCGATGCGGGTGCTGCCGCCGCTGCTGTACGGCGTCGGCCATCCCTACGCGATGCCGTTCAGCGGCATCGGCACCGAGGCGGCGATCGCGGCCCTGCAGCGCGAGGATCTGGTCGACTTCCACCGCGACTGGGTGCGTCCGGAGCACGCCACCCTGATCGTGGTCGGCGACACCACCCTGGCCGAGATCGTGCCGCTGCTGGACGCGCAGTTCGGCGACTGGAAGGGCGAAGGGACGGCACCGTCGGTGCCGGTCCCGGCCCGCGTGGCGCGGCCGGCCAAGCCACGCGTGTACCTGATCGACCAGCCCGGCGCGGTGCAGGCCAACCTGTTCGCCTCGGAACTGGTGCCGCCGACCACCGATCCGGCGGCGGTCCGCTTCGACATCGCCAATGGCGTGATCGGCGGCGACTTCACCTCGCGCCTGAACATGAACCTGCGCGAGAACAAGCATTGGTCCTACGGCGCGCGCAGCGGCGCGGCCAGCGCCCTTGGCCAGCGGCCGTGGACCGCCTCGGCCCCGGTGCAGATCGACAAGACCGCCCCGGCGCTGCAGGAGATGTACAAGGAGATCAGCGCCTTCGCGAGCGGCAAGGCACCGCCGACGGCGGAGGAGGTGGCGCGCATCCGCAACATCCAGACCCTGAGCCTGCCGGGCGCCTATGAGACGGCCAGCGCGGTGATGGGCGCGATCGGCGGCATCGTCCGCTACGGCCGCCCCGACGACTACGTGTTCAAGCGCAAGGCCGAGATCGAGGCGATGACCCCGGCGCAGGTGCGCGAGGCGGCGTCGATGCTCGACCCGAACACCTTGACCTGGGTGGTGGTGGGCGACCTCAAGCAGATCGAGGCGACGGTGCGCGCGCTGAAGCTGGGCGAGGTCACCGTGATCGATGCCGACGGGGTACCGCAGGGCGGGGCGGCGGCCCCGGCCCCGGCGCCGCGCTGAGTGCGGCAGGCGCGCGTCGGCGAGGGCCGGCGCGCGCTGCCTGCCGACGCCGGCAGGCCGACGGTGTCATGGCCGATTCAGCGTTTTGCGGCACAATCCGGATTCACCTGCCAACGGGCCCGTCCATGCGTCTACCGATCGCCTTCGTCCTGCTCGCCACGCTCGCCGGCTGCACCTGGGTGCCGATGGCGCCGGAAGGCAAAGGGGTGCGGGTCCTGCCGCCCGGTCAGGCCGCCAGCGGCTGCGAGAAGCGCGGCGAGGTGGTGGTGTCGGTGAAGAGCAGCGTCGGCTTCTATCAGCGCAACCCGCTGCGGGTGCGCGAGGAGCTGGAGACCCTGGCGCGCAACGAGGCGCCCGGCGTGGGCGCCAACACCGTGCAGGCGATGGGCGACCCGGTCGACGGCGACCAGCGCTTCACCGCCTACCAGTGCGGCGGCCGCTGAACCGCTCAGACCATACGCTTTCCGGGGATTTGTTAAAGATGCGGTAAAACGGTGTAACCGCTAGAATTGGCGCCCCCTCGCCTGACCCTGGCGTACACCTCGATGCTCTTCACCAACGTCTCGATCGCGGGACTGGCGCATATCGACGCGCCGCACACGCTGACCTCCAAGCAGATCAACGCGCGCCTGCAGCCTACCCTGGACCGGCTGCGGATCCGGGCCGACGTGCTCGGCGACATCGCCGGCGTCCACGCGCGGCGCATGTGGGACCAGGACCTGCAGGCGTCCGACGTGGCGACGCTGGCGGCGCGCAAGGCGATGGGCGATGCGGGCATCGAGGCTGGGCAGGTCGGGCTGCTGGTCAACACGTCGGTGAGTCGCGATTACCTGGAGCCGTCCACCGCCAGCATCGTCGCCGGCAATCTGGGCGTGAGCGAGCAGTGCATGACCTTCGACGTCGCCAACGCCTGCCTGGCCTTCATCAACGGCATGGACATCGCGGCGCGCATGATCGAGCGTGGCGATATCGACTATGCGATGGTGGTCGATGGCGAGACCGCCAACCTGGTGTACGAGAAGACCCTGGAGCGGATGGCCTCGCAGGATCTGACCGCCGACGCCTTCCGCGACGAAATGGCGACCCTGACCCTGGGGTGCGGTGCCGTGGCGATGGTGATGGCGCGTACCGACCTGGCGCCGGATGCACCGCGCTACCGCGGCGGCGTGACTCGCTCGGCCACGCAGTGGAACACCCTGTGCCGGGGCAACATGGACCGCATGGTCACCGACACCCGCATGCTGCTGATCGAAGGCCTCAAGCTGGGCCAGAAGACCTTCGCCGCCGCGCGGCAGGCGCTGGGGTGGGCGGTGGACGAACTGGACCAGTTCGTCATCCACCAGGTCAGCCTTCCGCACACCAAGGCCTTCATGAAGAGCTTCGGGATCGACCAGAAGAAGGTCATGACCATCTTCGGCGAATACGGCAACATCGGCCCGGCCAGCGTGCCGATCGTGCTGAGCAAGCTGCGCGAGCTGGGTCGCCTGAAGAAGGGCGACCGGATCGCGTTGATGGGCATCGGCTCGGGCTTGAACTGCTCGATGGCCGAGGTGGTCTGGTAAGCGAGAGGCGCAGGACAGGCGCGCAAATTTTCCTTGCGCGCCGTATTTGGGTGTTTAGAAAGAAATTTGCTAAATTTCTTTCCTAAGAGCCGTCTCCGGCCACGGCAAGGATTGCCTGATGTCGTCTCGACGCTGTACCGGACACTATGTTCCCGGGTCGCTGGCGGGCAGCCGTTATCAGGCGTTCGTTCCTGATCCGCTGCCGCCCGAGCCGCCGCTGCAGTTGGCGGCGCCGCTGCTGATCGCGCGCAAGGAACAGGCCGACCAGGCGCTTGGTCGCCTCGATGGCATCACCCTGATGCTGCCGGACCCGGAGCTGTTCCTCTACCACTACGTGCGCAAGGAAGCGGTCCTGTCCTCGCAGATCGAGGGCACGCAATCGTCGCTGTCCGATCTGCTGCTGTTCGAACTGGACGAGGCACCGGGTGTCCCTCTGGACGACGTCGAAGAAGTCTCCAACTACGTCGCTGCGCTGAACCACGGGCTGCGGCGCTTGCGCGAGGATGACTTCCCGCTGTCGCTGCGCCTGATCCGCGAAATGCACGCGCTGCTGCTGCAAGGTGGGCGTGGCGCCGGCAAACGTCCGGGCGAATTCCGTTCGGGCCAGGTCTGGATCGGCGGTGCCTCGCCGGCGTTGGCGCATTTCGTGCCGCCGCCGCCGGAAGCCCTGGATGCGGTGCTGGCCGCCTTCGAGCGCTTCCTGCACGCGCCTGGCCGCGACGTCTCGCCGATGGTCAAGGCAGCCTTGGCGCATGTGCAGTTCGAAACCATCCATCCCTTCAGCGATGGCAACGGCAGGCTGGGGCGGCTGCTGATCGCGTTGATCCTGTGCAACGAAGGTGTGCTGCGCGCGCCCAGCCTGTACCTGAGCCTGTTCTTCAAGCGCCATCGCGCGCGTTACTACGAGCGCCTCAACGCGGTACGCACCGAGGGCGACTGGGAAGGCTGGCTGGATTTCTTTCTCGAGGGCGTTGCAGACACCGCGCAACAGGCGGTGTCCACCGCGCAGCGCCTGCTGGCACTGCTGGCGGCCGACCGCGCACGTATCGCCGGATTGGGAACGCGCGCTGGCAACGTGGGCCTGGTGTACGAGCAGTTCGCCCGTCGTGTCCTGCTGGGCGTGCCGCAGGTCCAGCCGCATTTGCCGCTCAGCGCACCGACGATCCGTGCCGCCATCCGCACCCTGCAGGATCTGGACATCGTCAACGAACTCACCGGGCAGCAGCGGCACCGCGTGTTCGCCTATCAGGCTTATCTGGACATCCTCAGCGAGGGTGCGCAGCCGTTATGAGTTCCCCAACGCCGCACGCCGACGGCAATGCATCATGCGCCGCGGCGGTGCCGTCTTCCTCTTCCATCTCGCATCGGTCCCCCGCATGAACTACCCCGGCTACCCCTTCACCCCGCAGCACTTCCAGGTCCGCCCGGGGCTGCACATGTCCTATCTCGACGAAGGCCCACGCGACGGCGAGGTGGTGGTGATGCTGCATGGCAATCCGTCGTGGAGCTATCTGTGGCGCACGCTGGTGAGCGGGCTGTCGGACCGCTACCGCTGCATCGTGCCCGACCACATCGGCATGGGCCTGTCGGACAAGCCGGACGATGCGCCGGGCGCGCGGCCGGGCTACGACTACACCCTGCAGTCGCGCGTGGACGACCTGGACGCGTTGCTGCGGCATCTGCGCATCGACGGGCCGGTGACGCTGGCGGTGCACGACTGGGGCGGCATGATCGGTTTCGGTTGGGCGCTGTCGCACTATGCGCAGGTGCGGCGCCTGGTCATCACCAATACCGCGGCGTTCCCGCTGCCGGCGGCCAAGCCGATGCCGTGGCAGATCGCGATGGGGCGGCACTGGCGCCCGGGCGAGTGGTTCATCCGCACGTTCAATGCGTTCTCTTCGGGCGCGTCGTGGCTGGGTGTGTCGCGACGCATGCCCGCCGATGTGCGTCGCGCCTACGTGGCGCCGTACGACAATTGGGCCAACCGCATTTCCACGATCCGCTTCATGCAGGACATTCCGCTGTCGCCGGCCGACAAGGCCTGGTCGCTGCTGGCGCGGGCCGAGCAGGCATTGCCGTCGTTCGCCGATCGCCCGGCCTTCATCGGCTGGGGCCTGCGTGACATCTGCTTCGACCATCATTTCCTGGAAGGCTTCCGCCGCGCGTTGCCGCAGGCCGAGGTGATGGCCTTCGAGGATGCCAACCACTACGTGCTGGAAGACAAGCACGAGGTGCTGGTGCCGGCGATCCGCCGGTTTCTGGACGCGCATCCGCTATAAAAACTAAGTTTGTTATTTTCTCGAGATTTCCTTATCTTAGCTGTGCTTTCTTGTAGCGGAGAGACTAAATGCTGATTACTCGCCTCAGGTTGCGTAACTGGAGAAATTTTCGAGATGTGGACGTGGAGCTGCATCCGCGTAGTTATGTCATAGGCGCTAACGCAGCTGGTAAATCTAATCTTTTGGACGTTTTCCGCTTTCTAAGAACGGTTGCCCAATCAGAGGGTGGTGGTCTACAGAAAGCTCTTAAGGAACGCGGGGGCTTGAGTAAGCTAAGGAGTCTTCACGCAAGGACAAATCCTGAAGTGGGGATTGAGGTTGAAGTTGCTGAATCTTTCGAAGACGAAGTCCCGCGTTGGCGCTATGAGTTGGCATTTAAGGCTGAGGGTAAAGGTGCGCAGCGTGTACTTATCACGAAAGAGGTTGTCTTTCTGGATGGGGAGAAAATTAGATCACGTCCGGAAAAGGAGGATATGGAAGATCCAGTTCGTCTAACGCAAACTCACATAGAACAGATTAATAATAACTCGGAATTTCGCGAGTTGGCTGAATTTTTTGGAGCGACGACCTATCTGCATTTGGTGCCGCAACTCTTAAAGCATGGGGATGAAATTAGCGGTCGAGTTGTAGAGAATGACCCTTTTGGACAAGGCCTGTTGCAGAGAATCGCTAGAACGCCTCAAAAAACACAAGCGGCTCGTCTGGAGAGGATAAGAAAAGCGTTAGTGGTGGCGGTTCCTCAGTTTTCCGAATTGCAATTTAAAAAAGATGAGGTCTCAGGGGCGCCACACCTTGAGGCTCGTTTTAAGCACTGGCGAGAGCACGGTGCTTGGCAACGAGAAGATCAGTTTTCAGATGGAACATTGAGGCTTATAGGGTTGCTTTGGGCTCTCCAAGAAGGCGATGGAATGCTTCTGCTGGAAGAACCAGAGCTTTCGCTTAATGATGCTATTGTCGAATACATACCATTAATGATTGAGCGGGTGCTTAGACAGCGGAAAAAGGGAGCTTTCTTGCGTCAAATTTTGGTTACTACGCATAGTGACAACCTTATCGCGGCAGTGCTTGATCCAAGCTCTGTACTACTTCTGGAGCCAGGTGATAATGGAACAATAGCAAGGTCGCCTGATAAAAAAGAAGTTCAGGCAATGAATTCAGGCTTGAATGCGGCCGAAGTTATGCTTCCAAAAACGAGGCCAGATAAGATAGAGCAAATGGGGCTATTCTGATGCCGTCAATTTATGTGATTGGCGAGGATTCTCTCACATGTGCACTTGGAGTTCGCTTGGTTTCTGAAATACTCCGTTGGGATATTGAAGCAAGTCCAATAGATACCGGTGGAGTTACAAAGCTAGTGAAGAATATTTCCAGGTATTCTTCTCTTGCAAAAATTGGCCATGTCCTTTGCATTGCTGACACTGATGGTAAATGTGCAGTGAAGTTGCTATCTACATGGAGGCCATCGACTGCATCGGAGAGGTTTATACTGCGGCTTGCCGTAAATGAGGCTGAGAGTTGGCTGCTTGCTGACGACGATGGTTTTTCTGATTATTTTGGAATATCTCGTGCAAAAATTCCAAGATCCCCAGATGAAGTTGTTGATCCAAAGCGAGAGGTAGTTAATCTTGTGCGGAGCTCCAATAAAAGAGCGTTGCGTAACGAAGTTGTTTCAAGTTTCGATTCAGGGAAGCCTGGGGTGGGATATAATATCCATCTCCAAGCGTTCGTGAATGGCTCTTGGAGTCCAAGAAGGGCTGCAGAAAAATCACCCAGCTTGCATAGGGCAATTAGGCATTTAGATTCTCTCTTGGTTTAAATTGGAAGAGTGACTGTCTTGGAAAGATGCGCTCGATCACTCCGTCCCAGTCAACCAAGGGTAGTAGCGACAGCCACGATCTGTGGCCATGTGTACTACGCTAGCTCAACCTAGCTAAGTCAGTATCGTTGCGCGCACTGAGTGCCGATGCTCACGAATGCTGTCAGGGTGTGCTGCGGTGCTTGCCGCTGCGCCGTGGATCGTCTACACGGGCGCGCGCAAACTGCTACCGATTGCCGTGATGCAACATTGTTGGCTGGGTACAGTCGCCGCCGACGTGCGCGTCGCGCGGAAGCGGACGCTGCACGCAATCGGACAGGAGACAGAGAGTGAAAGCGATGGCGATGGCGATGCTGTTGACGGCGATGAGCGTGCCTGGTGCGCATGCGGAAGACCTGACCACGTCCGCGGATGGCAAGACGCTGACGGTCGGATTCGGCCAGCCCACCTGGAAGCAGGTGCTGCACTACCGCAAGCTGTACGACAAGAAGCCGTTCCCCGATGCGGAGATCTACTACTACAGCAACGGCATGTACAAGATCATCTCGCAGGGCGAGAACCACTACGGCGTGTACGTGCTGCAGGGCAGCTTCGACGACCAGACCTACACGATTCGCTTCATCTCGCTGCCGTCCGAGGACTGGGGCAACAAGACCGCCTTCCACCAGTTGACCTTCATCCGTGGCGAGGACAGGAACGTCTTCATCCAGAACGCGATCGTCGACACCGGCGAGGCCATCGCCCAGCAGAACGGCACCTACACCCTGGAAAAGAACACCGTGACCAATCCGGTGCCGACGGCGTGGAAGCACCGCTGAGCCAATGCGGCGCGCGTCCGCCGCTCTTCGGGTGCCGCCAGGATGGGCGTTTGCAGGAGTTTGCGTAGGAGCGGCTACAGCCGCGACCGGGCGTTGCCGGGAACGCGGATCGCGGCTGGTCCCGCGGCGACAAGGGTAGATGCTACGGCCTCCCTGCCGTCCTGGCGGCGCCGCCGCTCAGGCGTCCGGCAAGTTGCGTTCGACCACGCCTTCCCAGTCGGCCGCTGTCAACAGCGGCAGCCCATGCGCCAGGCGCGACTTGTCGCACTGCGCGCTGCGTTCGCCGAATTCCAGCGAGGCCGGCACCGCCGCGCACACCGACGGCCGCCGCTCGTGGATGCTGCAGCGGCTGTAGCGGCCGATGTCCGCGTCCAGGGCGATGCAGCGCGGCTGCGCCTGCGATGTGCCGCGCATCACCCGCTCATGGGTGCGCAGCGGTTCGGTCAACTCGAACGGGACCCTGCCGCCCAGCGCGGGATCGGCTTCGCTCCAGTGGAAACTGACGCGGAAGTAGGCGCAGCAGGCGCCGCAGGTGAGGCAGGGATGGGACATGGCGGCCGGGCCTTGCGCGGCGAACAGCGTGGGGGGCGCGGCATTCTGACCGAACCGGGGCGCGCTGCAAGCATTCCGGCATTCAGCCGCGGCGGCCGCGGCCGGGGTGTCGGCTGCGGCCCGGCGCATCGGCGATAATCGGCGCATGACCACGACCTGCAACATCGCGGCGACGCTGCCGCGGCTGGCGCGCGAGCGCCCGGACCAGATCGCCATGCGCTGCCCCGGCCGGCCCGGCCCCGGCGGCATGGCGGCCTACGACGTGACCCTGAGCTATGCGCAGCTGGACGCGCGCAGCGATGCCATCGCCGCCGGCCTGGGCGCCTACGGCATCGGCCGCGGCACCCGCACGGTGGTGATGGTGCGGCCGTCGCCGGAGTTCTTCCTGCTCATGTTCGCGCTGTTCAAGGCCGGCGCGGTGCCGGTGCTGGTCGATCCGGGCATCGACCGGCGCGCGCTCAAGCAGTGCCTGGACGAGGCGCAGCCGGAGGCCTTCATCGGCATTCCGCTGGCGCAACTGGCGCGGCGTCTGCTCGGCTGGGCGCGCTCGGCGAAACGGATCGTCACCGTCGGCCGGCGCTGGGCCTGGGGCGGCACCACGCTGGCGCGGATCGAGCGCGCCGGCCAGGGCGCCGGCAGCCAGCTCGCAGACACGGCCGCGGACGACGTCGCCGCGATCCTGTTCACCAGCGGCTCCACCGGCGTGCCCAAGGGCGTGGTCTACCGCCACCGGCATTTCGTCGGCCAGATCGAGCTGATGCGCAATGCCTTCGACATGCAGCCCGGCGGGATCGACCTGCCGACTTTCCCGCCGTTCGCGCTGTTCGACCCGGCGCTGGGGCTGACCTCGGTGATCCCGGACATGGACCCGACGCGTCCGGCCAAGGTCGACCCGCGCAAGCTGCACGATGCGATGCAGCGCTTCGGCGTGACCCAGCTGTTCGGCTCGCCGGCCCTGATGCGGGTGCTGGCCGACTACGGCAAGCCGTTGACCAACGTGCGCTGCGCCACCTCGGCCGGCGCGCCGGTGCCGCCGGACGTGGTGGCGCGGATCCGCAGCCTGCTGCCGGAGGACGGCCAGTTCTGGACACCCTACGGCGCCACCGAGTGCCTGCCGGTGGCGGTGATCGAGGGCCGCGAGCTGCAGGACACGCGCGCGGCGACCGAGCGCGGTGCCGGCACCTGCGTCGGCACGGTGGTGCCGCCCAACCAGGTGCGCATCATCGCCATCGACGACGCCGCGATTCCGGAGTGGAGCGGCGTGCGCGAAGTCCCCACGGGCACGGTCGGCGAGATCACCGTGGCAGGCCCGACCGCCACCGACACCTATTTCAACCGCGATGCGGCCACGCGCCTGGCCAAGATCCGCGAACGCCTGGACGACGGCAGCGAGCGCGTCGTGCACCGCATGGGCGATGTCGGCTATTTCGACGCGCAGGGCCGGCTGTGGTTCTGCGGGCGCAAGACCCAGCGCGTGGAAACCGCGCAGGGACCGCTGTACACCGAGCAGGTGGAGCCGATCTTCAACGCGCTGCCGGGCATCGGCCGCACCGCCCTGGTCGGCATCGGCGCGCCGGGGCAGCAACGCCCGGTGCTGTGCTACGAGCTGGAAGTGGGCGCCATGCTCTCGAGCGGCCCTGAACTGCAGGCGCTGCAGCAGCGACTGCGCGATACCGCCGCCGCGCATGCGCACACGGCCGGCATCGTCGATTTCCTGAGCCACCCGGGCTTTCCGGTGGACATCCGCCACAACGCCAAGATCGGCCGCGAGAAGCTGGCGCTGTGGGCCGCGGAAAAGCTGCGCTAAGGCAAGACGATGGCCGCGCGCTACCGGCTGGGCAACCTGCGCATTGACGCGGCGCGGCAGCGAGTCGAGCGCGACGGTGCGGTGCTGGAGGTGGGCGGGCTGAGTTTTCGCCTGCTGCATTACCTGCTGCAGCAGGGTCAGCGCGTGGTGGGGTTCGATGAGCTGATCGCGCAGGTGTGGGCGCCGGCGCTGGTCAACGAGGAGACCGTCACCCAGCGCGTGCGCCTGCTGCGCCAGGCGCTGGGCGACACCTCGCGGCAACCGCGCTATCTGCGCTCGGTGCGCGGCCAGGGGTATCAACTGTGCCTGCCGGTGCAGTCCGACGCCGCCCCCGATCCTGCCGACGCCGCCCTTGCGCCGCGGCCGATGTGGCGCAGCCGTGGCGCCTGGGCGATCGCGGCCGGTGCGGTGGTGATCGTCTCGGCAGCGATGGCATGGCGCTGGCAGGCGGCCGCGCCGACGCCAGCCGCGTCGCCGCTGCTGCAGCGCGCCGAGTACTACGCCGGCATCGGCCAGCGCGACGACAACGCGCGTGCGATCGCGCTGTACCAGCAGCGCCTGCAGCAGGCACCGGACGAGGCGGCGGCATTGATCGGCCTGAGCCGCGCCTACAGTGCGCGCGTCTGCCAATACGACGGCGACCAGCAGGTCGCATTGCGCGCGCAGCGGTTGGCGACGCAGGTGCTCGCGGCGCATCCGCGTCTGGCCGCCGCGCATGCCGCGCTTGGCTATGCGTACGATTGCCGCGGCGACAACGCCGCGGCGCTGGCCGCCTACGAGCGCGCGTTGCAACTGGACCCGCAGGCAGATGCCGTGCGCGGCTCGGCGGCCTATCTGTACGAGCGCCAGGGCCGCCTGGTGCAGGCGCTTGCGGCGAACATGCGGGTGCGCGATCCGACGCGGGTGCGCTTCCTGACGCTGCAGATCGCCAGCAACCTCGATCTGCTGGGCTACGCCAGCGCCGCTGAGGTCCGCTACCGCGACAGTTTCCAGCTCTATCCCGACAGCGCGTATTCCAATCTGGCGTGGCCGCGCTTCCTGTTCTTGCATGGCCGCACGGCCGAAGCCCAGGTCGCGCTGGACCAGGCGCTGGGGCGCGGCACCGACTACGCCGGGCTGTTCCTGCTGCAAGCGGAGCTGGCGCTGGCGCGCGGCGACACCGCGCACGCACGCCAGGCCAGCCTGCAGGCGATGCGTCTGCGGCCGCAGGGCAGTTTCGTCCAGACCGTGGCCTGGACGCTGCAGGCGCAACCGCTGCCGCCGGTGCCGCAGTTGCGCGCGCGGGCCCAGGCCTTGCTGGACGGCGTGACGCGCGGCACCGACCCGCTGGATGCGGTGGATGCGTCGCTGCTGCTGCAATTGGCCGGCGACCGGCCGGCGGCCCTGGCCGCGCTGCGCCGGGCGCAGGCCGCGGGCTATCGCGACGGCCCCTACCTGCGGGTGTCGCCGCTGCTGGCGCCATTGCGCGCCGAGCCGGGTTTCGCGGCGCTGCTGGCGCGCAACGAGGCCGATGTCGCCGCGCAACGCGTGCAGGCACAGCGTGCCGGACTGGTGCCTACGGCAGTGCCGTGAGCACGTAGTCGGCGAGCAGCGCCTGCGATTGCGGGTGCATCTGCGGCCGGTTGTAGGCACGCCGGGTGATCACCACCACCAGGCGTTCCTCCGGCAGCACGAACACATAGTTGCCGCCGTTGCCCGACATCGCCCAGACCCCGCGTTCGATGCCATGCGCCTGGAAGCGGAAGCGCCACAGCAGGTAGCCGTAGTCGGCATCGTCGCGGGCTTGTGCATGCACCTGGGTCATTGCCCGGATCCATGCCGCCGGCAAGACCTGCGTGCCGTGCCAGCGGCCCTCGTCGAGCAGGAGCTGGCCGAACTTGGCCAGGTCGCGGCTGCGGTAGCGGGTGCCGCCACCGCCCATGCCCACGCCTTCGGCGGCGTGCAGCCAGCGTGCACCGACGATGCCGAGCGGCCGCTCCAGGACCTGCCCGGCGAAGTCCTCCAGGCGCTTCCCGGTGGCCTTCTCGAGCAGCGCACCGAGCAGGAAGCTGCCGGCGGTGCAGTAGGAGAAGGCGCGCCCATACGGGCTCTCCTCGGGGCGGCGCATCCAGGGCGCATAGCCCTTGAGCGGCAGGTCCAGCGCGAACTGCGTCCAGTCGGCGCTGACGTACATGCGTTCCTCGTGGCCGCTGGAAAAGGCGTTGTCGTCGTCGCACTCCCATTGCGAACTCATCGTCAGCAGGTCTTCGACGGTGATCGCGCGCTTGCGCGGCGCATCGTGCTGCCAGTGGTGGTCGCCGAAGAAGTCGTAGACGCGTGCCTGCACGCCGGGCAGGCGGCCGCGGGCGATCGCCGCGCCGACCAGCAGCGCGGTCACGCTCTTGGTCGCCGAGCGGGTGTCGTGCAAGGTCTGCCGGTCGGCAACGCCGAAGTAGTGCTCGTAGACCAGGGCGCCGTCGCGCACGATCAGCACGCTGGTGGTATCCGGCGCCGCGCCGTCGGCGATGGCGCGTTCCATGGCGGCCAGCCGGTCCAGCTTCCAGCCGCCGGTGGCGGCATCGGCGACGGGCCAGCCGTCATCCTGCGCCGGCGGTGCGGTCGCGGCCGCTGCTACGGCGGCGGAAGCACACGGAACGACGAGGGAGAGGGTGAGGCACAGCAGCAGCGGCAGGGGCGACATGGCGGAACTCCGGTGGAAGGCCAGCGCACTTACGCCCGTGGCATCGGTGAAGTGCCTGATGCCAGAGTGAAGAATTCTGAAGGTCAGTCGGATCAAGGGCTTGCGCGGCTTGCATCGCCGGCGTCGTCATCGCGGATCGCCTTCGCCGGCGCCCCCGGCTATCGTGTGCGCCCTGGTTCGATCGGTACGACGCGATGAAGATTGTGGTGACGGGCGGTGGTGGGTTCCTGGGCCAGGCGCTGTGCCGCGGGCTGGTCGCGCGCGGGCACCAGGTGGTCAGCTACAACCGCGGCCACTACCCGGAACTGCAGGCCTTGGGCGTGGCCCAGGTGCGGGGCGATCTGGTCGACGCGCAGGCGCTGCAGCATGCGCTGGCCGGCGCCGATGCGGTGTTCCACAACGCCGCCAAGGCCGGCGCCTGGGGCAGCTACGACAGCTACTACCAGCCCAACGTGGTCGGCACCGAGAACGTGCTGGCGGCCTGCCGCCTGCACGGCGTGTCTCGCTTGGTCTACACCTCCACACCGAGCGTGACCCACCGCGCCACCCATCCGGTCGAAGGCCTGGGCGCGGACCAGGTGCCTTACGGCGAGGATTTCCAGGCGCCGTATGCGGCGACCAAGGCGATCGCCGAGCGCATGGTGCTGGCCGCCAACGACGCGCAACTGGCGGTGGTGGCGCTGCGCCCGCGGCTGATCTGGGGGCCGGGCGACAACCAGATCCTGCCCAAGCTGGTCGCGCGGGCGCAGGCCGGGCGCGTGCGTCTGGTCGGCAGCGGCGACAACAAGGTCGATTCCACCTACATCGACAACGCCGCACAGGCGCACTTCGACGCCTTCGAGCACCTGGCGGTGGGCGCGCCCTGCGCCGGCAAGGCCTACTTCATCTCCAACGGCGAACCGTTGCCGATGCGCGAACTGCTCAACAAGCTGCTGGCCGCCGTCGGCGCACCGGCGGTGACCAAGACGCTCTCGTTCAAGGCCGCGTACCGCATCGGCGCTGCCTGCGAAACCCTGTGGCCGCTGCTTCGCCTGCGCGGCGAGCCGCCGCTGACGCGGTTCCTGGCCGAGCAGCTGTGCACCCCGCACTGGTACAGCATGGAGCCGGCGCGGCGCGACTTCGGCTACGTGCCGCACGTGTCGATCGAGCAGGGCCTGCAGCGGCTGGCGTCGTCATGGCGCCACGACGCGTCCGTCACCCGCTGACGACCACGCGTTTCCGAAGATGATGCCGCGCCGATTCGGCACGACAACCTTCTGGACATTGCCATGCTGCATTACGCCATCATCTTCTTCGTGATCGCCATCATCGCCGCCGTGCTCGGTTTCAGCGGCATCGCCGGCGCGGCGACCAACATCGCCTGGATCCTGTTCGTGGTGTTCCTGATCCTGGCGGTGATCTCGATGTTCCGCCGCGGCAAGGTGTAGTCCGCCGCGACAATCCAACGTCGATACTTGCCCGCGGCGCCCTGCGTCGCGGGCAAGTCGTTTCTGGGGTAGACGCTGCGGTGTACCGGCTCCACCGGAGTAGCCGCGTAGCGAAGCGCGGCGGCGCGCAGGCTAGGCGCAGTTCTGACGTTCCTGAGCAAGCACCTGGGCGGCGCGCAGGCGCAGTAGCGGTTGGCGATGGCATGGGCGGGACATCTGTCTCGCCCTGCGCACGGCCTGGCGACGTGTCTGCCGCTAGAATGCGGGGATGTCTGGATCCCCCCTCGATGCTCTCAAGCCCCTGGCCGGCCGCGCGCTGGAAGCGGCGCTCAATCGCGCGCTGGCGCTGGACCCGGAAACCGGCGAGGCCCTGCGCGACCTCGACGGCCAGCGCGTGGCGCTGACCCTGGAGGCGCCGGCACTGGCCCTGCAGATCCGCGTCGACGGCACGCAGTTGCGGGTCGGCCCGGTGGATCCGGCGCAGGAGCCGGAGCTGGCGGTGCGCAGCACCCTCGGCGGCCTGCTCGCGCAGTTGCCGTTCCTGGCCCAGGCCCGGCGTCCTGGCGGCCCCGGCGGGCGGGTGCGGGTCTCCGGCGATGCCGAACTGGCGCGGCGCCTGCAGCAGCTGGCGACGCGCTTCGATCCGGACTGGCAGCGGCCGTTCGTGCAGGTGTTCGGCGATGTGCTCGGCGTGCAGGTGGCCAACACCGCGCGCTCGGCCCTGCAGCAGGCCCGGCGTAGCGCGCAGGACTTGGCGCAGAGCGCGGCCGAGTATGTCACCGAGGAGTCGCGCGACGTGGTCGCGCGCGCCGAGCTGGAGGCCTTCTACGACGACGTCGACGTGCTGCGCGACGACATCGAACGCCTGGCCGCGCGCGTGGCGCGGCTGCAGCCGGAGCGCGGCGCATGAAGGCGATGTTCCGCGCCAGCCGCATCGGTCGGGTGATCCTGCGCTACCGCCTGGACGACCTGCTGGACGGCACCCCGGCCGAGCGTTGGTTGCGCCTGGCCAAGCCGTTCGTGCCGCGCGCCAGCCCCGACATCGCCGCACAGTCGCGCGGCGCCCGGCTGCGCCTGGCGCTGCAGGACCTGGGGCCGATCTTCGTCAAGTTCGGGCAGATCCTCTCCACCCGCCGCGACCTGATGCCGCCGGACGTGGCCGAGGAGCTGACCCTGCTGCAGGACCGGGTGCGCCCGTTCGACGGTGAGGCCGCGCGGCGCATCGTGGAACAGGCGTTGGGGCGGCCGATCGCGGTGGCGTTCGCCAGCTTCGACACCGAACCGCTGGCCTCGGCCTCGATCGCGCAGGTGCACGCGGCGACGCTGCACGACGGCCGCGAAGTGGTGGTCAAGGTGCTGCGCCCGGACATCGAGCGGCAGATCGACGCCGACATCGCCTTGCTGAAATCGGCCGCCGCACTGGTCGAGCGCACCCATCCGCGCGCCGACAAGATCCGCCCGCGCGAGGTGGTGGCCGAGATCGAGACCACCCTCGCTGCGGAGCTGGACCTGCAGCGCGAGGGCGCCAACGCCAGCGTGCTGCGCCGCTTCTGGCTGCACTCGGACGACCTGTACGTGCCGGAGGTGATCTGGACGCACACCGCCGAGCGCGCGTTGACCCTGGAGCGGGTGCGTGGCATCCCGTCCGACGACATCGCCTCGCTGGACGCCGCCGGCATCGACCGCCGCGCGCTGGCGGCCAAGGGCGTGCGGGTGTTCTACACCCAAGTGTTCCGCGACAACTTCTTCCATGCCGATGCGCACGCCGGCAACATCTGGGTCGACAGCGATCCGGCGCGCCGCGACAACCCGCGCTTCATCGCGCTGGACTTCGGCATCATGGGCCAGCTCTCGCAGGAAGATCAGTACTACCTGGCCGAGAACTTCATGGCCATCTTCAACAAGGATTACCGGCGCATGGCCGAGCTGCACGTGGAGGCCGGCTGGATGCCCGCCAACGTGCGCATCGACGAACTGGAGGCGGCGGCGCGCTCGGTGTGCGAGCCGTACTTCACCCGGCCGCTGTCGCAGATCTCCCTGGCCGAGGTGCTGATCAAGCTGTTCCGCGTGGCCCAGCGCTACCAGCTGACCCTGCAGCCGCAACTGATCCTGCTGCAGAAGACCCTGCTCAACATCGAAGGCGTCGGCCGCCAGCTCGACCCGGAACTGGACATCTGGGCGGTGGCGCGGCCGGTGCTCGAGCGCATCCTGATCGAGCGCTACAGCCCGCAACGCGCGCTGCACGAACTGCGCAAGCGGCTGCCGGAGATCATGACCCACGCACCGGACATGCCGCGGCTGATCCACGGCTGGCTGCGCCAGCAGGTCGAGGGCCGGCACGAACTGTCGATGCGCTCGCGCGACCTGTTCGAACTCAACCTGCTGGTGCGGCGCATGCAGCGGCGGGTGGTGGCGGCGATCGCCGGCGTCGGCCTGCTCACCGTGGCCACGCTGCTGTACGCGCTCGACGCGGGCGGGCCGCAGCTGGGCGGGGTGTCGCTGTGGGCCTGGATCAGCGGCGGTGCCGGCACCGCGGCGTTGCTGTCGGCGTGGTGGCGGCGCTGAGCGTGGCGGCGCTGGATCGCGCGCGCCTGCACGCGGTGCGCGCCGAACTCGGTGAGGAAGGTCCGCGTCACGATGCAGGCCAGCCCGAGCGCGCGCAGCGCCTGCTCAATATCACCCCGGAGACCGGCGAACTGCTGGCGGTGCTGGTGCGCGCCACGGCTGCGCGGCGGGTGCTGGAGGTCGGCACGTCCAACGGCTATTCCACCCTGTGGCTGGCCGAGGCCGCGGCGGCGTTGGGTGGCGGCGTGACCACGCTGGAATATGCCGCGCACAAGATCGCGCTGGCGCAGCGCAACTTCGCCCACGCCGGCGTGGAGGGCTGCGTCGACCTGATCCACACCGATGCCGGCGCCTGGCTGGCCGCTGCGGGTTCGGCCACGTTCGACCTGGTGTTCCTGGACGCCGAGCGCACGCTGTATTGCCACTGGTGGCCGCAGCTGCGTCGCGTGTTGCGGCCGGGCGGTCTGCTGGTGGTGGACAACGCGCTGTCGCACGCGACGGAGATGGCGCCCTTCGCCGCGCTGTTGCAGGCCGATGCCGCGTTCACCTGCACCACGCTGCCCGTCGGCAACGGCGAACTGCTGGCGGTCAAGGACGCGTAGGCGCAGCGCGGCGGCGTGCCTGCCCGCGACGTGCGTCGTCGGGTCAAGCAACCGTCGGCGCGAGCTGCAGCCACGTCGTCATCGGTGCCATGGGTGCCGTTGTCGTGAGCGAGGTCATGGCTCAGTGCAGCGGACACTGCCGCTCGGCACCACCTGCATGTGCGCCTCGTTGCCTGCAATGCGCATTGTCGCGCCGCGGCACGGCGCGGATAATCCAGCAGTGAATACCGACGCCGATTCCCTGCAGATCCTCTATCAAGACCCACTGCTCGCCGTGGTCGACAAGCCCGCCCGGCTGATGGTCCACGACAGCAAGCTCGCCCGCGGCGAGGACGATTTCCTCGCCGACCGTCTGCGCACACAGCTGGGTCGGCCGATCTTCCTGGTGCACCGGCTCGACCGCGCCACCAGCGGCTGCCTGCTGCTGGCCTTCGACCGCGACACCGCCAGCGCGCTGGGCAAGGCGCTGATGGGGGGCGAGGTGGACAAGGACTACCTGGCGGTCTGCCGCGGCTGGCCGGCCGAAGCCCGTTTCGACGTCGACCACGATCTCGATGGCGGCCCCGGCAAGCCGCTGAAGAAACCGGCGCAGACCCGCTTCGAGCGCCTGGCCTGCGGCGAACTGCAGGTACCGTCGGGCGAGTTCGCCACCTCGCGCTATGCGCTGCTGCGCTGCAGCCCGGTGACCGGGCGCTTCCGGCAGATCCGCCGCCACCTCAAGCACCTCTCGCATCACCTGATCGGCGACACCAGCCATGGCGATGGCCGCCACAACCGCATCTTCCGCATGCAGGGCGTGCACCGCATGCTGCTGCACGCCGAACGCCTGGCGTTTCCGCACCCGGACGGCCATCGGATCGCGGTGACGGCGCCGCTGGATGCGGAATTCGTGCGGGCGTTCGGCTTGTTCGGCTGGGATCCGGCGCCGTGGCAGGTGGATGTGGGACGGGGTGTGGCGGGGTAGCACCGCTACCACCATGAGGCTGTCGTCGCAGTAGGGGATGCCGCTATGCGGTGATCTGCTTGAGGCGGAACGCTTGTAAGCGAAGTGCCGATGCTTCCGTGGCGGGTTGCTAACGAAGCTGAGCTTCGTCTAACGTCTTGGACTGAATTCAATAGTTTTCAGGGGGATATATGTGGAACAAGGTTCGCTGGGCACGTGCTGCCTCGATTTTTCTCGTGCTGCCAGTTTCAGCAATGGCAGGAGACGGGGCTGGAAAGGTGATACAGGTCATCGCACATTCGCATGATGTCGTATTTTTTTCCCTCGATGGTCCCCACACGAACGCGCCTGCATGTTCCAGCACGCCGTGGTCGTTGTCGTTGGCGACCAACTCAGGAAGAGCCCAGTACGCCTTGCTACTGAGCGCGGTCGCACAAGGCAAAGCGGTCACCGTTCATGGAACAGGGGATTGCTCGGCGTGGGGAGATCGCGAAACGGCCGAATACATTCTGATCGATAACTGAAATGCTGTGCTATCCGATCGGGCCCTGCGAGTCTTGAACGATCGATCGTGCTGATAGCGCGATCATAGAAAGCACTCGTACATGCCCGGGCAGCGAACCGTAGGAGTGGCTTCAGCCGCGACTGGGCTTTATCCGTAGGTCCGGTCGCGGCCGAAGCCGCTCCTGCGACGCGCAGGGCCAGCGCTGTGTCACTTGGCCGGCGGCGCGTTGACCGTCTGTTCCAGGTCCTTCTGCAGGTCGGCGAACAGCGGGGTCATCTTCTGCTGGATCGCGCCCATCAGGTTCTGCATCAGCTGCGGGGTCTTGTCGAGCAGGCTCTGGCCGGCCGGGCTCTCGTAGAACTCGGCCATGGCCAGCACGTCCTGCTTGGAGAAGGTCTGCTTGTACAGGTTGACGTAGAGCGGACGCATTTCCTGCCAGGACAGCGCCTTGCGCACGGTGGCCTGGGTACGCTCCTGGATCTGCTGCAGCTTCTGCTGCTGCGCGGCGTCGAGCGGGTGCTGCGCGGTGAGCTGGGCGAACTGCTGGCGCTGCATCGCCTCGATCTGCGGCAGCATGGTGTCGAGCATGTTCTGCGCGCGCGAGGCCGACAGCAGGCGGTTGACGTCGGCATCGGTGGGCGGTTCGGCCAGCGCGGGGAGGGCGGCCAGGGCCAGCAGCAGGGCCAGCAGCAGGCGCTGCGGCCAACGGAAGAAGCGCGGAATCGGGGGCATGGAGCATCCTGCAGAACGATGACCGGCGGCCAGAATACGGCAATCGCCGCGCCGCCGCCGCCGCGCGTGGGGACGTGCGACCGGCCTGCGTCCGCTCCCTGGCTCGTTCAGGCGGTGCCGACGCGGAAACCGGGCGGTCCGGCGAATACCCTACAATCCGCGCCATGGGTAACGGGGCCATCCACATCTCGAGCAGCCTGACGATTCCGGAGGACGAAATCGTCGAGCGCTTCGTGCGCGCCAGCGGCGCCGGCGGGCAGAACGTCAACAAGGTCGCCACCGCGGTCGAGTTGCGTTTCGATCTGGCCGGCTCGCCGTCGCTGCCGGAGCCGCTGCGTGCGCGCCTGCTGGCGCGGCGCGACCGCCGCATCACCGCCGACGGGGTGCTGGTGATCGATGCGCAGCGCTTCCGTACCCAGGACCGCAACCGCGACGATGCGCGCCAGCGCCTGGCCGAGTTCATCGCCGCCGGGCTGTCGGTGCCGAAGCGGCGCATCGCCACCAAACCCTCGCACGGCGCCAAGCTGCGACGCCTGGACGCCAAGCGCGAGCGCAGCCAGATCAAACGCGGCCGCTCGCCCGGCCGCTGGGAGTGACTTTTGACCGAACGCGATTACCGCCTGCCCGCAGCGCCCCCGAACATGCCGATGGTCAGGCCCAGCCGCTTCATGCGCTGGCTCGGCCGCACCGCCTTGCGGCTGACCGGCTGGCGGGTCGTGGGCGAGTTTCCCAATGTGCCCAAGCTGGTGATGATCGTGGCCCCGCATTCGTCCAACTGGGACGGGTTCCTGGGCTTCGCAGTCAAGTTCGCGGTCGGCTTCGAGGTGCGCGTGCTGGGCAAGACCCAGTTGTTCTGGTGGCCGCTGGGATCGCTGCTGCGCAGGCTCGGCGGCATCCCGCTGGACCGCAACTCGCCACGCGGCGTGGTCGAACAGGCGGTGGCGCTGATCCGCGGCGCCGAACGCATGTGGTACGTGATCACCCCCGAGGGCACGCGCAAGCGTGTGGAGAAGTGGAAGACCGGGTTCTGGAAGATCGCCCACGGCGCGCAGGTGCCGATTTTCCCGGTGTACTTCGACTACCCCAGCCGCACCGTCGGCCTTGGCGAGGTGGTGTGGACCGGCGAGGACATGCAGGCGGACATCGCCGCGATCCGCGAATGGTACCGGCCGTGGCGCGGCAAGCACCGCGATACCTTGTGACGGGCAGCGGCGGCTGACGGCGGCGCCATCCGCCGTTTTGCCCCACGGCGCCAACCGATGCCGTAGGAGCAGCGCATGGGTCGGATGTTGTTGTAGGAGGGACTTCAGTCCCGACGCAGCAATGTACCAGGTGGCTTTGGGCTTCACTCGTCGCGGCTGAAGCCGCTCCCACAAGTGCCGCCCCAGGATCGCCGGAAGACTGCACTGTGTGGAGGATCTCAGTCCGACGCAGGAAGGTGCCGGGTGGATTTGGGCTTCACTCGTCGCGGCTGAAGCCGCTCTCACAAGTGCCGCCCCAAGGATCGTCGGAAGACTGCACTGTGTGGGGGATCTCAGTCCGACGCAGGAAGGTGCCAAGTGGCTTTGGGCTTCACTCGTCGCGGCTGAAGTCGCTCCCACAAGTGTGCCGCCAGGATCGCCGGAAGACTGCACTGTGTGGAGGATCTCAGTCCGACGCAGGAAGGTGCCAAGTGGCTTTGGGCTTCACTCGTCGCGGCTGAAGCCGCTCCCACAAGTGAGGTGCCAGGATCGCTGGAGGGCTGCACTGTGGGAGGGACTTCAGTCCCGACGACGGACGGTGTCAGCCGACCTTTCGCTCGTCGTGGCTGACGCCGCTCCCACATGCAGGCCTTGACCCCCGCGCTACAGCGCGCTGCCGCCGAACTTCTGCGTGTACTGCAGGTACACGCTGCGGCCCACGGTGTCGAACCAGGACACGTCGTAGTACGGGTACGACGTATAGGTGCGGTCGTGCGGCGGCATCTTGTCGAACAGGTTGGTCACCGTCAGCGACAACTGCGCGTGGTCGGTGAAGCGGTACTGCAGCGAGGCGTTGTAGCGGTAGGTGGCGCCGATCCACGGGCTGTCGCCGCTCTCCGGGTCGTAGACCTGGTCGTAGGAATCGGAGGTCGGCAGGCGGCCCAGGCGTTCGCCGTGCAGCGTCGCGGTCCAGGCGTTGCGCTCCCACGACACGCTGGCGCTGGCCTTGGTGCGCGGGATGTCGTAGCCACTGTTGACCGCGAACTCGTCCACCATCGCTTCGCCGGCGTACACCTGGATGTCGTGGCGGCGCACCCAGGTGTAGTTGCCGCTCAGGCGGAAGGTGCCGATGCCGGTGTCGAGGCGGTACTGCGCGCTGAGGTCGATGCCGTTGGTGCGTTCGCGGGCGATGTTGATCGGGTTGACGTAGACCCCGTACAGGCGGCCGTCGGCGCTGCGGGTGACCCGTGCCAGCGCCTGCTGGCAGGTGGTGGAGGTGGCCTGCAGCACGCCGAGGCGGCAGTCGGCCTCGTCGCGCAGCACCTGGTCCACGCGCAGGTCCTGCACCTGGTCGCGCATGTCGATGTTGAAGTAGTCCACCGACAGGTCCAGGTCGGCCATCGGCGACCACACCAGGCCGGCGGTCCACGAGGTGCTGTTCTCCGGGTTCAGCGCGCGGTTGCCGCTGCGGCCGCGGATCACCGCTTCTTCGTTGTAGCTGCAGTCCTGGATCGCCACGCCCGGTTCCTCGCTGGCGCAGCGGTAGTAGTCCACGCCGGTGGTCTCGTCGTTGCCGGGCCCGGCATACACGTAATGCAGGTCGGGGGCGCGGAACGCGGTGCCGTAGGAGGCGCGCACCAGCAGCGTGTCCACCGGCCGCCACTCCAGCCCGCCGCTGTAGGTGAACTTGCCCAGCGAGCGCCCGGCGAAGCGGTACTGGTCGTAGCGCCCGGCCAGGCTCAGCGATACCGTCGACAGCACCGGCAGGCGCAGCTCGCTGGCCAGCGCCCAGCGGTTGCGGCTGCCGTGGCCGTCGGAGTCCTTCCAGCTGTAGTAGTAGTACTGCGTGGCCAGCGGATCCGGGCGCAGGTTGTAGGACTGGTTGCCGAATTCGGCGGTCGCCGCCATGCCGGCATCGCCGCCGGGCAGCGAGAACAGCGCGGTGTTGGTGGCGGTGAAGGCGAGGGTGTCGGTGCGCGAGCGCGGCTGGTACACCGTGCGCTGGGCGATGCTGTCGTACTCGGCACGGCTCAGCGGCGTGTACAGGCGCTGCGGGTCGGCGTTGAAGATCGGCAGCCCCGAGTCTTCGTCCACGCCCAGCTGAGGGCCGAGGAACAGCGCGTTGGCGCGCGCGGCGACGATCTGCGGCCAACTGATCGTGGCCTGGTACTGCGAGTGGCTGAGGCTGGTCTCGTAGTCCCAGTCCGCGCCGAGGTGGCCCTTGAAACCGGTGGTGACGCTGAAGGTCTTCTGCCGGGTGCGGATGGTGCCGGCGTTGAGGCCGCCCATTTCTTCCGGGCTGAACTGGCGTCCCCAGGCTTCCACCTGGTCGGTGGCCTGGTTGTAGAAATAGCCTTCCTCGTTGCCGTCCGGGGCCATGTAGCCCCACTGGGTCACGTCGCGGAACAATGACAGCTCGTGGTAGCCCATCTGCACGTCGGCGAACCATTCGCTGCCGTTGTCGAAGGCGTAGCGCAGCGAGGCGTAGCCGTTGAGCCCACGGCGCTTGTTGGTGATGGTGCCGTAGCCGATCGAGGCGCTGCTGCCGCAGAACGCGCCGTAGCCCGGGCGGGTGGCGTAGCCGGTGCTGCCGCCGTTGAGGCCGGACACCGCCGCGCAGGTGTCCGCGCCCGGGTCCAGGTAGTCGTCGTTGCCGTCGGTGCGCAGGAAGGTGCGGCGCGGCACCTGCGAGCGTGCGGTGGGGCCGTCCAGGGTGCTGTCCTGGCGGCTGCGCTGGTAGGCCCACAGCGGCGTCTGCGAGACCAGTTCGGCGCCGAACACCGCGTCGAAATTGCCGCGCGACCAACCGCTGCTGAGGCTGAGGTTGAAGCTCTCGCCGCCGCCGCGGGTGGTGTCGCCGAAACGGTAGTCCAGCGTGGTGCCGTCGGCGTGCTTCTTGAGGATGAAGTTGACCACGCCGGAGATCGCGTCCGAGCCGTAGATCGCCGAGGCGCTGCCGGTCAGGATCTCGATGCGGTCGATCATGCCCAGCGGGATGTTGGAGATGTCGGTGAAGTTGCTGCGGCCCTTGAACGGCATCGGGAAGTCGGCGATGCGGCGGCCGTTGACCAGCACCAGGGTGTGGTTGGGGCCGAGCCCGCGCAGGTCCACCTGCTGCGCGCCGGGCGAGAAGTCCGCGCCGCTGGCCGACTGCGGGCTCTGCGTCTCGCCGCCGTTCTGGGTCATCGCGCGCAGCACGTCCGGCACCGAGGTGAAGCCGTTGGCCTTGATCTGCTCGGCGCTGATCACGCTGATCGGCGCGGGGCCTTCCACCTGCGTGCGCGGGATGCGCGAGCCGGTCACGCGCAGGGTGTCCAGTTGCGCCACCGGCGCCTCGGCCGCCGCAGCCGGCGCGGTGGCACGGACCGGCTGCGCGCGGGCCGGGGCCGGCTCCTGGCGCCGCACCAGCCAGGCGCCGGAGGGGTCGCGCTGGGCGACGAAGCCGCTGCCGCGCAGCACCTGCTGCAGCGCCTGTGCGGTGTCCAGTTGGCCGTGCGCGCCGCCGCTGCGGGCCTGGCCCAGTTGGTCGGCACGGTAAATCAGTTGCGCGCCGGATTGCCGCGCCAGGGTGTCCAGCGCCGCGCGCAGCGGGCCGGCGGGGACGTCCACCGTGCCGGTGGCGGCAACGGCAGCGGGTTGCGCCTGCGCCGCACAGGCGCTCGCACAGGCCATGCTCAGCAGCAGGGCACGCATCGGATACCGCATCGAGTTTTCTCCCCAAACGGGCGCGGAGCGCGCCTCAGTAGCTCCAGACGAACGAGACCGACAAATCCCCCCGCCGCCGCGCCCGCCCGGCGCGGCGCGGGACGGCTTACCGGCTGTGCAACAACACCGTGTCGCCGTGGCGCTCGGCGCGGATCGGGAACCCCTGTTCGAGCAGGCGCACGAAGGCGTCGACGTTGGACCAGCGCACGTTGCCGCCGACCCGCAGCGCCGCGGCACCGGCATCGGCGACCTGCAGCTTGACCGTGTTGTAGCGGTTGAACTCGGCCACCGCCGCCTGCAGCGGGGTGTCGTCGAAACTCAGGTAGCCGCTGCGCCAGTCCAGCGCGCGCTCGGCCTCGGCCAGCGCGACCCGGCGTACCAGCACCCCGTGCGGCCCGGCCTGGGCGATGCTGCCGGCATGCAGCAGCAGCGGCGGCGCCTGCGGCGCGCCCGCCGATTCCAGCCGCACCGTGCCTTCGGTGACCACCACGCGCAGCGCATCGGCCTCGCGGCGCACCGCGAAGCGCGTGCCCACCGCCACCACCCGGCGCGCGCCGCTGTCGACCACGAAGGGCCGGCCTGGGTCCTTGCTCACCGCGAAGAACGCCTCGCCGCGCTGCAGGTCGATGCGCCGCTGCGCGCGCGACAGCGCCACCGCGATGCGGCTGTCGCTGCTCAGCGTGGCCTGCGAGCCGTCGGCCAGGGCCACCGGGCGCAGCTGGCCGGTGACGCTGGCATAGGCGGTCGGTACCGGTTCGACGGCATGCCGCCAGACCAGGGACAGCACCGCGGCACCGAGCAGCGCGGCCGCCAGCGCCCCCGGCCAGCGCCGTCGCCGCGGCGCACGCGGACGCGGGGCGAAGCGCAGGCCGCGCAGGTCCGGCGCGGCGGTGGCGGCGGTGGCGGCCGGCGCCAGCGTGCTGCGGCCGCCCAGGCCCTGCCAGCGGCCGCGTTCGGGCACCTGCCCATCGCGCTGGCCGGCGCCGAGTGCCTGCAGGCGCCCACTCTCCTGCCAGGCGGCCTGCAGGCGCAGGAACGCCACCCGGTGCGCGGTGGCCGCGGCCAGCCAGGCATCCAGGCGCGCCTGCCGTGCGTCGGACCAGTCGTCGCGGTCGCGCCGCGCCAGCCAGGCCGCCGCACGCGCCTCAATCCACCTGCTGTCCATCGCGTGCCCGCGCCTGCATCGGCTTCGCCGGCGCCGCCGCGCCCTCGTCGCCATGGAAATGATCGGCCAGCAGGCGCATGCCCCGGGCCACGTGCTTCTCCACGCTCTTCTCGCTGATTCCCAGGCGCACGGCCACCTCCTTCTGCGGCAGTTCCTCGACCCGCCGCAGCCAGACCACGCTGCGGCAGCGGTCCGGCAACCGGTCGAAGGCCGCCGCCAGCCGGCCCAGCACCTGCCGTCCGCCGCACCAGCGTTCCGGCGACAGCTCGTCTATCAGGACGTGCATCGACTCCAGATCCCCCACTGCCTCGATCGACACCACCCGGTTGCGGCGCAACCGGTCGGTCATCAGGTGCCGCGCGGTGGCGAACAGGAACGACTTGGGCAGGCTCGGCCGGGCCTTGCCGGCGGCCTCGTAGACGCGCACGTAGATCTCCTGGCGCAGGTCGTGCCACTCCTCGCGATGCGGCCAGCAGCGCCGCAGGTAGCCGCTGAGCGCCTGCTCGTGGACGAGGATTTCTTGGACGAACCAATCGTCGAGGGAAGCGGACATGGATCCCACATTAGCCGATCGCCGGTGCGTGCGGGCAAGTGCCGCGCGCGCCGACGTGGGAGGGTGAAGGCGGCGGGGGGAAACCGTGCCGCCGTTCGTCCCCTCTCAGCAACGAGCCGCACGCTCGCCTGCCCGCCCCGTTCCCGAGGAGATCCGCATGACCCGTTCCGTCGGCATGTTCCGGCCCTGGATGTCGCTGCTGCTGGGCCTGTGCCTGGCCACGCCCGCCGTCGCGCGCGATTACCGCCAGTACCTGGTCGGCGATCCGGCCGCGCCCACACCCGGCCCGGTGTCGCCCGGCCTGCTGCTGATGGGGGGCGGCGACCGCAACTACGACGCGCTGCGCTGGTTCATGGCCAAGGCCGGGCACGGCCACGTGGTGGTGCTGCGCGCCTCGCAGGCCAACGAGGTGGGCGAGGAGTTCTACCGCAAGGTCGGCGGCGTGGCCTCGGTCGAGACGTTCGTGTTCAGCGGCCGCGGCGCCTCCAGCGATCCGGCGCTGCTGCGCGCGCTGGCCCGCGCCGACGGCATCTTCATCGCCGGCGGCGACCAGTCGCGCTACGTGCGCTACTGGAAGAACACCCCGGTGGCCGACGCGCTGGACGCGCACGTGCGCGCCGGCAAGCCGCTGGGCGGCACCAGCGCCGGCCTGGCGATGCTGGGCGAGTACCTGTACGGCTCGATGGACGGCGGCAGCATCACCAGCCCGGCGGCGCTGGCCGATCCGCTGGGGCCGGCGGTCACCATCGAGACCGACTTCCTGCACCTGGACCTGCTCAAGCGGGTCATCACCGATACCCACTTCCGCGAGCGCGACCGCCTCGGCCGCCTGTTCGCGTTCCGCGCCAAGGCCGCCACGCTGGCGCCCAAGGGGGAACCGCTGATCGGCCTGGGCGTGGACGAGAGCGCCGCGCTGGCGGTGGAGGGCGACGGTACCGCGCGCGTCTATGCCACCGATCCGCAGGCCGTGGCCACCGTGGTCGCCGGGCCGCTGCAACCGCCCACCCCGGCCGGGCAGCCGCTGCAGGCCGCCCGCATCGAGACCGTCGGGGTCGGCCCCGGTTCCACCCTGCACCTGCCCGACGGCCGCGTCGAGGCGCCGGTGTTCCACCGCTACTACGCGGTGCAGGACGGGCGCATGCGCGAAATTCCCGCCACCACCCTGGTGATCCATGGCGGCGCCGGCGTCGAGCGCGCCAGCAGCAGCCCGGCCGACCTGGCCGAGGCGCGCGCGGCCATGGAGAAGGCGCTGCGCACCGGGCAGGCGCTGCTGGCGCAGGGCAAGCCGGCGGTGGATGCGGTCGCCGCGGCGATCACCGTGCTGGAGGACTCGCCGCAGTTCAACGCCGGCAAGGGCGCGGTGTTCACCCACGACGGCCGCAACGAACTGGACGCGGCGATTATGGACGGCCGCACCGGCAAGGCCGGCGCGGTGGCCGGCGTGCACCGGGTCAAGAACCCGATCGAACTGGCGCGTGCGGTGATGGACCAGTCCGAGCACGTGATGCTGGTCGGCGATGGCGCCGAGGTCTTCGCAAAGCAGCACGGGATCACCCTGGTCGCGCCGTCCTACTTCCGCACCGAGAAGCGCTGGCAGCAACTGCAGCAGGCGCTGAAGGAAGAGGCCAACAAGCAGGCGCACGCCGATCTGGAGACCGCCAAGCACTTCGGCACGGTCGGTGCGCTGGCGCTGGACCTGCAGGGCAACCTGGCCGCCGGCACCTCCACCGGCGGCATGACCAACAAGCGCTACGGCCGCGTCGGCGACTCGCCGATCATCGGCGCCGGCACCTTCGCCGACAGCCGCTGCGCGGTGTCCGGCACCGGCTGGGGCGAGTTCTACATCCGCGCGGTGGCCGCCTACGACATCTGCGCGCGGGTGAAGTACGCCGGACAGAGCCTGGCACAGGCCGCCGACGCGGTGATCGACAAGCAGATCCCCAAGGCCGGCGGCGACGGCGGTGCGATCGCGCTGGGCGCCGACGGCAGCGTGGCCTTCCCGTTCAACACCGAGGGCATGTACCGCGGCTGGATCGGCGCCGACGGCGTGCCGCACGTGGCCATCTTCAAGGACGAGGCGTTGCCGCTGCCCGGCGGGCAGTGAGCCTCGCGCGCCGGCGCTCCCTGCGGGGCGCCGGCCGTGCAACGCGTCGCGTGGCCGGCACCGTGATCGGGGCGCTGGCGCCATGCCTGCGCCCGGCCATCTGTACGCCGGCTGGCTGCCGCGCCGGGCCGAGCCAATGGCACATGCCGCTGCCATGCAAACCCGGTAACGTGGGCGGCTGTCTTGGCCCCAAGGTCCTCCCAGGAGTTCCACCTCATGTCGCGTAACGTCGTTCTGGCCGCCGCCATCAGCCTGGCGCTGGCTGCCTGTTCCGGTAAGGAGTCCACCCCCGTGCCCGCCGCCCCCGCTGCTCCGGCCGCCGCGCAGCCTGCCGCCGCCGCCAACCCGCTGCTGACCCCCAGCACGCTGCCGTTCCAGGCGCCGCCGTTCGACAAGATCAAGGACAGCGACTACCTGCCGGCCTTCGAAGAGGGCATGAAGCAGCACCTGGCCGAGATCCGCAAGATCGCCGACAACCCGGAACCGGCCACCTTCGCCAACACCCTGGAAGCGATGGAGCGCAGCGGCGAGACCCTGACCCGCGTGTCGCGCATCTTCTTCGGTCTGGTCCAGGCCGACACCAACGATGCCCGCCAGAAGATCCAGGAAGAGATCGCGCCCAAGCTGGCCGCGCACCAGGACGAGATCAGCCTGGACCCGAAGCTGTTCGCGCGCATCAAGAGCCTGTACGACCAGCGCGACACGCTGAACCTGGACCCGGAGCAGAAGCGCCTGGTCGAGTACGAATACCAGGAGTTCGTGCGTGCCGGCGCGCAGCTGTCCGACGCCGACAAGGCCACCCTGCGCAAGCTCAACGTCGAAGAGACCACCCTGGCCACGCAGTTCCACACCAAGCTGGTCGCGGCCACCGCCGCCGGTGCGGTGGTGGTGGACGACAAGGCCAAGCTCGACGGCCTGTCCGACGGCGACATCGCCTCGGCCGCGCAGGACGCCACCGCGCGCAAGCTCGACGGCAAGTACCTGCTGGCCCTGCAGAACACCACCCAGCAGCCGGTGCTGGCCTCGCTGAAGGACCGCGACCTGCGTCAGCAGGTGATGGCCGCCTCGCAGTCGCGCGCCGAGAAGGGCGATGCCAACGACACCCGCCAGACCGTGCAGCGCCTGGCCCAGCTGCGCGCGCAGAAGGCCAAGCTGCTCGGCTTCGACAGCTACGCCGCCTACAGCCTCAGCGACCAGATGGCCAAGACCCCGGCCGCGGCGCTGAAGCTGCTCACCGACACCGTGCCCGCCGCCACCGCCAAGGCGCGCAGCGAGGCCGCGGAAATGCAGAAGGTGATCGACGCGCAGAAGGGCGGCTTCAAGCTCACCGCCGCCGATTGGGACTTCTACGCCGAGCAGGTGCGCAAGGCCAAGTACGACCTCGACGAAGCGCAGATCAAGCCGTACTTCGAACTGGACAACGTGCTGCAGAACGGCGTCTTCTACGCCGCCAACCAGCTGTACGGCCTCACCTTCAAGGAACGCACCGACATCCCCACCTACCACGACGGGATGAAGGTCTATGAAGTGTTCGACAAGGACGGCAAGTCGCTGGCGCTGTTCTACACCGACTACTTCAAGCGCGACAGCAAGTCCGGCGGCGCCTGGATGGACGAGTTCGTCGGCCAGAACGGCCTGACCGGCACCAAGCCGGTGGTCTACAACGTCTGCAACTTCACCAAGCCCGCCCCGGGCCAGCCGGCGCTGTTGAGCTTCGACGACGTCACCACCATGTTCCACGAGTTCGGCCATGCGCTGCATGGCATGTTCTCCAACGTGAAGTACCCGACCCTGGCCGGCACCGCCACCTCGCGCGACTTCGTCGAGTTCCCGTCGCAGTTCAACGAGCACTGGGCGTCGGATCCGAAGGTGTTCGCGCACTACGCCAAGCACTACCAGACCGGCGAAGCGATGCCGGCCGACCTGGTGGAGAAGATCAAGAAGTCGCGCACCTTCAACCAGGGCTACGCCACCACCGAGTACCTGTCGGCGGCGCTGCTCGACCTGTCCTGGCACACCCTGCCGGCCGACGCGCCGCTGCAGGACGTGGACAAGTACGAGGCCGACTCGCTGAAGAAGTACAAGGTGGACCTGGCCGAAGTGCCGCCGCGCTACCGCACCACCTATTTCGACCACATCTGGGGCGGCGGCTACTCGGCCGGCTACTACGCCTACTTCTGGTCGGAAGTGCTCGACGACGACGCGTTCCAGTGGTTCAAGGAGCACGGCGGCCTGACCCGCGCCAACGGCGACATCTTCCGCGCCAAGATCCTCTCGCGCGGCAACACCGTCGACCTGGCCACCCTGTACCGCGACTTCCGCGGCAAGGACCCCAGCGTCGAGCCGCTGCTGGAAAACCGCGGTCTGAAGAACTGATCGGCGCTGCGCCGATCGGGTGTGTCGAGAACGGGATGGCCTTGCGGCCATCCCGTTTTTTGTTGGGGTGTCCGGATACTCCATCCACCACAAGGAGATGCTCATGAAGGGAAGCTGGATTGTCGGTATGGCGCTGCTGGGCGCCTGTTTTGCGGTGTCTGCCGCAGGGCGGTTGGACATCCGACTGGAACACGCGCAAGCAGGCAGCAAGCGCGCGGGCGCAGCGGTCATCACGATCACCCTGGTCAATGCGGGCGATCAGCCGATCGCGGTGCCGGATGCCGATATCCCCGAGGTGAACCGCGACGGGCGACTGCAAGCGAATGTGTTACGAGTGCTGCAGGAGGACGGAAGCGCTGTGGCCTACCGCGGCATCTACGTGAGCCAGCTGCCGGGTTCGAGGCCCGACGTGATCCTGGGTCCGGGCGAGTCGAAATCTGCGACGGTGGATCTGTCCCGGAACTACGGGATCGTCCCTGGACGCCGCTATTTGGTGGCTGTGCAGCCGTTGTTGCGGTACCGCGAACTTCCGGCGACCACCGCCGCGAATGTTTCCGATCAGGTGGGTTCCCTCAAGGCCGCTACGTCCAACCGCATCGAGGTCATGCCGTAGGCATCGGCCGACGGCGTGACCGCCGTTCATTTTGCTTGCACGCTGACGCGCGCTGCGGCCGGGGGAAGGGCGCCCTGGTAACGTGTCTCGACAGGGCGGCATGATCGCTGCTGATTTATCCATCTGACGCATGGGAGTATCGAAGCATGATGTTTGCCATGGCGCTCCTGGTGGGCGCGGCGACGGGGCCGGCGCATTTCAGCGCATCGCGGCCGCAAAGCTTCTCCAACGTCTGTCGCATCGAGGAAGAGGGGGAGTTGCTGGGGACGACGCTATGGATCCTGCCTGCCGTCGATGGCACTCGGCTGTTGATCCAGCGCTACGAGGGCGGGCCGTTGACCCCGTCCTTGTTCTCGACGCATGCCGAAGACGAAACGCTCGTGGTGTATTCGGAGCGGAACGAGCCGCTTTATGCAGTGCGTCGCGACGGGAAAGGCGCGCGGATCACGTATCTCAATGGCGAACAAGGGAGGGATGGCGGAAACGAGGAACGTCTGCCTCCCGTCGTCACAGTGGGTGAGTTTCCAGACTGCAAATGAGTTGCCGTCTGCATGGTGTCGGCAGGCGTCTGTGCCGGGCGGCGCCATGCCTTTCGTCACTGGCCCCGCGAGCCGCCAAGCGCGCACTGTCGCGATGGCACGACCCGTGCCGCCCTCGCTCGCCACAGGTGCCCCATGACCCACGCCGATCCGCACGCCACCCGCCTGCAGCGCGCCGCGCGCTGGAGCCGCAAGGAACTGCTGCCGATGGTGGTGATGCTGTTGCTGCTCACCGCCGCGCGGTCGTCCTTCGCCAATCACTATGTGGTGCCCTCCGGCTCGATGCAGCCGACGCTGCAGCCCGGCGATCGCGTCGCCGTGGACATGAGCGCTTACGGGCTGCGCGTGCCGTTCACCGAGTACCGCGTGTTCGAACGCGGCCGGCCGCAGCGCGGCGATGTGGCGGTGTTCGATTCGCCGCACGACGGCACCCGCCTGATCAAGCGCGTGGTGGCGGTGGCGGGCGATCGCGTCGACGTGCGCGACGGCCATCTCGCCATCAACGGCCAGCCGCTGCAGGTGGGCGCGGCGGGCGATGCCGAGCGCTTCGGCGCGCGCATCGCGCGGCTGGATCTGGACGCGGGCGGCGGCCCGGATCTGCACGACGTGCGGGTGCCGCCCGGCGAACTGCTGGTCATGGGCGATCATCGCGGCGACAGTTTCGATGGCCGCTATTTCGGCTTCGTCGATGCCGACAGCGTCTACGGCAAGGCGCTGGCGGTGTTCTACCGCCGCGGCGAGGGATTCGAGTGGGCGCGGCTGTAGGGCACCGCGCGCAATGACGCGACCTGATCCGTAGGAACGGCTTCAGCCGCGACAGGCGTTACCGGGAGTGCCCGTCACGACTGAAGCCGCTCCTGCGGAGGCAACCTGCTGGTGCCGCGGTGCCGTCAGAAGCCCTCGCACCACACCGCCAGTTCGTAGCCGTCGCGGTCGGCGAAGTGGAAGCGGCGCCCGCCTGGGAAGTCGAACACCGGGCGCACGATGCGGCCCCCGGCGGCTTCGATGCGGGCCTGGGTCGCGGCGAGATCGTGGGAGTACAGCACCACCAGGGCGCCGCCGGGTTGCGGCGTGCCGTGGAAGAAGCCGCCGCTCAGGCGGCCGTCGCGGAATTCGCAGTAGTCCGGGCCGTAGTCCTGGAAGGTCCAGTCGAAGGCCTGGCAGTAGAAGGCCTTTGCCGCGGCGATCGAGGCGACGGCGAATTCCAGATAGTCGATGCGGTGATGCTGCTCGGCGCGGGACATGGGCGGCTCCTGTGGAAGAGCCGCCAGTATCCATCGCCGGGGCGGCGCCGGCTTGGCGAAAACGGCCAGCATGCGTGCCGCCGTTGGCGAGCGGCGGCGTCCTGCTTCGGTCGAGCGACACGCCGGTTTCCTGCAGCGACGTCGCGCCGACGCCGCGCGCGGCCGGCCTGGGAAGGCCGGCACTGCGCTCACTTCGGCGGCAGCGTGCGCACGAAGGCGGTTGCCTCGCGCAGCAGGCGCGCGGCGAGCGCGTCGTCGGCGAAGGTCTCTGGCGCGACCCTGATCCAGCCCGCCATGGCCCGGCCGCGCGACAGCATCGGCACGATGCCGGGGATCGCCAACGCCCATCCGTCGTTACCCTTGCCGAGCCGCACTAGCACGCCGTCGTCGCGTGCGCCGCACAGCAGGTGGCCGTGCACCAGCCAGGCCCAGCCGCCGAACATCGCTTTCTCGGTCAGGCCCGGCCGCGCTTGGAGCACGTCGCGCAGCATGTGTTCCAAGCCTGGATCTCTGGCCATGTATCACCTCGGGTCCGCGTCTGTCGGCACGGTAACAAACGGTGCCACACGAGGCTTCAGGGACGATGCCGTGGCGGCGCCGTCGCGCTGCGTGGCGACGTCGCAGGCCAAGTCAGCGCGCGTGCCGCTGCACCAGCTCGCGCGGGCTCAGGCCGGTCAGTTGCCGGCTGTCGCGCACCAGGTGCGGGGCGTCGCCGTAGCCGGCCTCCAGCGCCGCCGCGGTCAGGCTGGGATGCTGGCGCGCCAGACCCAGGAAGCGCTGCAGGCGCAGGATGCGCTCCAGGGTCTTGGCGCCGTAGCCGAACGCCTCGTGGCTGCGCCGGCGCAGCGTGCGTTCGCTGACGCCCAGCGCGGCTGTCAATGCGGCCAGCCGCGGCGGCGTCGCGCCGGCGAGTTGCGCGAACAGCCAGGCCATCGCGCTGTCGGCCTGCAGCGGGCGGCTGGCGCACAGCGCGTGCAAGGCCGCCAGCGGATCGGCGGCATCCTCCAGCCATGCCTGCCAGTCGCGGCCGCGGACGCCCCACAGCGCGTCCAGCGGCACGCGCTGGTCGGCGATGGCCTGCAGCGGTACACCGAGCAGGCTGGCGCCGGCCCCTGCCGCCAGGCGCACGCCGCTGAGCACACTGCCAGGCGCCAACGTGGCGTCAGTGGCGCGGCGATCCGGTCCGGCGACGAACAACGCGCGGCCGTCCCAGATCAGGTCGACGCAGCCATCGGGCAGCACCTGTGTCGCGGCGGTGTCGGCCTGACCCTGGCGGAAACGCCAACTGCAGCGCAGGCGATCGCGCAACGCCGGTGGTGCGTCGGCTTCGGCGTAGCGGGAGGGCAGGGACACGGGCGGTCGGTGGTGTGCAGCGGGCGTGCCGCCACGGTAGCAGAGCCCGGTGGTGCCGCTGCGGAGCGCGGGTGTGGCGTTTCTACCGCTCCGACGGCCCGCTCTCGTCGTAGCCGCGCGGGGTGAACAGGTCCGGCTGGATCAGCTCGATGAAGGCGCGCGCCTGCGGCGACAGGTACTTGCCCTTGCGCACCACCACGCCGTAGCTGCGCGCCGGGAAGTAATCGCCCAGGGCGCGGGTGGCCAGGCGCGCGCGGTCGGCGTCGGTGAGGCAGATCGAACTGACGATGGACACGCCCATGCCCATCGCCACGTACTGCTTGATCACTTCCCAGCCGCCGACCTCCAGCGCCACGGTGTAGGGCACGCGCGCCTGCTGGAACACCAGGTCGACCAGGCGGTAGGTGACCTGGCGCCGCGGCGGCAGGATCAGTGGGTACGGCGACAGGTCCTCCAGGGTCAGCCTCGGCTTGCGTGCCAGCGGGTGGTCGGGCGGGGCGATCAGCAACTGTTCGAAGCGGTACACCGGGGCGTAGCTGAGGTCGGCGGGGACGTCGAGCATGGAGCCGACCGCCAGGTCCACCGCGTCCTCGCGCAGCAGGTCGGTGCCGTCGGCGCTGATCGCGTTGTGCAGGGTCAGCCGCACCTGCGGGTGGCGTGCACGGAAGGCCTCCACGATCTTCGGCAGCAGGTAGAGGATGGTGGAGCTGTTGGCGGCGACATTGAGCTCGCCGGCGTCCAGTCCGCGCGCCTTCTCGCGGAAATCCGCCTCCAGCCGGTCCAGGCTCTCCACCAGCGGCTGCGCCATCTCGTACAGCAACTGGCCCTCGCGGCTGGGCACCAGGCGCCGGCCGCTGCGCTCGAACAGCACCACGCCCAGTTCGCGTTCCAGCGCCTGCAACTGCAGGGTCACCGCCGGCTGGCTGACGAACAAGGCCTCCGCGGCCCGCGACACCGCCCCCAGCCGCACCGTCTGGCAAAACGCGCGCAACGGCTTGAGCCGGTCGGATTTGTAAGGAAATCGCGGGGTTGCGGCGCTGCCCGTGGCCATGACGTGATAGATATAAGGCTTACTTATATAAAGCATTGACAAAACTGCTTTGTCAAATACATGCGTCGGCAGCACGGTGGAGCCCCGGAAACATCGAGGAATCCCCACATGTCCGCCCCCGCTTTCGCTGCCGCTCCCGACCCGTCCACGCGCTCCACGCCGGGGATCGCCCTGACCGCCTCGCTGGCCGGCCAGGACGCCTTGCTGCCGCCGCCGCTGCTGGCCCTGCTGGTGTCACTGCACCGGGCGATCGAGCCGGAGCGGCAGGCGCGGCTGGCCGCGCGGCGCGAGCGCCAGGCGTTCTTCGACGCCGGCGGCCTGCCGGACTTCCGCGACGACACCCGCGCGATCCGCGACGGCGACTGGCAGGTGGCGCCGCTGCCCGAGGCGCTGCAGGACCGCCGGGTCGAGATCACCGGCCCGACCGATCCGAAGATGGTCATCAATGCGCTGAACTCCGGCGCCAAGGTGTACATGGCCGACTTCGAGGATTCGACCGCGCCGACCTGGCGCAACCTGGTCGCCGGCCAGCGCGCGCTGGCCGAGGCGGTGGCCGGGACCCTGACCTTCACCGCGCCGGCCGCGCGCGACGGCAGCCCGGGCAAGCGCTATACGTTGCGGCCCTACGAGGAGCAGGCGGTGCTGATCGTGCGCCCGCGCGGCTGGCACCTGGACGAGAAGCACGTGCTGGTCGATGGCCAGCCGCTGGCCGGCGGCCTGTTCGATGCGGCGCTGTTCGCCTTCCACAACGGTCGCGCGCTGCAGGCCAAGGACCGCGGTCCTTATCTGTACCTGCCCAAACTGCAGTCGATGGAGGAAGCGGCGCTGTGGGAGACCGCGCTGGCCCACATCGAGGACATGCTCGGCCTGCCGCAGGGCCAGATCAAGGTCACCGTGCTGATCGAGACGCTGCCGGCGGTGTTCGAGATGGACGAGATCCTGCATGCGCTGCGCGGACGCATCGTCGGCCTGAACTGCGGCCGCTGGGACTACATCTTTTCCTACCTGAAGACCTTCCGCCGGCATCCGGACCGGGTGCTGCCCGAGCGCGGCCAGGTGACCATGACCCAGCCGTTCCTGAAGGCCTACTCGGAACTGCTGATCCGCACCTGCCACCGCCGTGGCGCGCATGCGATGGGCGGCATGGCCGCGCAGATCCCGATCGGCCACGACGAGGCGGCCAACGAGCAGGCGATGGCGCGGGTGCGCGCGGACAAGCTGCGCGAGGTCACCGCCGGCCACGACGGCACCTGGGTGGCGCACCCGGCGCTGATCCCGATCGCCCGCGCCGTGTTCGACGAGCACATGCGCACGCCGAACCAGCACGCGGTGCGCCGCGAGGACGTGCAGGCCGACCGCGACACGTTGATCGCCCCGTCCACCGGCACCATCACCCGCGCCGGCTTCGAGGGCAACATCGAAGTGTGCGTGCGCTACCTGGCGGCGTGGCTGGACGGCAACGGCTGCGTGCCGATCCACCACCTGATGGAGGACGCCGCCACCGCCGAGATCAGCCGCAGCCAGTTGTGGCAGTGGCTGCACGTGGGCGGCCTGCACCTGGACGACGGCACCGCCATCGACTTCGCCCTGTTCGACGCCTGCCTGCGGCAGTTGCCGGCACGGCTGGGCGAGCGCGCGCTGCTGCCAGGCGGGGCGCGCGTGGACGAGGCCATCGCGCTGCTGGATCGGCTGACGCGCGACGAGGCGTTGGCCGACTTCCTCACCTTGCCGGCCTATCAGTTGATCGATTGATGGGAAGCCGGGAATGGGGATTCGGGCATGGGGAATCGTGAAAGCGGTCTCCCTGCATCGGATTCCTTCCGTGGCTGCCAACGCTGTCTATCCGACCACACCCCCACCGTTTCATCGCTGCATCCATTTCGAGGAGAACGCCAGATGAGCACCACGCTGCAGACCGCCGAACAGATCCAGCGCGACTGGGACACCGATCCGCGCTGGGCCGGGATCACCCGCAACTACACCGCCGCCGACGTGGTGCGCCTGCGCGGCACGGTGCATGTGGAGCACTCGCTGGCCCGGCTCGGCGCCGAGAAGCTGTGGAAGTACCTGCACGAAAAGGACTTCGTCAACGCGCTGGGCGCGCTGACCGGCAACCAGGCGATGCAGCAGGTCAAGGCCGGGCTCAACGCCATCTACCTGTCCGGCTGGCAGGTCGCCGCCGACGCCAACCTGGCAGGGCAGATGTACCCGGACCAGTCGCTGTACCCGGCCGACTCGGTGCCGGCGGTGGTCAAGCGCATCAACAACACCCTGCTGCGCGCCGACCAGTTGCACCACGCCGAGGGCAAGGACGAGATCGACTTCCTGCAGCCGATCGTGGCCGATGCCGAGGCCGGCTTCGGCGGCGTGCTCAATGCCTTCGAGTTGATGAAGGCGATGATCGAGGCCGGCGCGGCCGGCGTGCACTTCGAGGACCAGCTGGCCTCGGTGAAGAAGTGCGGGCACATGGGCGGCAAGGTGCTGGTGCCGACCCGCGAGGCGATCGAGAAGTTGAACGCCGCGCGCCTGGCCGCCGACGTGATGGGCGTGCCGACGCTGCTGGTGGCGCGTACCGACGCCGAGGCCGCCGACCTGGTGACCAGCGACATCGACCCCAACGATCGCCCGTTCACCACCGGCGAGCGCACGGTCGAGGGCTTCTTCCGCACCCACAAGGGCCTGGACCAGGCGATCAGCCGCGGCCTGGCGTACGCGCCCTACGCCGACCTGATCTGGTGCGAGACCGGCAAGCCGGACCTGGAGTTCGCGCGCAAGTTCGCCGAGGCCATCCACGCCAAGTTCCCCGGCAAGCTGCTGGCCTACAACTGCTCGCCCAGCTTCAACTGGAAGAAGAACCTGGACGACGCCACCATCGCGAAGTTCCAGCGCGAGATCGCCAGCTACGGCTACAAGTTCCAGTTCATCACCCTGGCCGGCTTCCATGCGCTGAACTACTCGATGTTCAACCTGGCGCACGGCTACGCGCGCCGGCAGATGAGCGCCTTCGTCGAACTGCAGGAGGCCGAGTTCGCCGCCGCCGACCGCGGCTTCACCGCGGTCAAGCACCAGCGCGAGGTCGGCACCGGCTACTTCGATGCGGTGACCCAGGCGATCCAGCAGGGCCAGTCCTCGACCACCGCGCTGAAGGGCTCGACCGAGGAAGAGCAGTTCCATGGCGAGAAAGCGGCCTGACCTGCAGCCAGGCGCGCCGATCGATCGCCCCTCCCTGGCAGGAGGTGGGAAGCCCGGGTTCGCCCGGGCTTTTTTTTGCGCTGCCGTCGGCGGAACGGCGCTGTCTACCGCGTGCGACAGATCGCCGCAGCGGCGGCTTGCGGTGTCTCTTGCAGGGGCGAGATTGCCTGTGAAACGTATCGTGAGCGCGGCGTGTAGGTGCTATGCTCCGCGGACAGGGCCAGCGACGTCACATTAGGGGGCCGGATGAGCTGCGACAGCGCCGCATCCACCGCACGCGGCACAATTTCCAACGCTGCGGTCGCTCCGAAGCCGAACGAGCTGGCGGTGCTGACCGCCGCAGAATTGCGTCTGTTTTCCGAGTTCGGTCGCGCCCGGACGGTGCGCGCCGGCGACGTGCTGTTCCGCCGCGGCGACGGCGGCAGCGCGATGTTCGTGATCACCAGCGGCGTGATCGATCTGGATTTCGGCGAGGACCTGGTGGTCAAGCATCTGGGCCATGGCGAGTTCTTCGGCGAGCTGGGCCTGCTGATCGGCAACCACATGCGTAGCGCCGACGCGCTCGCCGCCAGCGACGGCGCCCTGGTGGAACTGGACCACGACGACTTCCAGCGCCTGGTCGAGCGCGACCCGGGCGTGGTCGCCTACTTCCTGCGCCGCACGATCATGCGCGTGGTGATGAACGAGCAGACCCTGATCCGTCAGCTGCGTCGGCGCAACCGCGACCTGGAAGCGGCGCTGGACAACCTCTACGCCACCACCCACCAGCTCAGCCAGACCGAGGAACTGGTGCGGACCGACGAACTGACCGGCCTGCACAACCGCCGCGGACTGATCCTGCGCCTGCAGGAGTGTCGCCGCGATGGCCGCTCGCCCGGCCCGGGCCTGCTGCTGATCGACTGCGACCGCTTCAAGCACATCAACGATGCCCACGGCCACCTGGTCGGCGATCGCGTGCTGCAGAACGTCGCCAACATCCTGCGCTCGGTGGCCGGGCCGGACGACACGGCGTGCCGCCTGGGCGGCGACGAGTTCTGCCTGCTGGTGGCCGCCGGCACGGTCGAGGACCTGCGCCGCATCGGCGAGTTCGTGCTCGCCACCGTGCAGAACCTGCTGGGCGTGCCGCACCCTGCGCCGCACATCTGCCCGGTCAGCATCGGCATCAGCCGGGTGGATCCGCATTCGGACTGGAACGACTGGTACGCCAACGCCGACGCGGCGCTGTACGAAGCCAAGCGCCAGGGCGGCAACCGCCTGTACTGGCACGACCTCGCCTCCGCCCCCTGCTGAGTCACCGCGTCCCGCCGAGCCGCCGCCATGACCGATGCCACCGCACCGCAACCCGAGGTCCCGCAGCTTCGTACCCTGCTGCTGACCGACCTGTGCGATTCGGTGGCGCTGGTGGAAAAGCTCGGCGACGCCAATGCGGCCGACCTGTTCAAGCGGCACGATTCGCTGGTGCTGGAGTTGCAGCAGCGTTGGCGTGGCCGCCTGATCGACCGCTCCGATGGCCTGCTGTTGCTGTTCGAACGACCCATCGACGGCCTTGGTTTCGCCCTGGACTACAGCCGCGGCCTGCATGCGCTGGGCGCGTCGCGCGCGCTGGACCTGAAGGTGCGCGCCGGCCTGCATGTGGGCGAAGTGCTGACCTGGCGCAACAGCGACGCCGCCGTGCAGGTGGGCGCCAAGCCGTTGGAAGTGGAAGGCCTGGCCAAGCCGACCGCGGCGCGGCTGATGACCCTGGCCCGGCCCGGGCAGATTCTGCTGTCGGCGGTGGCCGAGTCGCTGACCCACCGCGCCGCGCGCGAGCTGGGCGAACGCGGCGAGCGCCTGCTGTGGAAATCGCACGGCCGCTGGCGCTTCAAGGGCGTGCCGACCCCGCTGGAGATCTACGAAGTCGGCGAGATCGGCCACACCCCGCTGCGCGCGCCCAAGCCCACGCCCAAGGCCTGGCGCGACATCCCGTTGTGGCGGCGGCCGGCGGCGCTGGCGGCGGAAGCGGCGCTGATCGCCGCGTTCGCGGTCGGCGCCTGGTTCGTCACCCGCCCGCAGCCGGCCATCGCCTTCGCCGAACGCGACTGGGTGGTGGTGGGGGATTTGCGCAATCTGACCGGCGACGTCGCACTGGACGACTCCCTGCAGCAGGCCTTCCGCATCAGCCTGGAGCAGTCGCGCTACGTCAATGTGCTCAGTGATCTGAAGGTGCGCGACACGCTCACGCGGATGCGCCGCGATCCGGAGCACACGCCGCTCGATCGCGCCACGGCCTCGGAGATCGCGCAGCGCGACGGCGCGCGCGCCGTGCTGCTGGCCACGGTGTCAGAGGTCGGCGGGCGGGTGCGGGTGAGCGCGGAGGTGGTCGATCCGCGGACGCAGGCGACCGTCTATGCCGAGTCCCGCGACGGCCGCGGCGCTGGCTCGGTGCTGGCGTCCATCGACGCGGTGACCGCATCGCTGCGCGAGCAGTTGGGCGAAGGCGAGGAGGTCATCAGGAAGAATTCGCCTCCGCTGCCCAGCGTCACCACCAGCAGCCTGGACGCTTTGAAGGCGTATGCGATCGCGATGAAGTACTTCACCCGGCGCGATTTCCGATCCGCCGATCAGTACTTCGTCAAGGCGGCGGAGATCGACAAGGACTTCGCGCTGGCCTACATGGGATCGATGCGGGTCGAGATCTCCACCGCCAACAATCGCGCGGCGTTGCAGTATCTGGCCAAGGCCATGGCCCTGCGCGACCACCTGTCCGAGCGCGATGCACTGTACCTGGACGCGTGGGCGAGCGAACTCGGCCCACATCCGTGGCGGCAGGCCAAGCAGAAGTGGAAGATGCTGTCGGAACTGTATCCGGACTACTACGCCGGCGCGGCGCAGTTCGCGTGGGACGAGTTCACCGAGGGCAATTACGCTTCAGCCGAGCATAGCGTGCAGAAGTTCGCGGTGCCGCAGAATCCGCTGCGCGACGTGGCGGTGGAACTGCAGGGTCGCATCTACCTGGCGCAGGGCCGGTATGGCGACGCGCTGAACGCCTTCAAGCAGGCCGAGGAACTTGGCGGCTATCCGGCGACCCGGCGCCATGCTGCGGCGTTCGCGGCGATGAAAGACTATCCGGCGGCTGGCAGGATCATGGCGGCGCTGGCGGCATCGGGCTCGGCATTGACCGACCGCTTCGAACAGATTTCCATTCCGCTGGACCAGGGCCGCTTGGGCGATGCCGCCGCCGCCGCGCGGGCCGCCGTAGCGGCGTCGGCGGATGCGGAGCCGGTGATCCGCTATCCCTTGCAGATCGCGCAGCAGGCGGTCGCCTTCGTTACCGATCCGCGGACGGTGGACAGGGCCTTGTTGGCGCGAATTGCCGGCGAAGCGCTGGAGCGCGCGGTCCACGGTGACGCCGGCGATCGCGACGACCTGATCATCGTGGCGATGTCGGCGATCCGCCTGGCGCAGCGCAGCGGCGACCGAACGCTGTACGACGCGCACGCCGCGCAGCTCGCGTCCCTGGTCGCGGAGTCGGGCTTTCCGCCGATGACCAAGCTGCTGTCCTTGCTGCAGGCGCAACAGCTCGTCGACAGCGGAACTCCCGCGCGTGCGGTCGCTCTGTTACGCGAGCAGATCGATGGCAGGGAGCCGTACCAGCTTCACGTCAGCCTGCGCGATGCCTTGCTCGCGGCCGGCGAGAAGAAGCAGGCCATGGCCGAAAACGACTGGTTGGTCGCGCGTCGTGGGCTGGCGTACATCGAACCGATCGGTGGGCTGGTGCTGCAAGCGATGAATGTCGCCGACGCGAACCTGGCGGTGGTGAGTACCACGGAAATCCTGGCCAGCCTTGGCCAGACCGACCAGGCGCGGCAGAAGGCGGAAACCTTCCGACGCGCCTGGGCGGGACAAGCGCTACCGAACTATCTGGCGGTCAGGCTGGCGACGACGGAACCCGCCTCGAAACAGTGAACGACCGTGTGCGTACCCTCGGCGGTGAGGTAGGCCAGCAGCAACTCCAGGGCTTCTTGGATTTCTTCCTTGCTCGCCAGGTCCGACGTGCACAGGCAGGTCGGCTCCTCCAGCGCGGCGGCGACGCGTTGCTCGGAAAGGCCCAAACTACGCAGCGCCGCGCCCGGATCCTGCGCGAACAGCGCGCGGAAGTCGTCGTCGGTGGACAGAAGCGTGAGCAATTGCTGGGCGGTGGCGAGATCGAAGGGCGGATGCCCCTGCGGCTGATCGGTCATGATGTGGTCCCCTGTTGCGATAGCGGTGGACATGCGATGCACGCATGGTGGAGGTGCGGTTGCCACGGGTGCTCGCAGGAACGACCGGGGCCGCGACGGTATCCTAGCAGTCCAGCATCTCTCCAATGTGGCCAATCGATGCAGCGCTCACACACAGCGGAAACGAGGGATTCATGCGCCTGAGGCGCTGCGCCGTGCTGTTCGTCGAAGCGAGGGAAAGCGTGGCGTTCGACCTGGCCAGCCTGCTGCGGGGCGGTGCGGGCCTGCGTCGCCGGCGGGCCTGGGTCGCCCTGGCGCCGCACCTGGACGGCGAGCTCGAACTGGACGCGGCCGACCTGCCGTTGCTCGGCCAGGTCAGTCCAACGGAATGGGTCGAGCGCGCACAACTGGTTGACCATGCCGATGATGCGATCGAGCGGGCGCTCGAGCGCGGCCTGCTGATCGGCGACGACGCAGGTTCTGCGGCGTTTCGCGAACGCGACGAGGCATTGCGGTCCGCGCATTGGTGGCCGGCCGCCGCAGTGGCGCACTGGGCGAGCCGTTGGCAGGGCATCGATGGGGTGACCGCGATGGAGCGCAACGGCATGGTGTCCGCCCCCGATCTGCGCCGCAAGCTGGGGGCGCCACCGCCCGAAGTGCAGGAGGTCGATTCCAGTCTCGCCAGGATTCCGCTGCCGCGGCTGGACGACGGCGCGTTCGAAGCCATGCTTGCGCGTCGCGTCACCTGCCGCAACTACGACGTTGCGCGCATGCTGCCGAATGCGCTGTTCCTGCGGATGTTGCAGCGCGTGCTGATGGCGCGGGCGACGCTGCGTGTCCAGGACGACACGGTCTTCCTGAAGAAGAACGTGCCGTCCGCCGGCGGACTGCATCCGACCGAAGCCTATCTGCTGGTGCGCCGGGTGGAGGGAGTCGAACCGGGTCTTTATCACTACCACCCTGTGGACCACGCGTTGGCGCCGTTATCGTGCCCGGGGCCGGACATCGACGCGTTCGCACGGCTGGCGCTGGCCGGGCAGCACTGGTTCGCCGATGCCCACGTGCTGGTGCTGCTGGCGCCGCGATTCAACCGGACGTTCTGGAAGTATCGCCAGCACGCCAAGGCTTATCGCGCACTGACCCTGGACGTCGGCCACATCTCGCAGGCGCTGTACTTCTCGGCGACCGATCTGGGGTTGGGCGCGTTCGTCACCTCCGCCATCAATGATGTCGATCTCGGCAAGGCGCTGGACCTGGATCCGATGCGCCAGAGCGTCATGGCGATCTGCGGCTTCGGCTGGCGCTCCGAGCACGCAGCGACGACCGAGTTCGATCCGGCGTGCGATGTCTGGGCGGCGGGGCCGACTTCGAGGCAAGCATGATCCCGTGCGACGACGCAGTCAGTCGACGTCGACTGGTCTCTTCCAATGCTTCAGCAACGGCCCCTCCGCCCCGAGCAATGGATCGCTGCTTGGAAAAGGCACATTGGCGATCCGTTGCAGCATCTCGGCTGTAGGCGCTTCCCGGCAGATATCCCAATCCTGCCCGTCGGGATAGGCGCCGACGACCATGAAGTCGGCGCTGGCCGACAGCCGGCAATGGCCGGTGCCGGCCGGCAGCAGCAGGGCGTCGCCGGCCGCGAGCGCGACCTCGATGCCGCCGGGGCCGCCGAGCAGCACGCGGGCGCTGCCGCGGGCGACGCCGAGCACTTCGTGCGCGGTGGAATGGTAGTGGTGATAGTCGTAGATGCCGTCGCGCCATTGCGGCGGCCAGCCGTGCGCGGCGAAGCGGCGTTCGAAGCCGTCGGCGTCGATGGTGCCCACGCACTGCCGGTAGTGCAGCACCGGCAGGAACGGATGGTTGGGCACCCAGTCGTGTGGCGGCAGTTGCCAGTGGTCCAGTGACATCGGCGGATCTCCTGCATGGCCGTTAGCAGTTCGATGCTAATCGGCCGATGTCGTCGCCATGTCGGCACGCGGGACGGCGCGCGGCGTGACCGCGCGCTGCGCCGTGCCGCCGTGCCGACACGATCGTCCCGGCCGGGCCTCAATGCAGCGGAACGCTTTCCACATCGTCGCGCTGGTGCCTGCCCAGGCGCCCGACCATCGCCGCACTGTCCGGGTTCAGTCCCAGCACCTGGACCTGCGCGCCGTGGCGGCGGAATTTCATCACCACCTGGTCCAGCGCGCCGATGGCGCTGATGTCCCAGACGTGCGCGTCGCTCAGATCCAGGGTGACCCGTGCCGGCGCGTGGGCGAAGTCGAAGGCACCGGCGAAGCCGCCGGCCGAGGCGAAGAACAGTTGGCCGCGGATGCGGTAGGTGTGGCCGCCATCGGCGTCCTCGCTGCGCGCGATGTGCAGCATGCGCCCGACCTTGCGCGCGAAGAACAGCGCCGACAGCAGCACGCCGGTGAGCACGCCGCGCGCCAGGTCGTGGGTGGCCACGGTCACCGCGACGGTGCCGAGCATCACCACGCTGGAGCTGGTCGGATGGGTGCGCAACTGCGCCAGCGAGCGCCAGCTGAACGTGCCCACCGAGACCATGATCATCACCGCCACCAGTGCGGCCATCGGGATCTGCCGCACCCAGGCGCCGGCGAACACCACCAGCAGCAACAGCACGCTGCCGGCGACCAGCGCGGACAGGCGGCCGCGCCCGCCGGACTTCACGTTGATCACCGATTGCCCGATCATCGCGCAGCCGGCCATGCCGCCGAACAGGCCGCTGACGATGTTGGCCATGCCCTGGCCCACGCATTCGCGGTTCTTGTCGCTGGGCGTGTCGGTCATGTCGTCGACGATCTGTGCGGTCATCATCGACTCGAGCAGGCCGACCACGGCCATCGTCGCCGATACCGGGAACACGATCCACAGCGTTTCCAGCGTCCACGGCACGGCCGGCAGCAGCAGGCTGGGGAGGCGATCGGGCAGTTGTCCCTTGTCGCCGACGGTGGGCACGTGGATGCCGAAGTACAGTGCCAGCCCGGTCAGCAGCACGATCGCCACCAACGGCGGCGGCACGGCCAGGCCGCGCGTCCAGCGGTGCCCGAACAGCAGCGCCGCGGCGCCACCCACGGCGACCGGCAGCAGCATCCACGGCGCCATGCTGCCTGCGGTCAAGGCGGCGCCCAGCACCAGCAACCACAGGCCGATGCCGGGAAAGCTGCGCCGCGACAGCCAGGGCAGGCCGTAGATCAGCAGCAGACCCAGCGCGACCAGCGGGTAGACCGGGACGGGCACGCCGATCAGTTCGGGCAGTTGTGCCATGAAGATCAGGATCGCCAGCGCATTGACGAAGCCGGTGATCACCGAGCGCGAGACGAAGCGCATCAGCGCGCCGAGCTTGAACAGCCCGGCCAGGATCTGCAGCACGCCGGTCAGCAGCGTGGCCGCGAGCAGATAGGGCACGCCGTGCTCTTTGACCAGGCCGATCATCAGCAGCGCCATCGCGCCGGTGGCGGCGGAAATCATGCCGGGGCGCCCGCCGGCGAAGGCGATGGTCACGCAGATGCAGAAGGCGGCATAGAGGCCGATCTTGGGATCGACGCCGGCGATGATCGAGAACGCGATCGCCTCGGGAATCAGCGCCAATGCCACGACCAGGCCGGCGAGCACGTCGCCACGGAGATTGCCGCACCAGGACTGGCGCAGGGAAGAGGAAAACTTCAAGGTAAACGCTCCCGACACCGCCCTGTCGCAGGGCAGCGCTCGCTGTATGCAATGGAAAACCAACAACCTGCGGCCTGCCGTCGAGGCGGGCCGATGCAAGCTGCGGGTGTCAGGGTGGCGTCATGGGAAGCGCGTAGTGAGAGAGCGGCGCGAGCAGGCGCGCGGCCAGTATACGCGATGGCTGCCGCCGCGCCCGCTGTGACCGCCTGTACGCTGCCGCTGCCGCCGCACGACTCACGTTGCGCTCACTTTCGCCGCGCAGAATGTGCGGATCGCAATGCCGTATCGTGGAGTCGGCCATGCAGGATCTTCGCATCGATCATGTCGATGGCGCCTTGTCCGCCCTGGACCAGGCCGACCCGCAGTACAAGGCCGCGCTGTGGCAATGGGCGTGCCTGGAAATGCTGCACGAGACGCTCACTGCCATGCACCAGCTCTCGCACCGCGCCGGCGTGGCCGAACTGGTCGCCGACGCCTGGCTGGCCCCGGTCGACGTCATCGCCCCGGAGCAGCCCTTCCTGGAGCGCGCCGCGCTGGCCGATCCGCGCGTGCAGGCCTTCGCACTGGCGCTGAATGCGGCGGCATCGCGTCAGTCGCGCGCCGACTTGTGGCGCAGCGGCTATGCCAGCGCGGTGCAGGCCACCTTGCAGGGCATGCAGGCGCTGGCCGGCAAGCACCGGATCGATGCGCGGTTGCCCGCGCACCACGCGGCGGCGACGGCTGCCGCCTGAGCGCGGCGCCGGGCGCAGCCTGCACGCGCTGCCGCGCGTTCTGGCGATCCCGATGACGCGGCCCGTTTTCTGTTTGCACTGACGTGCTGCGCGCGCTGCGTCTGCTTTGTTGCAAACGCCAGGCGCATCGCCGAGTGGCGATGCGGTTGCCCGGGTGCAGCCGATGCGTGTACTCGCGCGATGACACACGCACCACATCGCGTTCACCCGCGTGCGACAGCCCGCGCGACAGCCTTGGGCCATGCGCCACGACGACCGCCACTCTGCGGCTTCCCCTCCAGCGTCCGCGCCGCCGCCACAGCGCGCCCGGGATGCCAGCGGCACGCCCGAGGTCTCGGCCTGGTGGAAGCAACTGTGCGCCAGCCGCTGGCTGCGCATGGTCGTGTCGCTCCTGGTGATCGCCCTTGCCGTGGCCGTGCTGCTGCGCGGGTACGGCCATGGCTGAGACGTCGCGTCTTCTCCATTCGCACGGAGCGCCCGACATGTCCCGGTTCGCTGCGCACGCCAATGTCCGCGCCTACCGCGTACGCGATACGGCGTCCGGGGGCCACGAGGCCGCCACGCATGCCTGGGTGGTCGCCGAGGTCGCGCGATTGATGCGCCTGCCGTTGCACGACGCACGGCTTGCCGCCGGGTCGGATGCGTTCGAGTCGGGTGCGTTCTACGTGCCCGATGAAACCCTGACGGAAGCGCAGGCCGCGCAACTCGGCGTGCATGGCGCGGCCGATCTGCTGGGCGGCGTGGTGCCACATGCCTTCGTCGCCAGCAAGGCGATCAGCCATCCGCTGGTCGATGGCGATGCGCAGGCGCCGGAAGGATGGCAGCCGGACCTCGGCGTGGCCCTGGCGGCCGCGACGCTGCCGGGCTACACCGCCTTCAGCGCCGCAGATGCCCGGCGCGCGTTCGCGCGCCTGTGCGACGGCGGCCAGGTGCGCCTGAAGCCGTGCCACGGCGTGGGCGGGCTGGGGCAGGTCCTGCCGCACGATGCGGCGGCGCTGGACGCGGCGCTGTCGGCCTTGTCCGTCCATGAATTGCACCGGCATGGCGTGGTGCTGGAACGGCACCTGCAGCAGCCGACCACTTTCAGCGTCGGCGAAACGCACTGCGCCGGCATCACCATCGCCTATTGCGGCACGCAGTCGGTCACCCGCGATTGCAGCGGCCGTGAGGCGTACGGCGGTTCGGAGTTGCACGTGATCCGTGGCACCTTCGACACGCTGCTGGCGCAGCCGTTGCCGCCACGTCAGCGCACCGCGGTGCTGAAGGCGCGCGACTACGATCGGCTGGTGGCTGCGGCCTATCCGGGCTTCTATGCGTCGCGGCGCAACTACGACGTGATCGAGGGGCTGCTTGCCGATGGCAGCATCGCCTGCGGCGTCCTCGAGCAGTCCTGGCGCGTCGGCGGCGCCACGCCGGCGGAACTGGCCGCGGTCGCTGCGTTCCAGCAGTCGCCGACGCTGCAACGCGTGGTCGCCGCCACCGTCGAGCGCTATGGCGCGCATCCGCCGCCGCCGGCCGGGGCGCAGGTGTACTACGTGGGCGAAGAGCCGCGCACCGGTCTGCTGACCAAGTACCGCTACATGCGCAGCGTGACCTGACCATGGAAGCCGAACTTTCCAGCATCGACATCCCGGTCGACGGCGCGGCGCTCAGCGGCACCTTGCTGACCCCGACCAGCCGCCTGCCCGGCGTGCTGTTCGTGCACGGCTGGGGCGGCAATCAGCATCACAATCTGGTGCGCGCGCGCGAGGCGGCGGGGCTGGGTTGCGTGTGCCTGACCTTCGACCTGCGTGGCCACGAAGGCCTGGCCGCGATGCGCGAGACGGTGACGCGCGCGCAGAACCTGGACGACATCAAGGCCGCCTACGATTGCCTGGCGGCGTCGCCGCAGGTGGATCCGGAGGCGATCGCGGTGGTGGGGCTGAGCTACGGCGGCTACCTGGCCGCGTTGCTGACCCTGGAACGGCCGGTGGAGTGGCTGGCCCTGCGCTCGCCGGCGCTGTACAAGGACGCGCACTGGGACGGGCCGAAGGTCGCGCTGAACCGCGATCCGGACCTGATGCCGTACCGCAACCGCGTGGTGACGCCGGCGGACAACCGCGCGCTGGCGGCCTGCCAGCGCTATCGTGGCGATGTGCTGCTGGTGGAGGCCGAGCGCGACGTGATCGTGCCCGGGCAGGTGCTGCGCAACTACGCGGCAGCGTTCTCCAACGCGCGTTCGCTGACCACGCGCACGATCGCCGGCGCCGATCATGCGCTGACCGAAAAAGCGCACCAGGCCGCCTACACGCACCACCTGATCGACTGGCTGACCGACATGGTGATCGGGCGCCGTGTGGCCCTTGCCAGCCGCGTGGTCGAACAGCGCAAGCAGCGCCTCAAGCGCAGCGAGGGCGAGGCGGCGACGGCGCCCGGTAAGGGATCGAACGCGTTCCATGGGCGCCTGGAAGCGAAGGAGCACAGCGCCTCGCCACCCGCTTCGTCGCGTTGAGGCGCATGCGGTGCCGGATGCGTGCAACAGCAACACGCGGCGCACGCCGCGGTGTGCCGTGCGCGCGATGGGCTGCTATCCGGTTGTCGCCGCGGCGCCGGGAGACGGCGCCTCGGGGGCGCCTTCCATCGCGACCGAAGACGCAGCGTAGCAGCGGCGTGGGCCGCGACAGGCATTCTCGGTAACGCCCGTCGCGGCTGACGCCGCTCCTGCCCTGGCAACGACGATATGCCGGGCTGCGCTGGGCGCTGTTCAGTGCCGCCGTCCCGAATGCGCCAGGTGCTGCCAGGCATGCCGCACCAGCCAGCGCGCCTCGTCCCATGGCACCGACAGCATCGGCGCGCACTGGTGATAAGCGTCCTGCAGCACGCGGTACAGCTGCGCCTCGTTGGCGCGCGGGTAGGCCAGGTACACGTCATAGCCGATCTTCAGCAGCTGCGCGTAGTCGGCGAAGCCCTGGCGGCCGAGACGGCCCTCGGCATGGGCCTGCTGCCAGTACGCCATCTCGGCGTCCAGATCGATGCTGACGCGAGCGTGAGTCGGTTGGTCAAGCGCGGAGACGGTGTGCATCACATCACCCCGGTGTCGACGGAACCCCTGTGGGCTGGATGCTAACCCGGGACTGAACGTCCCCTGTGAGCATTGCGTTCGCTGGGCGTGAAGGCTCGCGGTGATGCGGTGGCGGATCCAAGGTCCTGGGATGGCTCGCTCCCTTCGCGAGTCCAAGGAATCCGTATCGCGGTTGCTGTCACCCCGCCCATGGGCGGGCCGCCATGCTCCCGCCACAGCGCCGCCCGCCATGCTGCACTGCAGCTTGCGCCGAAATAATGATGATCTATAACTATTATCAGTCCTAAGTGATCCGCTCTCTCCCCCTCCCCATGCAGGCCTATCCATGAGCAGCTACCAAGACCGCTGGCAGACCGTCCAGGTCGAGATCGACGCAGGCATCGCCTGGGTCACCCTGAACCGGCCGGACAAGCGCAACGCGATGAGTCCCACCCTCAATCGCGAAATGATCGACGTGCTGGAGACGCTGGAGCTGGACAGCAGCGCCGAGGTGCTGGTGCTGACCGGCGCCGGCGAATCCTGGTCGGCCGGCATGGACCTGAAGGAATACTTCCGCGAGACCGACGGCAAGGAAGAGATCGTGCAGGAGCGCATGCGTCGCGACTGCTCGCAGTGGCAGTGGCGCCTGCTGCGTTTCTACAGCAAGCCGACCATCGCCGCGGTCAACGGTTGGTGCTTCGGTGGCGCGTTCTCGCCGCTGGTCGCCTGCGACCTGGCCATCGCCGCGGACGAAGCGGTGTTCGGGTTGTCGGAGATCAACTGGGGCATTCCCCCGGGCAACTTGGTCAGCAAGGCCGTCGCCGACACCATGGGCCACCGCAACGCCATGCTCTACATCATGACCGGACGCACCTTCACCGGCACCGAGGCGGCGCAGATGGGCCTTGTCAACGCCAGCGTGCCGCGCGCGCAGCTGCGTGAGGAAGTGACCAAGCTGGCGCAGGAACTGCAGCAGAAGAACCCGGTGGTGCTGCGCTTCGCCAAGCACGGCTTCAAGCGCTGCCGCGAGCTGACCTGGGAGCAGAACGAGGACTACCTGTACGCCAAGGTCGACCAGTCCAATCACCGCGATCCCGAGAAGGGCCGGCAACAGGGCCTGAAGCAATTCCTGGACGACAAAACCATCAAGCCCGGTCTGCAGACCTACAAGCGCTGACCCGTCGCGTCGCCTGCGGCCCCGCGGGGCCGCGGCGGCGTTGCCGCACGCCGTGCCGTCTCTCTCCCCCGGATGGTTCCGATGAATGCCGCTGAGTCCGTTGCCACCGCCGCGCGCTACCGTCCTGTCGGACTGAGCCACGCGGATACCGAGGTCCACCGCGATACCGACGGCGTGCTGCGCCTGCGCGCGCGCGAACCGCTGGCGCCGCTGCCCAGGCACCTGCTGCAGCGCCTGCAGCACTGGGCGCTGCACACCCCCGATGCCACCTTCGTGGCGCAGCGCGACGACGCCGGGCAGTGGCGGCGCCTGAGCTACGCGCAGATGCTCGAGCGCACCCGCCGCATCGCCGCGCATCTGCTGGACATGGGCCTGTCGGCACAACGGCCGCTGGCGATCCTGTCCGGCAACGACCTGGAGCACCTGCAACTGGCGTTCGCGGCGATGTACGCCGGCATCCCGTACTGCCCGGTGTCGCCGGGCTATGCGTTGCTGTCGCGCGATTTCGCCAAGCTGCGGCATGTGGCCGAGGTGCTGCGTCCAGGCCTGCTGTTCGCCAGCGACGGCGCTGCGTTCGCCCCGGCGATCGCGGCGGTGTTCCCCACCGATGTCCCGGCAGTGTGCGTGCGTGGTGCCGTGGGCGATCGTGCCTGCCTGCGTTTCGAGGATCTGCTGGCGCCACGTGCGCTGGACGCCGCCGATGCCGCCTTCGCCGCCTGCGGCCCGGACAGCATCGCCAAGTTCCTGTTCACCTCCGGCTCCACCCTGCTGCCCAAGGCGGTGATCACCACCCAGCGCATGCTGTGCGCGAACCAACAAATGCTGCTGCAGACCTTCCCGGTGCTCGGGCAGACGCCGGTGCTGGTCGACTGGCTGCCGTGGAACCACACCTTCGGCGGCAGCCACAACATCGGCATCGCCCTGTACAACGGCGGCAGCTTCTACCTCGACGACGGCAAGCCGACCCCGGCGCTGTTCGAGCAGACCTTGCGCAACCTGCGCGAGATCGCGCCCACCGTATACCTGAGCGTGCCGCGCGGCTGGGAACAACTGGCGCAGGCGCTGGAACAGGATGCGGCGCTGCGCCAGACGTTCCTGTCGCGCATGCGCATGTTCTTCTTCGCCGCCGCGGCGCTGTCGCAGGAAGTCTGGGACCGCCTGGAGCGCATCGCCGAGGCGCATTGCGGCGAACGCATCCGCATGCTCGCCGGCCTGGGCATGACCGAATGCGCGCCGTCGTGCACCTTCACCCACGGCACCAGCAATACCCCCGGCGATGTCGGCGTGCCGGCACCGGGCTGCGAGGTCAAGCTGGTGCCGGTCGGCGACAAGCTGGAAGCGCGCTTCCGCGGGCCGCACGTGATGCCCGGCTACTGGAACGCGCCGCAGCAGACCGCCGAGGCCTTCGACGAGGAAGGCTTCTACCGCTCCGGCGACGCGCTCAAGCCGATCGATCCGCAGCATCCCGAGCGCGGCCTGTTGTTCGACGGCCGCCTGGCCGAGGACTTCAAGCTGTCTTCCGGCGTGTTCGTCAGCGTCGGCCCGTTGCGCACGCGGGTGCTGATGGAAGGTGCTGCGTACGTGCAGGACGTGGTGGTCACCGGTGCCGACCGCGACGCCATCGGCCTGCTGCTGTTCCCGCGGCTGGACGCGCTGCAGGCGCTGTCCGGGCTGCCGGCGCAGGCCGAGACGGCGCAGGTGCTGCAGGCGCCGCCGGTGCGCGCCTGGCTGCAGCGCCTGCTCGACACGCTCAACCGCAGCGCCACCGGCAGCGCCAGCCACGTCGCGCGCGCGGCGTGGCTGGAGCAGCCGCCGAACCTGGAGGCCGGCGAAATCACCGACAAGGGTTCGATCAACCAGCGCAACGTGCTGCGCGCGCGGGCGGCGCTGGTCGAACAGCTCTACGCCGGCACGGCACCGGGCGCGGTGGCGGCGCCGCCGTCATGACCGCACCACTCGGCCGCGCGACCGGATAGCGGACCGCGCTCCTTCGCATCACTGGCTTCGAGACTTGGGAGGGAATCGATGACTGTGCCTCATGCGCGCGCACGCCGTGCGCCCCGTACCGTGTGCCTGGCAATGTTGTGCAGCGTCGGCTGCGCCCAGGCCGATGCCGAAAACAACGGCCCGCAGGGCAAGCTGCTGGCCGATCAGGAAGACTATTCGGCGCTGGCGGCGCGTCCGCGCCAGGGCTGGGAGAAATGGAAATACATCCCCGTCGGCGATGGCTGGCTCAGCCTCGGCGGCGAGAGCCGCACGCTGTACGACTATCGCGAGCACGCCGGCTTCGGCCGCTTCGCCACCGATCCGCACGGCTATGCGCAGCAGCGCCTGCGCTTGTGGGCCGACTACCGGCCGTCGGCGTATGTGCGTTTGTTCGGCGAACTGGCCGACAGCCGCGTGGCCGGCCTGCAGACACGGCCGGTGCAGGCCACCGACCGCAACCCGCTGGACCTGGCGCAGGGTTTCGTCGAACTGTCCGACGGGCAGAAGGCGCCGGCCTGGCGCCTGCGCGCCGGCCGCCAGCAGATCGCCTACGCCTGGCAGCGCCTGCTCGATCCGCGCGACCCGGCCAATTCGCGCATGCCGTTCGACGCGGTACGCCTGCTGACCCGGCAGCCGCGCTGGAGCGGCGGCCTGCTGTGGGGGCGCCCGGTGCTGACCCGTACCGGCAGTTTCGACGACCGCACCAACCGCGACCAGCGCCTGTGGGGCGCACATGCCGAAGTGCCGCTGTCGCCCAGCCAGCCGAAGGCGGCGCTGCTGGAGACGCTGTACCTGGACACCGTGCAGGACGGGCGTCGCTATGGCGGGGTGGTCGGCGAGGAGCATCGGCACACCTTGTCCACGCGCCTGAGCGGCGCCGTGCAGGGCTGGGACTATGACCTGGAGCTGATCGGCCAGCGCGGCCATTTCGCAGGCCAGCGCGTGCGCGCCTGGCAGGGCACGCTGTTCGGCGGCTACACCTTCGCCACGACGACATGGACGCCGCGCCTGGGCTGGCGCATGGAGGTCTCGTCCGGCGACCGCGATCCGCGCGACGGCGAACTGAACACCTTCAACGGCCTGTACGCGCGCGCCTCGGTGTTCGACGGCAGCATGATCAGCAGCAACGTGCGCGCCATCGGCCCGGAACTGGTGCTGCGTCCCAGCGAGCGGCTGTGGATCGACATGTACGTGCTCAAGCTGCAGCGGCAGAGCCTGCACGACGGCGTGTACGCGGCCGGCTGGCGGGTGCTGCAGCCGGGCGACGCCAACGATGCGCGCGACATCGGCACGCGTTCGGTGCTGTGGGTGAAGTATCGCTTCAACGCCTTCGCCAGCCTGGACGTGTACGCCCACTACACCCAGGCCGGGCCGTTCCTGCGCGAGGGACCGGTGCGCGGCCGCGACTACTTCTACATCGCCCCCTTCCTGACCCTGCGCTTCTGAGCCGGAGCCTTTCCATGCGCGATCCGCTGCCATCGTCTGCGCCGTACCGCCCGCTGTATGCGTGGTACGTCACCATCGTGCTGTTGCTGGCCTACACGCTGTCCTTCGTCGACCGGCAGATCCTCGGATTGCTGGTGCAGCCGATCAAGCGCGACCTGCAGCTGTCCGACTCGGCCTTCAGCCTGGTCCACGGCTTCGCCTTCGCAGTGTTCTACACGCTGATCGGGGTGATGCTCGGCCGCGTCGCCGACCGCCGCAACCGCCGCAACCTGATCGTGCTCGGCGTGGTGGTGTGGATCGCGGCGACCGCCGCCGGTGCCTACGTCACCAGCTTCTTCACCCTGTTCCTGGCGCGGGTGTTCGTCGGCGTCGGCGAGGCCTCGCTGTCGCCGGCGGCGTACTCGATGCTGGCCGACTACTTCCCGCCGGAAAAACGCGCGCGGGCGATGAGCGTGTACACCTCCGGGGTCTACATCGGCTCGGCGGCGGCCTTCATCGTCGGCGGCCTGGTGATCGCGGCGACCAGCAAGGAGAGCACGGTGATGCTGCCGCTACTGGGCAGCTTCCGGCCCTGGCAGGCGGCCTTCATCCTGGTCGCGCTGCCTGGCCTGGCGGTGATCGCGCTGATGGCCACGGTGCGCGAGCCGGCGCGGCACGAGCAGGCCGCGGCGGTGCCGAGCGTGCGCCCGGACCTGAGCCACCTGCGCGACAACGCGCGGGTGTACGTGGCGCTGTTCCTGGCCAACGGCGTGATCGCGATGATCACCTTCGGCATCACCGCCTGGCTGCCGGCCACCTTCATCCGCCGCTGGCAGTGGACCCCGGGCGAGATCGGCCCGGCCTACGGCATCATCATCCTCACCTTCGGCATCGCCGGCATGCTGTTCAGCGGCTTTCTGGCCGACCGCCTGGCCGCACGCGGCAGCCGCGACGCGGCACTGAAGATCTCGCTGGTCGGCGCCGTGCTGCTGGTGATCAGCAGTGCGCTGTTCGCGGTGGCACCAGGGCCGTGGCCGGCGCTGGCGGCGATCGCGCTGACCACGTTCGTGCTGGGCATGCCGGTGGCGCTGGCACCGGCGATCCTGCAGGCGGTCACCCCCAATCGCCTGCGCGGCCAGGTCACCTCGATCTACCTGCTGCTGGTCAACCTGATCGGGCTGGGCCTGGGGCCGTACCTGGTGGCGCTGGGCACCGACCACGTACTCGCCGACGAGCGCCAGGTCGGGCTGTCGCTGGGCGTGGTGTGCATGGGTGCGGCGCTGCTCGGCGCGCTGTGCCTGTGGACCGCCGCCGCGCCTTACCGGGCGCTGCTGCGGCGCGTGGACGCGGCGTTGTGACCATGCGCGGCCATGCCCCTACAATGCAATGGCGACGGCACCGCCGGCCGGCGCCGACGGATGCGTGCGCAGCCGCCGTGACCTGGCCGCAGGACGCCCCATGCAGGAAGCGCAGTGAGTTCGAAACCGAGTCCCGAGATGTCCAACAGCGCGTTGCCCGCCGATCCGCACACGGCGGACAGCGTGGACCAGCGGCGCCTGACCAGCCTGATCGGCTACCGCATCACCCGCACCGAACTGCAGGTGCGGCGGCTGTTCCAGGACTGCGTGCGCGCCTTCGAGCTGAAGCCGGTGGAGTATTCGCTGCTGGTGCTGGTGGACGCCAATCCCGGCATCAACCAGCGGCAGCTGGGCGAGGTGTTGAGCGTGTCGCCGCCGAACCTGGCGATCGTGGTCGCGCGCCTGGTCAAGCGCAAACTGCTGCGGCAGGTGCGCGGGCGCCAGGACCGGCGCATGCAGCATCTGCATCTGACCACCGCCGGCACGGCGCTGCTGGCGCAGGCCGAAGCCGAAGTGGTGCGCATGGAGCAGCAGCTCGGCACCGCGCTCGGCGCGACCTCGGCACGCGCGCTGCTGCAGGCGCTGGACCGGCTGGACGCGCTCGACCGCCTGTAGCGGCCCCCTGCGGCGCGGCTGGTTCTTGCCTCCCGCCCTTCTTTCTCGCTGATTCCCGACCCGCCGCCAGCGTCCCGCTGACGGCGTGCGTCGCCGCGTGGTCGCGCCCTGCGCGCGCTGCGTGTTCGCGTTCCTGCCCCCACGCACCCCGCCGTTCCCCTTTCGCTTGGAGTGCCTGCCCGTGAAGCGTGTCCGCTACCGTGTCCCCTCGTCGCCGCGTACCCGTGCGCGCCTGTCTCTGCTCGCCGTGCTGGCCATCGCCTGGGTCGCACCTGCGGCCGCGCAATCGGTGCCGCAGAGCGCCACCCTGCCGACCGGTATCAATACCGGCGGCACCAGTTTCTTCGACGGTTTCAGCAAGCCCAACCCGGGCTGGACGGCGATCCAGTACCTGAGGCGCTACGACTTCGACGCGATCAAGGACGCGCACGGCGACGACGTGCCGGTGTTCCGCGATCCGCACATCGGCTCCTCGGTGTGGGTCACCCAGGTCGCCTACCTCAGCGACTACAAGCTGTTCGGCGGCTCCCTCGGCATCACCGCACTGGCGGCGCTGGTCGATCTGGATACGTCGTTCGCGTACGACAGCCCGGTGGCGCTGCGCGACAACGGCGCCGGCCTGGGCGACCTGACCATCGGCCCCTACCTGCAGATGGCACCGGTGATCCGCAATGGCCGCCCGGTGTTCTCGCAACGCTTCGAACTGGATGTGCTGGCGCCGATCGGCAAGTTCGACCGCAACCGCGACGTCAACCAGGGCGCGGGCTACTGGTCGGTGCTGCCGAGCTGGGCCTTCAGCATCCTGCCCACGCCGCGCTGGGAAATCAGCGGACGGCTTAACTACATTTACAACTTCCGCGCCGACAAGGCCTCCAACGTGCCGCAGGGCGACGGCTTCGTGTTCCACAACGGCCAGGCCGGCGACGCCGCCTGGCTCAACTTCGCCAGTTCGCTGGAAGTGGTCAAGGACCTGCACCTGGGCATCAACGGCTACTACCTCAAGCAGTTGCGCGACAACCGCACCAATGGCGAACGCGTCGCCGACAGCAAGCAGACCCAGTTCTACCTGGGCCCCGGCCTGTCCTGGCGGATCGACCAGAAGAACATCTTCAACGCCAACTTCTACATGCCGGTGGAGGTCAAGAACGCGCCCTCCGGCCACAACGTCAACGTCCAGTACATCCACGTCTTCTGACCAACTTCGCAACGGACACGCGCTGCCATGAACCTGCACAACAAGACAATCCTCGTTACCGGCGTGGCCTCCGGCATCGGCGCCGAGGTCGCACGCCTGGCGCGCTTCCACGGCGCCACCGTGATCGGCATCGACCGCCAGCCAGTCAACATGACCCTGCACGGCTTCCACCAGGCCGATCTGGGCGACCCGGCCTCGATCGACGCGCTGGTGGCGCAGCTGCCCGAGCGCATCGATGCGCTGGCCAACATCGCCGGCGTGCCCGGCACCGCGCCGGTGGACGTGGTGGCGAAGGTCAACTATCTGGGCCTGCGCCACCTCAGCCAGGCGTTGCTGCCGCGTATCGTGCCCGGCGGCAGCATCATCAACATCGCCTCCATCCTCGGCGCCGAGTGGCCGCAGCGGCTGGATCTGCACAAGCAGCTGGCCGCCGCCGACAGCTACGCCGCCGGCAGCGACTGGCTGGCGGCGCATCCGGTGCCGCAGGCGACCTGCTACCAGTACTTCAAGGAAGCGCTGATCGTGTGGACGCTGCTGCGCTCGCGCGACTGGTTCGCCGCGCATTCGGTGCGGGTCAACAGCGTCGCGCCCGGTCCGGTGTTCACGCCGATCCTGGGCGATTTCGTCACCATGCTCGGGCCCGAGCGGGTCCAGGCCGATGCCGGAAAGATGAAGCGTCCTGCCTATGCCGACGAGGTCGCCGAAGCGGTGGTGTTCCTCGCCTCCGATGCGGCGCGCTGGATCAACGGCGTCAACCTGCCGGTGGATGGCGGACTGGCCGCCACCGCCCTCTGAACGACTCTTTCTTCCTCTTTTTTCCACGAGAGCACACAGCATGCACAGCACCGAACCCCTGGCCGCCGCATCCACCTGGAGCGAGCGCATCTTCAACGGCGAGTGGGTCGCCGCCCAGGGCGGCGTCCTCGAGGTGATCGAACCGGGCAGCGGCACGCCGCTGCACCGCGTCGGCCAGGCCAATGCCGCCGACGTGGCCGCGGCGGTAGCCCAGGCGCGCGACGCGCAACGCGCCTGGGCGGCCACGCCGCCGCGCGAGCGCGCGGCCGTGTTCCATCGCGCCGCGCAGGTATTGCAGCAGCATGCGGCCGCGGCCGCCGCGCTGATTGCCCGCGAGACCGGCGGCATCCTGCCCAAGGGCGAGCACGAGGTGCGCGAGGCGATCGTGCTGCTGCAGCAGGCCGCGGCGATGCCGCTGCAGGCGCAGGGCCAGGTGCTGCCGACCGCGCCGGGCCGGCTGAGCCTGGCGCGACGCTTGCCGCTGGGCGTGGTCGGGGTGATCTCGCCGTTCAATTTCCCGCTGGTGCTGTCGTTGCGTTCGGTGGCGCCGGCGCTGGCGGTGGGCAATGCGGTGGTGCTCAAGCCCGATCCGCGCACGCCGTACGCTGGCGGTTTCGTCATCGCCGAGGTGCTGCAGCAGGCCGGCCTGCCGAAGGGCCTGCTGCACGTGCTGCCAGGCGGCGCGGATGCCGGCCAGGCGCTGGTCGAAGCGCCGGGCGTGCCGATGATCGCGTTCACCGGTTCCACCGCCGCCGGCCGCCGCATCGGCGAACTGGCCGGCAAGCACCTGAAGAAGACCGCGCTGGAACTGGGCGGCAAGAACTCGTTGATCGTGCTCGAGGATGCCGACCTGGACAAGGCGGTGTCGGCGATCGCCTTCGGCGCGTACTTCCACCAGGGCCAGATCTGCATGGCCACCGGTCGCGTGCTGGTCCAGCGCAGCATCGCCGCCGAACTGACCCGACGCCTGGCCGAGAAGGCACGGCACCTGCCGGTCGGCGACCCGGCCACCGCCCACGTGGCACTCGGTCCGATCATCGACCAGCGCCAGCTGCAGCACGTCAAGGACGTGGTCGATGCCTCGGTGGCGGCGGGCGCCGTGGTCGAGGCCGGCGGCACCCACGAGGGCCTGTTCTATGCGGCCACGGTTCTGTCGAACGTGCAGCCGGGCATGCCGGCGTTCGAGGAGGAAGTGTTCGGCCCGGTCGCCAACGTCATCGCCTTCGACAGTGACGACGAGGCGGTGGCGCTGGCCAACCAGACCGAGTACGGCCTGTCCGCCGGCATCCTGTCGGCGTCGGTCGGTCGCGCGATGGCATTGGGCGAGCGCCTGCACACCGGCCTGCTGCACATCAACGACCAGACCGTGGCCGACGAAGTCACCAATCCGTTCGGCGGTACCGGCGCCTCCGGCAACGGCACCAGCATGGGCGGCCCGGCCGACTGGGGCCAGTACACGCACTGGCAGTGGGTGACGATCCAGGACAGCGCGCCGCAGTATCCGTTCTGAGGACAAGTCGCCGGGCGTCGATGTGGCGCCCGGTTGTGCGCGTGGATGCATTGATTGCGGGAGAGATGATTGTTCCGTTGCGTGCGTGTTGAGCTACGCGCGGCCAATAGGGCCCTGACACCGGCACCGGCGCCGACACTGCATTGTGGGAGGGACTTCAGTCCCGACGCTTCTGCGGTGACTCGCCATTTCAGCTGCGACGAACGAAGCGGGACTGGTCGATCATCGATCACGCGTCGGGACTGAAGTCCCTCCCACAGTAAAGCGACCGCACCGCGATCTCCGTACTGGCTGCGGGTCGTGTCACCCTTGCGCACGCTGCCGGAACTGGATCGGCGAACACCCCGCATGCCGCCGGAAGCAGCGACTGAAGTACGCCGCATCGGCATAACCCAGGACTTCGGCCAGCTGCTGCACGGTCAAGGTGGTGTAGACCAGGCTGCGCCGTGCCTCGAGCATGATCCGGCGTTGCAACAGTTCCAGCGCCGAGGCGCCGGCCAGGCGCCGGCACAGCGCGTTGAGATGACTGCGGCTCAGCCCGAGCCGGTCGGCATAGCGGGCCAGCGGCCAATGCTCGCGGTAATGCGCGTCGATCAGCGCGGTGTAGGCGCGCACGTGGCGCGCGCCGCGGTCGGCATCGTGCGGATCGCGATGGGCATCCGCCAGCGCGCCGCGCGCCGCCCACAGCAAGGCCTGCGTGACCAGCGCCTGCAGCATCGGCTCGCGGCCGGGGCGGTGCTGTGTGTGTTCGGCGGCGATGGCGGCGAAGCAGGCGTCCAGCATCGCTTGCTGATCGCCGGCAGGCAGGCACAGCGGCCGCGCCAGCGCTTCGTCCAGATTCGGCCATTGCGCCGCCAGGCGCTGCCGCAGCGGCGCCGACACGGTCACGACATGGCCGCGCACGTTGCGCTGGAAACGGAAGCCGTGCACGCACAGCGCCGGCAACAGCAGCAGGCATGGCCCGCGCAGGCGCTGCTGCGTTCCGTCCAAGTGCAGGCCGGCACTGCCGCGTTGCAGATACAGCAGTTGCAGCAGATCGCCGTGGCGGTGCGGGCGGATGTGCCAGTCGTGCAGGCGGCTGCGCGCGGCGATGGATTCCCAGTGCAACAGGTCCGATGTTCCTCTGTCGCCGGTCTCGCCGTACAGGCGGAAGGCCGGGACCACGGCGGGCGATGCGACAGCGGCGGAGGCAGTGCGGGGCATCGGCGAAAAGTACCGGAATCGGTCGCGATGATCCATGTCCTCGGCACGCCGCAACCGGAACACTGTGGGTCTGTCCCATTCTTCGGAGGACGTATGCGTACCCAGGTCGCCATCGTCGGCGCCGGCCCGGCCGGGCTGCTGCTCGGGCAGTTGCTGCACGGCCACGGCATCGACACCGTCATCGTCGAGCGGCAGACGCCGGAACACGTGCTGTCGCGGATCCGTGCCGGCGTGCTGGAGCAGGGCACCGCCGACCTGCTGTGCGCCGCCGGTGCCGGCGCGCGCATGCGGCGCGAAGGCATCGTCCACCACGGCTTCGAACTGGCGCTGGAGCAGCGCCGCGAACGCATCGAACTGAGTGCGGCGACCGGTGGCCGCGCGGTCACCGTCTACGGCCAGACCGAAGTGACCCGCGACCTGATGGACGCACGCCGCGCCGCCGGCGCCGCCACCCTCTATTCCGTCGAGGATGTGCAGTTGCACGACATCGCCGGGCTGCAGCCGTGGCTGAGCTTCCTGCAGGATGGCGTCACGCAGCGCCTGGATTGCGACTACGTGGTCGGCTGCGACGGCTTCCACGGGGTCAGCCGCCGCGCGATCCCGGCCGAGGTGCTGCGTGTGTACGAACGGGTCTATCCGTTCGGCTGGCTGGGCGTGCTGGCCGACACTCCGCCGGTGGCCGACGAACTGATCTATGCGCGCAATGCGCGTGGTTTCGCGCTGTGCAGCATGCGTTCTCCCACCCGCACCCGCTACTACGTGCAGGTGCCGGCGGACGAGCGGGTGGAGGACTGGTCGGACGATCGCTTCTGGGACGAACTGCGTCGGCGTCTGCCCGACGACGTGGCGCAGGCGCTGGTCACCGGTCCCTCGCTGGAGAAGAGCATCGCGCCGCTGCGCAGTTACGTCGCCGAACCGATGCAGTACGGCCGCCTGTTCCTGGCAGGGGATGCCGCGCACATCGTGCCGCCGACCGGCGCAAAGGGCCTGAACCTCGCTGCCGGCGACGTCGGCCTGCTCGCGCACCTGTTCGCGCAGGCGCAGCAGGAGCGCAGCGACGCGCCGCTGCAGCGCTACTCGGAACTGGCCCTGCAGCGCGTGTGGAAGGCCGAGCGCTTTTCCTGGTGGATGACCACGATGCTGCATCGCTTCCCAGACGAGGACGCGTTCAGCCGGCGCCTGCACGATGCAGAACTGGACTACCTGCTCGGCAGTGCCGCCGGACGCGCGACCATTGCCGAGAATTACGCGGGATTGCCGTTGGCGGTTTAGCGGGGGGATTGGGGAGTCGGGATTGGGGATTCGTAAAGCCGCGTCCCGGTTCCCCTGCGCACGTCGATGGTGTCCTTTCTCCGCTTTCTTTCAATCCCGAATTCCGAATTCCCACTCTCGACAGAAGAGCCGTCGGTCATTGCGATCGATGACGGCGATCAGGCGCGCCGATGGATGAGGGTGCAGAGCGCCAACACATCGCGGCGCCATGCACTGCATGCGCACCTTCAGGTGCGTGTTACCGCGCCATTTCTGATATCGAGGTAACTGTGGCGATTCTCCCAGACCAGGAAAAAAAGCCGGTAAATCCGCGTGCTTTTCGCGATTTACTGCCTCGCGCAGGCACGGCGCGTTGCTACGCTGCAGCCGCGCCGGTGCCGACGTTGCCGCGCATCGCGGTAGCGCAGCGGCACTGCGCATTCCCCCTGTTCCCCCATCGGAGAGTCTTCCATGAAGATCCGTTTTCAGGCCTGTCTGCTGGCGCTGCTGCTTGCGCTCCCGGTCGCGTCCGCGTTCGCGCAGACCGCGGTCACCGCCAATCCCAACCACGCGCAGCTGCTGCACGGCGAGGACTGGCGCACCACCTCCAACAAGCGCCTGGTCTACGACTTCTGGCGCATCGTGTTCGAAGCTGGGCACGCCGAATATGCGCCGATGTACATGGCCAAGGATTACATCCAGCACAACCCGAACGTGGCCAACGGCCGCGATGCGTTCCTGGCGTTCCTGACCTCCTTCGTCAAGCCGACGCCGATCCGGCCGCGCGTGCAGTTGCCGCTGGTGGCGATCCTGGCCGAGGGCGACTACGTGACCCTGGTGTCGGTGCGCACGCTGCCCGATCCCAAGGACGCCAGCAAGACCTACACCACCACCTGGTTCGACATGTTCCGCATCCAGAACGGCAAGATCCAGGAGCATTGGGACGCGGCGACCAAGTGAGGTCGCGTCGCGCGCGTTGATCGCTGGCAGGCGCCGTCCACCCGCGTGGACGGCGCCTGCGCGCTGCGAGGGGAATGCGCGCAGGCGTCAGAACGCGTCGGCGCGGTAGCCGGTGTCGATGCTGACGCTGCCGCCGAGCGCGCGCGAGACGCAGGCGCACAGCTTGCGGTTGCTGTGGCGCTGTTCGTCGCTGAGGAACACGTCGCGGTGGTCCAGCGGCGCGGCCGCGTCCAGCACCTCGACCACGCACAGGCCGCATTCGCCGCGGCGGCAGTCGGCCATGACTTCCACGCCGGCCGCGCTCAGCGCATCCAGCAGCGACTCGTTCTCGGCGACCTGCACGGTCTTGCCCAGCGCCGGTACCTGCACCACGAACGGCTGCGCCGGTGCGTTGCCGCTGTTGCCGAAGGTCTCGAAATGCAGGCGTGCACGCGCGCGGCCGTCGTCGCGCCAGCGTTGCCGCAGTTCGTCCAGCAGTGGCAGCGGGCCGCAGGCGTAGACGTCGGCGTTGCGCGGCCACTGCGCGATCTGCGCGGCCAGCTCGAGCTGACCCAGGTGCTCCGGGCAGAACAACTGCAAACGCTCGCCAAGCAGCTCCTGCAGATGCTCCAGGTAGGCCATGCTGGCGCGGCTGCGGCCGGCGTAGAGCACCTGGAACGGGATGCGCCCGCGCGCCAGCCGTTGCGCCATGCCCAGGATCGGGGTGATGCCGATGCCGCCGGCGACCAGCACGATGTGCTCGGCGGTCTCGTCCAGCGCGAAGTGGTTGTTGGGAGAGGAAATCTCCAGTTGGTCGCCTGGCGCCAGCGTCCACATCGCGCGCGACCCGCCGCGGCTGCCTGGCACCGCGCGCACCGCGATGCGGTAGTGGCCGTCTGCGGCGGGTTCGCCGACCAGCGAGTAGGAGCGCTCGTGCCAGGCCTCGCCGATGCGCACGCGCACGTCGAGGTGGCTGCCCACGCTAAAGGAGCGGCTGGCGCGACCGGGATCGAGGACGATCTCGCGCACGTCCTGGCACGGCGTGGCGACGGCGACGACGCGGGCGGTGGTCCACTGGGTGTCTTTGCGCATGGCGGGGTCCGGCAGGCGGGAAGGGGAGACGGGCGTCTGTGCGCCGCGATCAGGTGGGTGGGCGGCGCCGCAGCAGGCGGCTGCCGGGGATCTGGCCCAGCGCGTTCTGGTCGTGCAGGGCGTGGTGGGCGTTGCGTTGCGCCAGCCGCGCGTGTTCGCGCATCAGCGCTTCGGCGCGCGCGCCTTCGCGGCGCACGATCGCGTCCAGCACCTGACGGTGCTGGTCCTGCGCGATCGACAGCACGGTGGCGGCCTGGCCGCGTTCGAGCACGAAGCTGCTCGGCGAGGCGAACGGCAACTGCGCGACGCGAGCGAACTCGCGTGAGAGTAGCGCACTGCCGGCCATCTCGAACAACAGGGCATGCCATTGCGCGTTGCAATCGACATAGCGGGCGAAGGCCTCCTCGCTCAGCGGTCGCGCCGCCAGCACGGCGTCGATCTGCGCCAGCAACGCCTGCGCCCGCGCCAGCAAGGCCGGCTCGGCACCGCGCTCGGCCGCGCGGCGCGCGGCCAGCCCTTCCAGGGTGCCGCGCAGTTCGATGGCGTCGTCCACATCGGCCTCGTCGAACGCCTGCACCGCGTAGCCGCCGCCACGCAGCGGCTGCACCAGGCCTTCCTCGGCCAGTCGCTGCAGGGCGGCGCGCACCGGCGTGCGCGAGACGCCCAGGCGCTCCACCAGCGCGACCTCGGACAGGCGCTCGCCGGCGGGCAGGGCGCCGGCCAGGATCAGCTCGCGCACTTCCAGCAGGGCGCGGGTGGTCTGCGCGGCACTGGAGCGGAACGGATGCGCGGCGGACATGGCGGTGGCTCCGGGATCCTGGCGGCGGTTCATCCGACCATGCGCAGCTGCAGGTCCTGGTTGCGCTGCTCGGCGGCGACCATGCGCTCGATCAGCCGCCGCGCCCACATGCCGCCGGCATCGACGTTGAGGTTGTAGAACACGTGGTCCGGATGCGCGTCGATGGCGCGCTGCTGCGCTTCCAGGATCAGCTCGTCCTCGCCGAACACACCGCTGACGCCGTCGCGCAGGCGCGTGGTGATCGACTGCTCGTGCAACGAATGGTTGCGCGCGAATGCCCAGAAGTAGTGGCACGTGCGATCGGTTTCCGGGGTGATGGTGTTGAGCACGTAGCCGTTGACCCCGCGCGAGCGATCGCCCTGCGGCGCGCCGCTGCCGGCCACCGCCACGCCCACATCGATGGCGATGGTGCAGGGCGCCTCGAAGCGGATGATCTGCCAGCGGTCGACCTTGCCGCGGTAGCCGCGCGCGTGCTCGATCTGCCAGGCCCAGAACGGCGGCGGGTCGATGTCCAGCATCCAGCGCGAGACCACCGTGCTGCGTTCGCCATGGACCACGTCGAACGGAGCCTCGGCGACCTCGTCCTGGCCGATGCTGGAGCCATGCACGAAGGTCTCGTGGGTCAGGTCCATCAGGTTGTCCAGCACCAGCCGGTAGTCGCACTTGACGTGGATGGTGCGGCCGTCGCCGGCCCAGGCCGGGTCGTCGTTCCAGTGCAGGTCCGGCACCAGTGCGGGGTCGGCCAGCGCCGCGTCGCCCGGCCACACCCAGACGTAGCGGTGCCGTTCCACGGTGGGAAAGCGGCGCACGCAGGCGGACGGATTGATCGTGTCTTGCGAAGGCATGTGCACGCAGCGCCCGTTCGCGTCGTAGACCAGGCCGTGGTAGCCGCAGACCACGTCGTCGCCGCGCAGCCGGCCCATCGACAGCGGCACCAGCCGATGCCAGCAGGCGTCTTCGAGCGCGGCCACGCGGCCGCTGCTGGTGCGGTACAGCACGATGTCCAGGTTGCACACCTTGCGTGGCAGCAGCGCGTGCTTGACCTCGTGATCCCAGGCGATGGCGTACCAGGCATTGAGCGGAAATGCCGGAGCGGACGACTGCATGGCGGCGACCTCGATTGTGTATACAACAGGCTGGGGAAGATCCTTGCGTGTTGCGGGCCGATGGCGAATGCGCACTGCCATCGCGCCGTCGCCCGATGCGGGGCGACGGCGGAATGTATACAACAGGGCGGGACCGGCACGCCGTTGCCATGGCGTTAAATTGTTCGTTTATCGAACTATGCATCCGATAATCGGATTGACCGCCCGCCAGCGCCGGCCTAACGTGGCCTCCCGGAGCGACCTGGAGGAGGATGTCGTGGCAGACCTTGTAATGCGCTTGCGCCCACGCGCGCTGCGCCCGCGGCCGGCGACGGTGGAGCGGCGCCGATGATCGACAAGACCCTGGCTTCGTGCGCCGACGCAGTGGCCGACATCCACGATGGCGCCACGGTGATGATCGGCGGCTTCGGTACTGCGGGCATGCCCGATGCGCTGATCGATGCGTTGATCGCGCAGGGCGCGCGCGAGCTGACCATCGTCAACAACAACGCCGGCAACGGCGAGACCGGGCTGGCCGCGCTGATCAAGCACAAGCGCGTGCGCAAGATCGTGTGCTCGTTCCCGCGGCAGAGCGACTCGCAGCACTTCGACGCGGCCTACCGCGCCGGCGAGCTGGAACTGGAGCTGGTGCCGCAGGGCAACCTGGCCGCGCGCATCCACGCGGCCGGCAACGGCCTGGGTGCGATCTTCACCCCGACCGGCTACGGCACCGAGCTGGCCGCCGGCAAGGAGACCCGCGAGATCGACGGCCGCCACTACGTGCTGGAGTATCCGATCCGCGCCAATTTCGCGCTGATCAAGGCGCACCACGGCGACCGCTGGGGCAACCTGGTGTACCGCAAGACCGCGCGCAACTTCGGCCCGCTGATGGCGATGGCCGCGACCTGCGCGATCGTGCAGGTGGAGAAAGTGGTGGAACTCGGTGCGCTGGATCCGGAAGCGGTGGTGACGCCGGGCATCTTCGTGCAACGCGTGGTGGCGGTGGCCACCGCACAGGAGGGCGCATGCACGCATTGAACGGGCGCGGCATCGACCGCAACGCGCTGGCCGCGCGGGTGGCGCGCGACATCCCCGAGGGCGCCTACGTCAACCTGGGCATCGGCCTGCCGACCGCGGTGGCCAACTTCCTGCCGGCGGACAAGGAGATCTTCCTGCACAGCGAGAACGGCCTGCTCGGCATGGGGCCGGCGCCGCCGCCGGGGCAGGAGGACCTGGACCTGATCAACGCCGGCAAGCAGCCGGTGACGCTGCTGACCGGCGGCTGCTATTTCCACCACGCCGACTCGTTCGCGATGATGCGCAGCGGGCGCTTGGACGTGTGCGTGCTCGGCGCGTTCCAGGTGTCGGTGCATGGCGACCTGGCCAACTGGAGCACCGGCGCGGCCGATGCCATCCCCGCGGTCGGCGGCGCGATGGATCTGGCGATCGGCGCCAAGCAGGTCTACGTGATGATGGAGCTGCTGACCAAGCGCGGCGAGCCCAAGCTGGTGAACGCCTGCAGCTATCCGTTGACCGGACTGCGCTGCGTCTCGCGGGTATACACCGACCTGGGCGTGTTCGCGCTGGGGCGGGACGGCGCGCGCGTGCTCGAACTGGTCGAAGGCGTGAGCCTGGACGACCTGCGCCAGGCCACCGGGCTGGCGCTGACCCTGGCCGATTCCACGGAGGCGGCATGAACGAGGCCTACATCATCGACGGCATCCGCACGCCGATCGGCCGCTACGGCGGCGCCCTGGCCGGGGTGCGTGCGGACGATCTCGGTGCGGTGCCGCTGCAGGCGCTGCTGGCGCGGCAGCCGCAGCTGGATCCGGCGCAACTCGACGACGTCTACCTGGGCTGTGCCAACCAGGCCGGCGAGGACAACCGCAACGTCGCGCGCATGAGCCTGCTGCTGGCGGGCCTGCCGTTCGGCGTGCCGGGCAGCACGGTCAACCGCCTGTGCGGTTCCGGCCTGGATGCCATCGGCACCGTCGCGCGCGGCATCCGCGCCGGCGAGCTGGGCCTGGCCATCGCCGGCGGCGTCGAGTCGATGTCGCGTGCGCCGTGGGTGATGGGCAAGGCCGACAGCGCCTTCGCCCGCAACCAGCAGCTCGAAGACACCACCATGGGCTGGCGCTTCGTCAATCCGAAGCTGCAGCAACTGTATGGCGTGGAGCTGATGGGCGAGACCGCCGAGAACGTGGCCGCACGCTACGGCATCTCGCGCGAGGACCAGGACGCCTTCGCCCTGCGCAGCCAGCAGCGCACCGCGGCCGCGCAGGCCGCCGGTTTCTTCGACGGCGAGATCGTGCCGGTGACCGCGCCGGGCAAGAAGCGCGGCGAGACCATCGAGGTCGGCGTCGACGAGCATCCGCGCGCCGACACCACGCCCGAGGCGCTGGCCAGGCTCAAGCCGATCTTCCGCCAGCCCGGCACGGTCACCGCCGGCAACGCCTCGGGCATCAACGACGGCGCCGCCGCGCTGCTGCTGGCCAGCGCCGCGCAGGTGCAGGCGCTGGGCCTGACCCCGCGCGCACGCGTGCTGGGCTTCGCCAGTGCCGGCGTGGAGCCGGCCTACATGGGCATCGGCCCGGTGCCGGCCACGCGCAAGCTGCTGGCGCGGCTGGGGCTGTCCATCGGCGACTTCGATGCGATCGAACTCAACGAGGCGTTTGCCGCGCAGGGCCTGGCCTGCCTGCGCGAACTCGGCGTCGCCGACGATGCCGCCCACGTCAACGCCAACGGCGGCGCGATCGCGCTCGGTCATCCGCTGGGCATGAGCGGCGCGCGCCTCGCCCTGACCCTGCTGCGCCAGCTCGAGGCCAGCGGTGGTCGCCGCGGTCTGGCGACCATGTGCATCGGCGTCGGCCAGGGCGTGGCGCTGGCGATCGAGCGGCTGTAGCCGCTCGCCCCATCGACGCTGTGCCCCGCACGCCTGCATCATCCTTCCAGCCAACCGGCTCCGCGTGGAGCCAGCGAGACCGCACGATGCGCGACGACACCCCCATCGATCCCCTGCTCGGCTATCGCCGCCCGTACCCCGGGACGCAGCCGGCCTACCTGCACCCGCCCTACGCCTCCACCGGCGCGCGCGGTCCGAGCCGCGATCCGATCGCGATCCCGCTGACCCTGTCCGAAGCGACCGGCCCGACCCTGGACCGCACCACCCTGGGCGAACACGCCGCCGATCTCACCGCCGGCTTCCCCGGCGCGCCGCTGGGTGAGCGCATCATCGTCAGCGGGCGCCTGCTCGACGAGAACGGCAAGCCGGTGCGCAACAGCGTGGTCGAGGTGTGGCAGTGCAACGCCGCCGGCCGCTACCTGCACGCGGGCGACCAGCACGACGCGCCGCTGGATCCCAACTTCACCGGCACCGGCCAGGTGCTGACCGACGACCACGGCCGCTACCGCTTCACCACCATCAAGCCCGGCGCGTATCCGTGGCGCAACCACTACAACGCCTGGCGCCCGGCGCACATCCATTTCTCGCTGCACGGCGACGGCATCGGCCAGCGCCTGGTCACCCAGATGTATTTCCCCGGCGACCCGCTGCTGGCGTTCGACCCGATCTTCAACTGCGTGGAGGATCCCAAGGCGCGCGAGCGCATGGTCTCCGCGTTCGACTGGGAGACCACCGCCAACGAGTTCGCGCTGGGCTACCGTTTCGACATCGTCCTGCGCGGACGCAAGCAGACCCCTTGGGAGTGAGGCGATGAGTTTCCAGGCAACCCCTTCGCAGACGGTGGGCCCCTATTACCGGATCGGGCTGGAGCCGCTGTACCGCACCGAGATCGCGCCGGCGCAGGCGCAGGGCACCCACGTGGAGATCGCCGGCAGCGTATTCGACGGCAACGGCGCACCGGTCGGCGATGCGCTGCTGGAGATCTGGCAGGCCGATGCCGCCGGCATCTACGACCATGCCGCCGATCCGCGCCGCGGCGAACACGATCCCGCCTTCCACGGCTGGGGCCGGGTACCGACCGACGCGCAGGGCCGCTTCGCCTTCCGCACGGTCAAGCCCGGGCGCGTCGCCGGGCCCAAGGGCCTGCAGGCGCCGCACCTGGTGGTGTTGGTGTTCATGCGTGGCCTGCTGCGCGCCGCACCGACCCGGCTGTATTTCGGCGACGACGACCTGGAGGGCGACGCGATCCTGGCGCAGGTGCCGGCCGAGCGCCGCTCGACCCTGATCGCGCAACCGCTGGCGCCCAACCGCTACCAGTGGGACGTGCGCATGCAGGGCGAGCACGAGACCGTGTTCTTCCGCTACTGAGCGCAGCGACATCCCGCACAGGCTGCAGCGGTTACGCTGCATGATCTCTCCACCGCCTACGAACCGATGAGCGTCTCCGAGTCCCTGTTGCGTCCGCTGTTCGGCGATCCGGCCGTCGATGCGCTGTTCGACGACCGCGCGCGCCTGCAGGCCATGCTCGACGTGGAAGCGGCGCTGGCGCGCACGCAGGCACGCTGCGGGGTGATCCCGGCCAGCGCGGCGGCACCGATCGCCGCCGCCTGCGATGCCGCGCGCTACGACATGGCCGCGCTGGCCGTCGCCACCGCGCTGGCCGGCAATCCAGCGATCCCGCTGGTCAAGGCGCTCACCGCGCAGGTCGCCGCCGCCGATGAAGACGCCGCGCGCTGGGTGCACTGGGGCGCGACCAGCCAGGACATCATCGACAGCGGCGCGGTGCTGCAACTGCGCGCCGCGCTCGACCACGTGGAAGCGCAACTGGACGCGCTGTGCACGGCGCTGGCGGCGTTGGCGCAGCGCGAGCGCGACACCGGGCTGCCCGGGCGCACCCTGTTGCAGCAGGCGGTGCCGGTGACCTTCGGGCTGAAGGCCGCAGGCTGGCTGGACGCGCTGCAGCGCAGCCGCCGACGCCTGCAGGCGCTGCGCGAAGATGCGCTGGTGCTGCAGTTCGGCGGCGCCGCCGGCACCCTGGCCGCGCTGCAGTCGCAGGGCCTGGCCGTGGCCGAGGTGCTGGCGGCGGAGTTGCGCCTGCCGTTGCCGGCGCTGCCCTGGCACGCGGCGCGCGACCGGATCGGTGAGATCGGCGCGGCGTTCGCGCTGCTGGCTGGCAGCCTCGGCAAGATTGGCCGCGACGTCGCCTTGCTGATGCAGTCGGAAGTGGCCGAGGCGTTCGAACCGGCGGCGGCGGGCAAGGGCGGCTCCTCGGCGATGCCGCACAAGCGCAATCCGGTCGGCTGCGTGGTCGCGATCGCCGCGGCCACGCGCGCGCCCGGCCTGCTGGCGACCTTGTTCGCGGCGCTGCCGCAGGAACACGAGCGCGCGGTCGGCGGCTGGCATGCCGAATGGGAAACCTTGCCGGAACTGGTGCGCCTGAGCGCCGGCAGCCTGGCCCAGGTGCGGGTGCTGGCCGAGGGCCTGGAGCTGGACCGCGCGCGCATGGCCGCGCATCTGGACAGCCATGGCGGCCTGCTCTACGCCGAGGCGGTGGCGGTGACCCTGGCTGCGCATCTGGGCAAGGCTGCCGCGCACGCGCTGGTGGAAACCGCGGTGCGCCGCGCGCTGGCCACGCAGCAGCACCTGCGCGCGGTGCTGGCCGAGGAACCGCAGGTGACCGCGGTGCTGGCGCCGGCGGATCTGGATGCGCTGTTCGCCAGCGACAGCTGGCGCGGCATGGCGACGGTGTGGATCGAGCGCGTGCTCGCCGCGCAGGCGCGCGCGTGAGCCGTCGCGCCGTGCCTGTCTGCCGCAGCGTCGGCGCCACGTTCTAGACTTGCCGGTGCCGCGCGGTTCCATGCCGCGACGGCCCCTTCCACTTTCCCTGCGAGCGCCGCCCATGCCGATCCTCGACCTGCCCACGCATCGTCTGCATTACCGCATCGACGGCAGCGAAGGCCGTCCGTGGCTGACCCTGTGCAACTCGCTCGGCACCGACCTGCACATGTGGGACGCGCAGATTGCCGCGCTGGCGCCGCACTTCCGCGTGCTGCGCTACGACCGTCGCGGCCATGGCGCGTCCACCACCCCGCCGGCGCCCTATGCCATCGCCGACCTCGGCGGCGACGTGGTGGCGCTCTGGGATGCGCTGTCGATCGAGCGCAGTCATTTCTGCGGCCTGTCGATCGGCGGGCTGACCGGGCAGTGGCTGGGCCTGCACGCGGGCGAGCGCCTGCTCAGCCTCACCCTGTGCGCCACCGCGGCCAAAATCGGCAGCGCCGAGAGCTGGCAGGCGCGCATCGAGCAAGTGCGCGCCGAGGGCCTGGCGCCGCTGTGCGACGGCACCCGCACGCGCTGGTTCACCCCGGCCTTCGCCGAGGCGCAGCCGGCGACCGTGGAGGCGATCCTGGAGAGTTTCCGCGCCACCGATGCGCAGGCCTACATCGGCTGCTGCCAGGCGCTGGCCGGGGCCGACTTCCGTGCGCGCCTGGGCGAGATCCGCGTGCCGGTGCTGGCCGTGGCCGGGCACGACGATCCGGTGTGTCCGCCGACCGATCTGCAGGCCATCGCCGCGCAGGTGGCGCAGGGCGAGGACGCCGAGGTGCATGGTCGCCACCTGTGCAATGTCGAGTCACCGCACGCCTTCAACGACGCGCTGCTGCGCTTCCTGCTGCAGTAGCCAACGCCCGCTTTTCCCCACGTTTCAGGAGTCGCCCCGATGGACGAGAACGAACGCTACGCCGCCGGCCTGCAGGTGCGCTGCGCGGTGCTCGGCGATGCCCACGTCGACCGCTCGCTGGCCGCGCGCACGCCGTTCACCGAGGAATTCCAGGAGTTCATCACCCGCACCGCCTGGGGCACGGTGTGGACCCGCGAGGGCCTGCCGCGGCACACGCGCTCGCTGCTGACCCTGGCGATGATGGTGGCGCGCGGCCACGACGAAGAGTTCAAGCTGCACGTGCGCGCCGCGCGCAACAACGGTGTCAGCGCCGACGAAATCAAGGAAGTGCTGCTGCAGGCGGCGATCTATTGCGGCGTGCCCGCGGCCAACCACGCCTTCGCCCTGGCCGCGCCGATCCTGGCCGAGCAGGCCGCCGAAGGCGGCGCATAGCGCGCGCCGCGCGCGCTCAGCGCACCTTGCGCACTTCGGTGACCGCCGGGCTCAGCCGCGTGCCATCGGCGGCGCGCGGCTGCATGCGCGCGACCGGCTTGCCGGTGCGCGTGTCGATCAGCACCGAGTGGCGCTCGCCGTGGTCGAACAGATGCCGTTCGCCCCACTGTCGCAGCGCCAGCACCACCGCGAACAGATCCTCGCCCTTGGCGCTCAGCGCGTACTCGCGGTAGGCGCTGCCGTCGGACGCCTCGCGCGTCTCCAGGATGCCGGCCTCGACCAGCTTGCGCAGCCGGTCGGCCAGGATGTTGCGGGCCATGCCCAGGCTGCGCTGGAAGTCGCCGAAGCGGCGCACCCCATCGAAGGCATCGCGCACGATCAGCAGCGACCAGCGGTCGCCGATCAGGTCGGCGCTGCGCGCCACCGGGCAGGGCGACGCGGGCAGGGCAGGGCGGGACGGCATCGGCGTTTCCGGTCGGCGCTCGGCGGCAGTGGTTGCATTTTAAAACCTATCGGCCTAGCCTGAAACAAGTTTCGTTTTGAAACTTCAATGGGCGAGTCTTCGATCATGCACTCCGTCACCGCGGTCCCCTCCATGCCGCGTCGTCTGGTCTGGCTGTTCGCCATCGCCAGCGGCCTGAGCGTGGCCAACGTCTATTACGCGCAGCCGCTGCTGGATGCGCTTGCAGCGGATTTCCGCATCGGCCCGGCAGCGGTGGGCGGCGTGGTCAGCGCCGCCCAGGTCGGCTGCGCGCTGGCCCTGCTGTTGCTGGTGCCGCTGGGCGACCTGGTGGAGCGTCGGCGTCTGATGGCAGCGCAGGCGCTGGGACTGGTCGCGGCGCTGGTCGCGGTGAGCGTGGCGCGGTCGGCGTCGGTGTTGCTGGCCGGCATGCTCGCCGTCGGCATGCTGGGCACGGCGATGACCCAGGGCTTGATCGCCTATGCCGCCAGCGCCGCGGCGCCGCAGGAGCAGGGGCGGGTGGTCGGTGCGGCGCAGGGCGGTGTGTTCATCGGCCTGTTGCTGGCGCGGGTGTTCGCCGGCGGCGTCAGCGACCTGGCCGGCTGGCGCGCGGTCTATGGCGGGGCCGCGGCGCTGATGCTGGCGCTCGCGCTGCCGCTGTGGCGCTGGTTGCCGGCGCTCTCGGTGCCGCCGCAGCCACTGCGCTATCTGCGCCTGATCGCGTCCATGCTGACGCTGCTGCGGCAGGAGCGTGTGTTGCAGGTGCGCGGTGTGCTGGCGCTGTTGATGTTCGCGGCGTTCAACATCTTCTGGAGCGCGTTGGTGCTGCCATTGCGCGCACCGCCGTACGCGTTCTCGCACACCGCCATCGGCGCCTTCGGTCTGGTCGGCGCGGTCGGTGCGCTGGCGGCCGCGCGGGCCGGGCACTGGGCCGACCGCGGCCATGCCCAGCGCACCAGCGCCGCGGCGCTGGTGGTGTTGGTGCTGGCCTGGTGGCCGCTGTCGTGGCTGCCGCACTCGCTGGCCGCGCTGCTGCTTGGCATCGTCCTGCTCGACCTGGCCGGGCAGGCCTTGCACGTCACCAGCCAGAGCATGATCCTGCGCGGCCGGCCGCACGCGCACGGCCGGCTGATCGGCCTGTACATGCTGTTCTACGCGGTGGGCAGCGGACTGGGCGCGATCGGCACGACCGCGACTTACGCGCAGGCCGGCTGGGTGGGCGTGTGCCGCCTGGGGGCGGCGGTCAGCCTGCTGGCGCTGCTGTTCTGGTGGGCGACGCGGCGGCTCGGCGCGGCGCCCGCGGCGCTCAGTCCAGCACCCGGCTCAGGCGCTGCGCCGCCTGCCGAAGTGCCGGCAACACCGTGCTCTGCAGGCTGCCCAGGGTCATCCGCGCCACCGAGCTGCCGACGTTGAGCGCGGCGACCACGCGGTCCTGGCGGTTGCGCACCGGCACCGCCACCGAGCGCAGGCCGATTTCCAGTTCCTGGTCCACCACCGCATAGCCGTCGCGCTGCACGCGCTCGAGCAGGGCCTGGAACTGCGCGCGGTCGGTGACGGTGCGTTCGGTGCGCGGGCGCAGCGGATTGCGCTCCAGGTAGCTGTTCAAGGTGTCGCCCGGCTGCGCCGCCAGCAGCACCCGGCCCATCGAGGTACAGTACGCCGGCAGGCGGCTGCCGGCGCGCAGGCCGATCGACATGATCCGCACGGTTTCCGCACGCGCCACGTACAGCAGGTCGTCGCCGTCGAGCACGCCCAGCGAGCAGGACTCGTGCAGGTCGTCGCGCAGCGCATCCAGCACCGGCTGCGCCGCCACCGACAGCGCGGCGGTGGACAGGTAGCCGCTGCCGATGCCCAGCGCGCGCGGCAACAGCACGTAGCCGCGGCCGTGGGTGCCGGCGTAGCCCAGCTTCTCCAGCGTGTACAGCACGCGCCGCACCGCCGCGCGCGGGATGCCGGTGTCGGCGCTGAGCTGGGCCATGCTGACGTCGCGGCTGTGCTGGCCGAAGGCGCTGAGCACGGCCAAACCGCGTGCCAGCGAGGTCATGAAGTTCGGGTCGCCTTCGCACTCGCCGATGCGCCGCATCAGTTCCGCGGCCAGGCCGCGCTCGGGCGGGGTGGGGGCGGTGGCGGCGCGCGCGGTGCGGCGTGCGCGAGGGGGACGCGGGGACTCGGACATGGAAGCGGCGGCGGCGGCGATGCGTCCGATGGTAGTGGCTGTACTCGCGGGCGTCGATGCTGGGGTGTGGTCGAGGGCGCCAGGCGCCAGGCGATCGTCCCGCGTCATGAAGCAGATGGGCGCTGCGACAGCCGCTCCTACGGTTCTTTTTCGTCCGACACGCAAATCTCAAGCGAAAGCAAAGGCTTTCGCCCTTACGGGCGAGTTACTTTTCTTTGCTCGCGCAAAGAAAAGTAACCAAAAGAAAGCGCGCCCTGCCTCGCGCCCTCCGCGCTGCGCGCTCCGGGTCCGCGTCCATCCCGGGGATCCGCGGAAGGGGCATCCTGCCCCTGCCGCGGACGGCGTACATCCATGTACGCCGCCCTCCGGGTGTTTCCCCGCGACGGCCGCCGCTGCGGAAGGGAACCCGGTAAGTCAAAAGCCAAAGCCACATCAAAAGCGACTGCGACAGCAGCGCACGCCTGCGTCATTGCAATGGCTGCCAATGAGCACACTACTCGTGATCACCTACGTCGCCTGTTGTTCGTCGAGGGCACGCAAGAAGACTGGTTTCCGCAGCAGCTGCTGCAGGCGCAGCTCACACACGGCGAAACGGCCCCGCACGGGACTTGCGACACGTTGGCTGGGTGCACTGTGGGAGGGACTTCAGTCCCGACGCCTTGAGGTTGGATACCTAGCGGGCGTCATGTATCTCGGCCGCGTGGCAGTTGGCTCCTACGGAAAACAAAACGGGCGCACAAGGCGCCCGTTTCGCATGCTAACCGCATGGCAGCCCGGCGCATACGCCGGACCCGCCGTCGGCTCAGTGACCCAGCTTGGCCTTCAGCGCGGCGATCAGCTTGACCGGCGCCTCGCCGGTGGCCGGCAGGCCGCGCGGATCCACCGCCGAGACGTACACGCCGGCATCCACCGCCACCACGCGCACCAGGAAGTTGCTGCCTTCGTAGGCCACGTCGTAGGAGCCCAGCAGCTGCGCGCGGCTGGCGATGGTGACGCCTTCGATGCCGCCCAGCGCGTCGCCGACCTGGCCGAACACCTGGTCGCGCGTCCCCGGCACCACGAAGCCGCTGTTCGACGCCGCCGGGGCCTGGCCGGCCGGGGCCGCAGGACGCTGCGCCGAAGCCAGCGCCGGCACCTTCATCGCCGCCGAGGTATCGGGCGAGGTCAGATCCGGCGGCACTTCCAGCGGACGCATGTCGGGCGCCAGCGCGTAGTCGCCGCGCGGCTTGCCCTTGTGGAACCAGCTGCAACCGCTGGTGGCCGCGACCAGGGTGGTCGCCAGCACGGCGGCCGACAGCACGCGGACGTAGGGAACGGAAGCACGCATCAATCAATCTCCTGGAGTCAGGCCGCGAGCGTTTCGCGGCTGGATAGGTCTTCCAACGCGGCAGCGTCGGCGGCAAGTCGGTCGGCCGTGGCATGGTGCGCCGCGGACAGCGGCAGCAGCGGCAGCCGCAGGCCGTGGCCGATCCCGGCGCGCTGCAGCAGCGCTTTGACCGGAATCGGGTTGGATTCGATGCCGCAGAACGCATGGAACGGCTGCAACCGCGCGTCCCAGGCCTGCGCCGGCTCGGCCTGGCGCGCACGCGCCAGGTCGCAAAGGCGCCGGTAAGCGCGCGGCAAGGCATTGGAGGCGACCGAGATCAGCCCGTCATAGCCGGCCAGCATCGCCTGCGCGGCGCTGCCGTCGTCGCCGCTGAACACGGCAAAGCGATCGCTGCGCAGGGCGGCGAGCGCGGCGATGCGCTGCGGGTCGCTGCTGGCATCCTTGATGCCGACGATGTTCGGGTGCTGCGCCAGGTGCGCCACGGTCTCCGGCAGCAGGTCGCAACCGGTGCGGCCGGGCACGTTGTACAGCACCACCGGCAGGCCGCCCTGCTCGGCGACCGCGGTGTAATGCGCGACCAGCCCGGCCTGGGTCGGGCGCACGTACGGCGGCGTCACCACCAGCGCGTACTGCGCGCCACCGGCGGCGGCGCGCTGGGTCAGCGCCACGGTCTTGGCGGTGCCGGACAGGCCGGTCCCGGCCAGCACCGGTACGCGCCCGCCGATCGACTGCACCGCCTCGCGCAGGATCCGGTCGTACTCCTCGTCCAGCAGCGTGGCCGCCTCGCCGGTCGATCCCGCCACCACCAGCCCCTGCACGCCGCCGTCGAGCTGGCGTTTGAGCAGCCGCTGCCAGGCGTCGAGGTCGAGGTCGCCATTGCCCTGGAAGGGCGTGGCCAGGGCGGTGATGATGCCGGAGAGGGACAAGATGCCGGGTGCTCGCTGGGAGAAGAGGGCCGCGCAGGCTGCGCGGACGGGTCGGCCCCGCACGCGGGGCAGGGTCGCCCCGCATGTTACTTGCGGCCCGAAAGCGCGGGCAAGTATGCTGCACACCATGCCGGGCGACCGCCCGGATGCCGTTCAGCCTTACGCAATGCCGGAAGCCCCTTTGACCGACACCACGCCCCGGCCCGCGCCGACCGAAAACCACCTCCTGATCAACGCCTACACGACGCATCCGGAGTCGCCCTTGTTGCCGGTGACGCGTCGCATCGCCGACAGCGGCTGCAATCTCGTCGATGCGCGCCTGGCCACAGTCGGCCGCGACGTGTCGGTGACCGCACTGGCGACCGGCTCGTGGGACTCGGTGGCCAAGCTCGAAGCCATGCTCACCCGCCTCGACCGCGAGGAAGGCATGAAGCTGGTGTGGTACCGCACCGGCGCCAAGCAGGCGCAGTCCAACCTGCTGCCGTACATCGTCGAAGTCATCGCCGCCGACAAACCCGGCATCCTGTTCCAGTTGGCCGACTTCTTCGACCGCCAGGGCATCACCATCGAGAACCTGCAGAGCACGCGCTACCGCGCCATGCAGACCGGCGCGGAGATGTTCTCGGCGCAGGTGACGATCGGGGTGCCGGCGAACATGCACATCGCCGCCCTGCGCGACGACTTCCTCGAATTCTGCGACCACCTCAACCTGGACGCGATCATGGACCCGATGAAGTTCTGAGTGCGCCGCGCTGGACACCGACGCAATCGAACGCAGATGATGGCGATGCACGCGGAGGACACCCCATGAAGGACGGCGACACCCTGGACCGCAGCACGCTGGCCTTGCCGCTGGCGCTGTCCGGCGGCGCCAGCGCCACGCTCGGCGATTACGCCGGCCGCTGGCTGGTGCTGTATTTCTACCCGAAGGACAGCACGCCCGGCTGCACCACCGAAGGCGTCGAGTTCAACGCACTGCTGCCGCAGTTCGAACAGGCCGGCGCCACTGTGCTCGGCGTGTCGCGCGACTCGGTGAAGTCGCACGACAACTTCTGCGCCAAGCAGGGCTTCCGCTTCGCACTGGTCAGCGATGCCGACGAGGCGCTGTGCCGCGCCTTCGACGTGATCAAGGAAAAGAACATGTACGGCCGCCAGGTGCTGGGCATCGAGCGCAGCACCTTCCTGCTCTCGCCGACCGGCCAGCTGGTCCGCAGCTGGCGCAAGGTCAAGGTTCCCGGCCACGCCCAGGCCGTGCTCGACGCGCTGCAGGCCGCCGCCCAGCAGTGATCACCGCCGTTTCCCGCACCCCGCATCGCCCTGCCCCGCAGGCAGCGATGGCGCGTCCCTGCTCCTCTTTCAGGAATCCATGATGACCCGAGGTAAGCGCATCTACGTGCTGGATACCAACGTGCTGATGCACGATCCGACCGCGCTGTTCAAGTTCGAGGAACACGACGTGTTCCTGCCGATGCAGGTGATCGAGGAACTGGACAATGCCAAGAAGGGCATGTCCGAAGTCAGCCGCAACGCGCGCCAGGTCAGCCGTTTCCTCAACGAGCTGATCGAGGGCGCAGGCGCCGAGCAGATCGAATCCGGCATTCCGCTCAGCCATCCGCAGGGCATCCAGCTCAAGAGCACCGGCGCCATCGGCCGGCTGTACTTCCAGGTGCGCCCGGTCGAGCCGGGGCGCAGCTTCGGCAGCGTGGCCCCGGACAACAAGATCCTTGCCGCGGTGCTGGCGCTGCGCGAGGAGCACCCGGAAATCCCGGTGATCCTGGTGTCCAAGGACATCAACCTGCGCATCAAGGCCGCGATCAGCGGCCTGGTCGCCGAGGATTACGAGAACGACCGCGCGCTCGACGATTTCAGTCTGCTCTACACCGGCGCGATCGAACTGCCGGAGGATTTCTGGCAGAAGCACAACCAGGACCTGCGCAGTTGGAGCGACAAGGGCCGCACCTGCTACGAGATCGCCCTGGCCGCCGACGAGGATTGGTATCCGAACCAGTACCTGTACCTGCCGGGCGAGGACGAAGTGGAACTGCGCGTGGTCAAGGTCAACGCCGAGCGCAAGGCGACGCTGGCGCTGGTCGACGACTTCCGCAGCGGCCAGCACGCGGTGTGGGGCATCGCCGCGCGCAACCGCGAGCAGAACTTCGCGCTCAACGCGCTGATGGACCCGGAAATCGACTTCGTCACCCTGCTCGGCACCGCCGGCACCGGCAAGACCCTGCTGGCGCTGGCCGCGGGCCTGGCGCAGACCATGGACCAGCAGCGCTACCGCGAGATCATCATGACCCGCGCCACGGTCAGCGTCGGCGAGGACATCGGCTTTTTGCCCGGCACCGAGGAAGAGAAGATGACGCCGTGGATGGGCGCGCTCACCGACAACCTGGAAGTGCTCACCCACACCCAGGAAGGCGGCACCTGGGGCCGCCAGGCCACCAACGACCTGCTCGCCAGCCGCATCAAGATCCGCTCGATGAACTTCATGCGCGGGCGCACCTTCCTGTCGCGCTACCTGATTCTGGACGAGGCGCAGAACCTGACCCCGAAGCAGATGAAGACGCTGATCACCCGTGCCGGCCCCGGCACCAAGATCGTGTGCCTGGGCAACGTCGAACAGATCGACACGCCGTACCTGACCGAGACCACCTCCGGCCTGACCTACGCGGTGGACCGCTTCAAGGCCTGGCCGCACAGCGCACACATCACCCTGCGCCGCGGCGAGCGCTCGCGCCTGGCCGACTACGCCTCGGAGGTCCTGTGAACGCGGCGGCCGGCGTGCGCCTGGCAGGCATGGCGCTGGCCATGGCCCTGCTCGGCGCCTGCGCCACCGCGCGCGGGCCGGCCATGGTGCCGACCGCGGTCAAGGCCGGGCAGTCGTGGATCGTCACCCGCAACAGCACCGCGACGCAGGTGCTGGACACCTGCTCGCGCGACAGCCCGGCGCGCCAGGACGGCGCGGTCACCGGCTACTGGATTCCGACCCCGGAGCAGATCGCGCAACTGGAAGCGCACCTGGCGCAACTGCAGCCGCAGATCGCCGACCCCACCGCGTCCGATCGCCAGTACGTCGGCATCCTGTACCGCGGCAAGCAGGCAATCTACGTCAACGCCTTCGCGCCGGACGACAGCAGCGAACGCGACCCCACGGTCGACGCGGTCAAGGCCTGCGGCGGCGGCAACCGTTTCTGGGGCGCGGTCTACGACCCGGCGAGCGCCAGCTTCTCCGAGATCGCGGTCAACGGCGCACGTTGAGATGGCTGCGGTCAGGTGCCACTGGCGGCGTGCCGGGGCGGCCGCACATCACGGGCGCCGCGCCGCGGCCGCACCGCGCGCGGCATGAACCTGGAACTGCCCCGCTGGGCCTGGGCCTTCGCGGGCACGCTGGCCGCGGTCGCCGGCATGGTCAACGTGGTCGGCTATCTCGGCTTCGAACATCAGGCGGTCACCCACCTCACCGGCACCACGACCCTGCTCGGCGCGGCGTTGGCCGATGGCGACGCCCGCGCGATCGCGCAACTGGTCGGCGTGGTCCTGGCCTTCCTCGGCGGATCGATGCTCGGCGGCTTCATCGTGCAGGACAGCCGCCTGCGCCTGAGCCGCCGCTACGGCGTGGCGCTGGCGCTGGAAGCGCTGCTGCTGCTGGCGGCGATGCAGGCGTTCAAGCAGCAGCAACTCGCCGGCGCCGTGCTCGCGGCGATCGCCTGCGGCCTGCAGAACGCCACCACCACCATCTACAGCGGCGCGGTGGTGCGCACTACCCACCTCACCGGCATGTTCACCGATCTGGGCATCGGCCTGGGCCAGGCGCTGCGCGGCCTGCCGCTGCCGCGCCGGCGCATCCGCCTGAGCCTGCTGATCATCGGCGGTTTTCTGTGCGGCGGCGTGCTCGGCGCCTGGGCCTATCGGCAGGTCGGCTTCGACGCACTGCTCGGCCCCGCCCTGCTGACCGGCACGGTCGGCACGCTGTACGCGCTGCAGGCGCACTACCGCAGCCGCGAGCGCTGAAGGCGCGGCCGAGTGCATAACCCGCGCCGGCCCTGCACAATCGGCGCATGAGCGAACCCACCGTCGTCTCCGCACTGAGCATCGCCGGCACCGATTCCGGCGGCGGCGCCGGCATCCAGGCCGACCTCAAGACCTTCGCTGCGCACCGCGTGCACGGGCTGGCGGCGGCCGCCGCGCTGACCGCGCAGCACACCCGCGGCGTCACCGCGGTGCACGTGCCGCCGCTGTCGTTCCTGCGCGCGCAGATCGATGCCTGCTTCGCCGACTTCGACATCGGCGCGGTCAAGCTCGGCATGCTCGCCAACGCCGAGGTGATCCACCTGGTCGCCGATGCGCTGCAAGAATATCGCCCACCCTGGGTGGTGCTGGACCCGGTGATGGTCGCCACCAGCGGCGCCAAGCTGCTGCAGGACGATGCCCTGGATGCGCTGCGCAAGCGCCTGCTGCCGCTGGCGACGCTGGTGACGCCGAACGTACCGGAAGCGCAGTTGCTGCTCGGCCGCCCGATCGACACCGCCGACGACGCCGAGCACGCCACCGCCGCGCTGCTCGAGGCCGGCGCGCAGGCGGTACTGCTCAAGGGCGGCCACCTGCAGGAAGGCCAGCGGGTGATCGACCGCTACGACGACGGCGTCAGCCGCAGCGAGTTCAGCCATGCGCGGCTGCCGCTGGACGCGCACGGCACCGGCTGCACCCTGGCCGCGGCGATCGCCGCACAGCTGTGCCAGGGCCTGGCGCTGCCGGCCGCCTGCGAAGCGGCGATCGACTATGTGGCGCGCGCCCTGCGCGGCAGTTACCGGCCCGGCCGCAGCGACGTGGCAGTGCTGGATCACTTCGGCGCGGCGCGCGGCCCATGAGCGCAGCGCCCATCGCCGCGGCGGCGGTCGCCGAGCACGCCCTGCCCGTCGCCGCAGCCGACGGCCATCGCTGGAGCTTGCTGGCGCGCGTTCCCGACGCACCGCGGCAGGCGCTGCTGTGGCTGCCGGCGCTGGGCGTGGCCGCGCGCCACTACCTGCCGTTCGCCGAAGCACTGGCCGCACACGGCGTCGCGGTGTTCCTGCACGAATGGCGCGGCAACGGCAGCAGCACGCTGCGGCCGTCGCGGCAGTGCGACTGGGGCTATCGCGCTCTGCTGCACCTGGATCTGCCCGCCAGCCAGGCGGCGATCGCCGGGTGCGGGATCGCGGCACCGCTGCTCGTCGGCGGCCACAGCCTCGGTGGACAGCTCGCCTGCTGCTACGCCAGCCTGCAGCCGCAGGCCTTCGCCGCGCTGTGGCTGGTCGCCAGCGGCACGCCGTACTGGCGCCGTTTTCCCGCGCCGCGCGGCTATCTGCTGCCGTTGGCGTACCGCCTGCTGCCATGGCTGGCGCAGCGGCAAGGCGTGCTGCATGGACGCCGCCTGGGCTTTGGCGGCACCGAAGCGCGCGGCCTGATCGCCGATTGGGCGCGCGTCGGCCGGAGCGGCCGCTACGCCGCGGCCGGCCTGGCGATCGACCTGGAGGCGCAACTGGCGCATCTGACGCTGCCGGCGCGTGGCGTGGTGCTGCAGGACGACTGGCTGGCGCCGGAGAGTTCGCTGCGCGGTCTGCTCGACAAGCTGGCCACGCCGGCGCCGCAGATCCGCTGCCTGGACGCCACGCAACTGGGCGTAGCCGCCGACCATTTCGCCTGGATGAAGCGGCCTGCGGCGGTGGCCGCGGCGTTGCTGGCCGGGGATCGGTGAAATTTTTCGGAAAGAGCATTGACGGGCCCGATCGACTCCCGCATAATTCCGCTCCTGACGACGCGCCCGTAGCTCAGTTGGATAGAGTACCTGGCTACGAACCAGGCGGTCGGGAGTTCGAATCTCTCCGGGCGCACCAGTCAGATGAAAAACGACAAGCCACCGCTTGTCGTTTTTTTTTGCCCTGCCGCGGCAAGGCAATCGCATCGAGACCGCTCCGGGAGCGCACTCGTTCGCGATTCGTCATGCCGACGACACGCAGGTGTAGACGAATCGCCGCAACTCGTGAATAATCCCGCGCCTGACAACGCGCCCGTAGCTCAGTTGGATAGAGTACCTGGCTACGAACCAGGCGGTCGGGAGTTCGAATCTCTCCGGGCGCACCAGTCAGATCAAAAACGACAAGCCAGCGCTTGTCGTTTTTTTTTGCCTGCGTGATTCCGATTGCACGACGCGCGCAACGACGAGTGACGCATGCACACGGAAGATGTGCCGATCACGGCACCGCCTCGCGCATCGGCACTTCAACTCCAGCGCCGGCGATCCGCCAGACATTACGAGGCGGCGGCGCGCGCCGCCTCGGCCTCGCGTGCGCGAATGCAGAGCCCCCTGCCCGGCTCAGGCGATGGTGTCCACCACGCCGCCATCCACGCGCAGCGCCGCACCGGTGGTCGCGGACGCCTGCGGCGAGGCGACGTAGACGCAGAGATTGGCGACCTCGTCCACCGTCGCGGCGCGGCGGATGATCGAGCTGGCGCGATGCGCCTTGACGAAGTCGGCAGCGACCTCGTCCAGCGGCTTGCCGGACTGCTGCACCTGGTCGGACAGCATGGCGGCGACGCCTTCCGTCAGCGTCGGCCCGGGCAGGATGGCATTCACGGTGACGCCGGTGCCGGCCATGCGCTTGGCCAGCCCGCGCGACAGGGCGAGATCGGCGGTCTTGGTCACGCCGTAGTGAATCATCTCGACCGGAATGTTGAGCGCGGACTCGGACGAGACGAAGAGCACGCGTCCCCACCCCTTGTCCGCCATCGCCGGCAGATACGCGCGGGAAAGCCGCACGCCGGACAGCACGTTCACCGCCAGGAAGCGCTCCCATTCCGCGTCGGGCGTGTCGAAGAAGTCCTGCATGCCGAAGATGCCGGCGTTGTTGACCAGGATGTCGACGGCGGGAAGCGCCGCGACGATCGCCTCGCAGCCGGCCGCGGTCGCCACGTCGCCCACTACGGCCCGCACGCGGGCATTGGCGAGGTCGCGCTTGAGGGCAGCCACCGCGGCCTCGGTGCGGGCCTGGTCGCGGCCGTTCAGCGCGACCTCGGCGCCCGCCGCGGCCAGGCCCTTGGCGATGCCGAAACCGATGCCGGCGGTGGAGCCGGTGACGAGGGCGGTTTTACCGGATAGATCGATGTGCATGGCTGTCTCCAAGGATGAGGGCGAGGATGAGGAGTCGCTTCGGCGCACTCCCTGCGAGGTCGTCGCCGCAGACACGGGCTGGCCGCGCCGGTCGCTCTGTCGATTCGTTGTGTCGATTCATCATGTGCGCCTCCAACCGCAAGGCAAGGAACGGCAAGTGAACGTCGCGACGTGAAGCTTGCCCATTGCAGCGGGTCGCCGCATCAGCGAGGCGCAGACGGCGCAGGCAACAGGATCAAGCGCATGACGGCACAACTTGCCTCGCCGCGCACAGCCGCCCGCACGCGCCTGCGGACAACGCACCCGCCTGCATCAGCCGGCGCGCACGCACGGTCTGTGCGTCGCAGGCGCCATCGACAGGCATGACGCCTCCGCCACACCGACTCACGCCGCGATCGTGTCGCCCTTCGGCGGCGGCGCCACGGCAGCCGCAGCGTCCAGCGCGACCAGCGGATGGCCCGCCGCACGCCACGCATCCAGGCCACCGCGCAGCGGCAGCACGCCTTCGAATGCGTGCTGGCGCAGACGCTTGGCCAGGATCGCGGCCGACACCTCGTTCGGGCAGGCGCAGTAGATGACGATCCTGCGATCGCGCGGCAAGCGCGCGACGAGCGCATCGACCTGGCGATCGTCCACTTCCAGCGCACCGGGAATGGCGAACGGCTCCAGCGTGCGGTAGCCCGGCGCACGAATGTCCAGCAACAGCGGCGGCGTCTCGCCCTGCAGCAGCGCGTGCAGTTCGTCGACGTCGATACGCTGCATCTCCATCGCCTTGCGCAGCGAGTGCCGGCGCCAGGCGCGGTAGCCGACGTACAGCGCCAGCAGGCCGACCAGCAGCAGCGCCGCGCGCCTGCCGAGCAGGCTCAGCCAGTCCAGCAAGTCCTGCACCTGGTCGGCGAAGCACAGCCCCAGCAACAACCCGACACCCGCCCACAAGGCCGCGCCCAGCGCGTCGTAGCGCAGGAAGGCCGTCGGACGCACGCGCATCGCGCCGGCCATCGGCACCGATACCATCGACAGGCCCGGCACGAACTTGGCCACCGCCAGCACGCGCACACCCCAGCGCGCATAGAAGCGTTCGGTGCGCTTCATGCAGGTGTCGCGCGACAGCGACAGCCGACACAGCGACTGCAGCGTGCGATTGCCGTAACGGCGGCCGGCGCCGAACCACAGCAGATCGCCGAGCAAGCTGGCCACGATCGACACCGACAAGGCGCTCAGCAACGCACTCCACATCGCCGCGCCATCGAGCAGCGCATAGGTCGCCCCGACCAGGATCAACGTGGGCAGCGCCGGCACCGGCAGGCCCAGCGACAAGGCCAGGACGTTGACGAACACCAGCCCGAGTCCATAGCGCGCAATCAGGTCCTGCATGGCGTGGCGGGCGGAAAGAAGAAGATGCCGCGCATTATCCTCCCGTCGCCCACCGCGCGCGCAGGCATCACGGCATCACCGGCGGAACAGACCCATCCATCGCCGCCGCGGAGAACGCTTTGCCGTTGCCCCGCACGCCATCACCCGCCCTCGTCCAGCCGCGCCGCCATCTGCGCCAGCCATGCCGCGAACACGCCCGGCTGGCGCATGCGCGCGCGCCACCAGGCCAGCGCCGCGCCCTCCTCGCCGCTGCGCCAGGCCAATTGGAACACCTCGTCCGGCTTCGGCTCCTCCACCGTCTTGCGCACCAGCGTGCCGCGCGCCAGCGCCGCGCGCGCATAGGGCTCGGGCAGGAAACCGAAGCCGAGCCCGGCCAGTTGCAGCCGGTACTTGCTGCGCATGTCCGGCACGGTCAGCGCGTCCTGGCCGAACAGCAGCCCGACCGTGCGCGGCAGCAAACGCCGCGCCGAGTCCGCCACCGCGATCGCGCGATGTGCGCTCAGCTGGCTGCGGCTGAGCGGTTCCGGCGCCTGCGCCAGCGGGTGACTGGGCGCGACCGCGAACACGAACCGCAGCGTGCCCAGCGGCTCGGTCACGTAGCCGCCGCCGCTGGGCCCTTCGCCGGCCGCCCCGACCAGCAGATCCACCCGCCGGTCCAGCAGCGCCTCCCAGGTGCCGGACAGCGATTCCTGCACCACCCGCAGCCGGGTCTGGTCGGCAACCGCATAGAACGCCGCCATGTCCTGCGCCAGGCATTCCGGCGCGAACACCGCATCCAGGCCCAGCGCGAACTCGGTCTCCCAGCCGGAGGCCACGCGGCGCACGCGCAGTTCCAGGTCGCCAGCGGCGCGCAGCAGGTGACGGCCCTCGCGCAGCAGTTCGGCCCCCGCGGCGGTCGGCACCGCCTTCGGCCCAATCCGCTCGAACAGTTGCACGCCCAGGTCCTCCTCCAGCTTGGCGACGGTGTAGGAGATGGTCGACGGCACCTTGTGCAGCGCCTTGCCGGCGGCCGAGAACGAGCCGCGACGGTCGATGGCGTCGAGGATCTGCAGGGCATCGAGGCTGAGCTTGAGCATTCGAATTTTTCGATGATGGATGCCGAATCTATCCGTTTTTCAAACCCGGCGACAGCGCGGATACTTGTTTCCAAGCCGGATCTCTCGCGAAATCATGCCAACCGGCGCTTTCGATCCACTTGCACATCAACGCCACCAAGGAGCCTCCCATGCTGCAGATCCGCCCCGCCAACACCCGTGGCCGCGCCGAACACGGCTGGCTGTCCTCGCGCCACACCTTCTCCTTCGGCCACTACCACGACCCGCGCCACATGGGCTTCGGGCCGCTGCGGGTGATCAACGAGGACCGCGTGCAGCCGGGCCAGGGCTTCGGCACCCACGCCCATCGCGACATGGAGATCCTGTCCTACGTGGTCGAGGGCGCGCTGGAGCACAAGGACAGCATGGGCAACGGTTCGGTGCTGCGCTACGGCGACGTGCAGCGCATGAGCGCCGGCTCCGGCGTCACCCACAGCGAGTTCAACCACTCCGCCAGTGAGCCGGTGCACTTCCTGCAGATCTGGGTGATGCCCGAGCGCGCCGGGATCGATCCGGGCTACGAGGAGAAGCATTTCGCCCCCGACAGCAAGCGCGGCCAGCTGCGCCTGATCGCCGCCCCGCAGGGCGAGGACGGCGCGGTGCGCATCCACCAGGACGCGCGCATCTACGCCTCCATCCTCGACGGCGATGCGCGCCTGGACTACCCGCTGGCGGCCGGGCGCGGCGCCTATGTGCAGGTGGTGCGCGGCACGCTGAGCGTCAACGGCCAGACCCTGCAGGCCGGCGACGCGGTCCAGGCGGTCGACGAGGCCAGCCTGCAGTTCGCCGATGCCCAGGACAGCGAGTTCCTGCTGTTCGACCTGCCGCGCTGAGCAGGTCAGGCCAGGTCGCGCCCGCGGCCCACTGGACCGGGCCGCGACGGTCTCGCGAAATCCGCCCACGCAGCGGCGCCACGGCGTCGCTGCGTGGGTCGCTGCATTCGCGGCAATGCCCGCATCCTCACGCCATCCTCGGCACCCCGTAACGCGTCCTGCACGGCGTCCACGGCAATGCTTCCGCTCTCCCTCCCCTACAGCCGGCGTGCCGGCCGAGAGCCTGCCGATGCGCCACCCCACCAGCGCCGCCTATGCCATCCCCTCGCGCATCCGCGAAGGACGCCCCTTCCCCCGCGGCGCCGTCTTCGACGGCCAGGGCACCAACTTCGCGCTGTTTTCGGCGCACGCTACCCGCGTAGAGCTGTGCCTGTTCGACGAAGACGGGAACGAGACCCGACTGGACCTGCCCGAATACACCAACGAAATCTGGCACGGCTACCTGCCCGACGTGAAGCCCGGCCAGCGCTACGGCTATCGCGTGCACGGCCCCTATGAACCCAGTGAAGGCCACCGCTTCAATGCCAACAAGCTGCTGCTCGACCCGTACGCGCGCGAGCTCGAGGGCGACCTGATCTGGGCCGACGAACTGTACGGCTACACGGTCGGCCACCCGGACGGCGACCTCAGTTTCGACGAGCGCGACAGTGCGCCGTTCATGCCCAAGTGCGTCGTGGTCGAGGACACCTACGACTGGGAGGACGACCAGCGCCTGATGACGCCGTGGAGCGAGACCCTGGTCTACGAGACCCACGTGCGCGGCTACACCATGCGCCACCCGCAGGTGCCGGACGAGCTGCGCGGCACCTGCGCCGGGCTGGCCCAGGAGCCGGTGCTGCGCTACATCAAGGAACTGGGCGTCAGCGCGGTGGAACTGCTGCCGGTCCACGCTTACCTCGACGACCAACACCTTCTCGACAAGGACCTGCGCAACTACTGGGGCTACAACACGCTGGGCTTCTTCGCGATCAAGTCGCGCTACCTGGCCAGCGGCCACCGCGACGAGTTCCGCGACATGGTCAAGGCGCTGCACCGCCAGGGCCTGGAGGTGATCCTCGACGTGGTCTACAACCACACCGCAGAAGGCAGCGAGCTGGGCCCCACCCTCTCCTTCCGCGGCATCGACAACGCCAGCTACTACCGGCTGGCAGAGGACAAGCGCTACTACATCAACGACACCGGCACCGGCAACACGCTCAACCTGAGCAACTCGCGGGTGATCCAGTTCGTCAACGACTCGCTGCGCTACTGGGCCGGCGAGATGCACGTGGACGGCTTCCGTTTCGATCTGGCCACCATCCTCGGCCGCGAACCCACCGGCTTCGACCAGCGCGGCGGTTTCCTCGACGCCTGCAACCAGGATCCGCTGCTGTCGCAGGTCAAGCTGATCGCCGAACCCTGGGACTGCGGCCCCGGCGGCTACCAGGTCGGCCACTTCCCGCCGGGCTGGTCGGAGTGGAACGACAAGTTCCGCGACAACGCCCGCGCGTTCTGGAAGGGCGACGAAGGCAAGCTGGCCGAATTCGCCACCCGCTTCACCGGCTCGGCCGACCTGTTTGATCGCCGCGGGCGCCGACCGTGGGCCTCGGTGAACTTCATCACCGCACACGACGGCTTCACCCTGCACGACCTGGTCAGCTACAACGAAAAGCACAACGCGGCCAACGGCGAGGACAACCGCGACGGCTCGGACCACGACAGCTCCTGCAACTACGGCGCCGAAGGCGAGACCGACGACGCCGGTATCTTGCAACTGCGCGAGCGGCAGATGAAGAATCTGCTGGCCACGCTGCTACTCGCGCAGGGCACGCCGATGCTGCTCGCCGGCGACGAACGCGCGCAAACCCAGGGCGGCAACAACAACACCTACTGCCAGGACAACGACATCACCTGGATCGACTGGGAGCGCGACCCCACCGAGGGCCGCCTTACCGCCTTCGTCAAGGCGCTGAGTGCGCTGCGCCAGCGCTACCCGATCCTGACCCGTGGCCGCTTCCTCAACGGCCAGTACAACGAAGAAGCCGGCGTTCGCGACCTCACCTGGCTCAACCCCGGCGGCACCGAGATGGACGATGCGCACTGGACCGATGCCGGCGCACGCTCGGTCGGCCTGCTACTGGAAGGCAAGGCGCAAACGTCCGGCGTCAGGGAGTTGGCCAACGACGACACCTTGCTGATCGTCATCAACGCCTACCACGAGGGCGTCAGCTTCGTGCTGCCGTCCTCGGAAGAGGAATTGCATTGGAAGCTGGTGCTGTCCACCAACGACGCGCTGCAGGTCGACAGCATGCCGGCCGGTGCCAGCGAGTTCCTGGCGCCGCCGCGCAGCGTCAGCGTGTTCGAGTGCCAGACGGCGGGCGCATAGTCGCCACACGCCGTTTCGGATTGCACGCGGACTGAGGCGTCCGCGCCTGCATTGCCTCGCCAGCACTGGTCGCTGGCGAGGCGCGGGATGTTTGCATCTGCACGCTCTCTACGACTCGCCGCATTGCATTGGTCTACATGGCCTTTGGCACGGTGCTCGACGGCGAAGGCTCGCTAGGCTGAGTGTCCGCTTCCTTCCAGGCCAGGCATGCAGCACTCCGCGCAAGGCAACATCCACGCCACCTCCAACACCTCCTTCATGCGCCACCCGTTGCTGCGCATCGCGCTGAGCGCCGCGATCCTCGCGCTGGCGTCCTATGCATGGCTCCCGTTTCCGTGGCGCATGCCAGTGGTCGGCCTGCTCGGTCTCTCCTTGGTATGGATCGAAACGCGCTCATCCCTCGCGTGCGGCGTGGCGCGCCCTCGCCTGGTGTCCGTGATCGGCTGGACAGCGTTGCTCGTGTTGTTGACCGTCGGCTTCATCACACCGATGCTGCAACCACTAATCGACACCATCACCGGACACAAGACCGACTACAGCGCCTACGGCGCGCTCAAGGGCAACGTCCAGGCCACGACCCATCTGATCGGCGCGGCGTGGCTGAGCGCGGCGCTCGGCGAAGAACTGGTGTTCCGCGCCTTCCTCATGCACCAGCTCGATGCGCTGCTGGGGCGCCTGCGCGGCGGCCGCTGGATCGCCGCGCTGGCCGGTGGCGTAGTGTTCGGCCTGATGCACGCCGCGCAAGGCGCGTCCGGCATCCTGCTGACCGGCGTGGTCGGCACGATGTTCGGGTATGCGTATCTGCGCTCCAGGCGCAACCTGTGGGCGATGATCCTCGCGCACGGTCTGATCGACACCTGGGGCGTGACCACCCTTTATCTGGGCTGGTACTGAGCGCGCAGCGCGGTCGAGGGCCGCCACTCGGCGCACCTATGCGGACCACGCCGTCGCCGCCAGCAGACAGATGAAAGGACATGTCGCCGTGCTCGTATTCCCGCGATGAAAGCACCGAGCACGAAAGCCCGGACAGGGCACCGTGACGCGCGCGGCCGCCGCTACAGGCCTCGGCACCCAACCCGTCCGCTGCCTAAATGATGGAGCGCACGTCCGCTCAATTTCACTTGCACGCCACCGGCCTGCGCGCAGTTTGGCGATGCCCACTTGAGGGCATCCCTACTGCGGAGTCAACGATGGACAAGAATCGCACCGAAGGCGCCAAGAACCAGATCAAGGGCACCATCAAGGAAGTCGCCGGCAAGGTCACCGGCAACAAGCTGAAGGAAGTCGAAGGCAAGATGCAGAAGAACGCCGGCAAGGTACAGAGTGAAGTGGGCAAGGCGCGCGATCACTCGCGCGGCTGAGTTTCAGGCCCTTATGCTCCTCTGCCTGTGTGGCCGGGGAGCTTCTAGAAGCAGCCTATCCTTGCCCGCCGAGCTGATTCCATCGACTCACTCGGCACCGCATTAGCATCCAGAACTACTCAAGATGTCCTGAAAAATTCCAAATTCACTTCTTCGCTCAAACTGAATGGCCTCCATTCGCGAGTGAGAATCCTTGGAATCACTGCACGATCGACATCGGCACAAAGCGCCAATAAATGATGCTGTGCAGGCCTACATTGCCAGAATCGCCATCGGTGAGGATCATGATCCAAACCTGGATCGGCCACCAATCGTACGGATCGCTCCATCGCCAAATCAAAGCCGAAACGCTCGAGCGGAATCGCCATTCCCAAACCCCTGGCCTTTGCGTAAGCTTCTTTGAACGTCCAATACTCGAAAAATCGCTCCTGTCGCAAATGCGCGGGAAGACGCATGAGCTCCGCCATTTCCTCCGGAGTGAAACTACTTCTTGCCGCTTCCAATGAAATACGACGCAATGCCACATGCTCGACATCCACACCTACGGCACGCTTCAAGGTAATGGCGATTGCGATCAAACCGCGCGTGTGCGAGATATTGAACGACAGCGCACACGCATCGACGCCATGTCCATCAGAGATACCAGGGCGTCCAAAGCGCCCCTTCTGGAATCTCCATTCTTCTGGGGCCACCTCCGCATATTCGGATAACACTGTACGCACCATACCTCGCGTGACAAGGTAGCGCTTACGGTCATCTTCAAGCAAAAAACGCACCTGCCTCTTCCGTTCGTCGGCATCGAGCAATGGCAGGATTTCCGCAAGCGAGCCTTCGCCGATGCCTTCATAGAACGCGAGCCAAATGTCGATATCATGCTCACCGAGCTTTACTGAAGGTACGCACATGCACTCTCTTTTCTCAATATTCTGTTGTGCAACAACAGCACGAACATCGATCATCGCGCTTGCTGCATGACACCACTTTATAAAATCAAGCCCTACTCGGAACGGCTGTTTGCGCCGCAGAACCGAATTTACGAGCCAGCCAGAGCTCGACATCATGAACGAAGCTAAATAAAAGCGGGACCAGGATCAGACTTAGAATCGTTGAAGAAATCAGACCTCCAATCACTGCGATCGCCATGGGCGCTCGAAATGCGGAATCCAAAGATACACCGAATGCCAACGGCAACATGCCCGCAGTCATCGCCACCGATGTCATTACGATTGGGCGAGCGCGTGCGCGACAAGCTAGCATGATGGCGTCGAATCTGGACACGCCTTCACGTAGGTTTTCCAACATCGCATCCACAAGGAGGATCGAATTCTTATCAGCGATGCCCATCAGCATCAGCATCCCCAGCAGAGCGGGTAGACTCAACTCCATGCCCGTCGCGAAAAGCAGCAGGAATGCTCCGCCAATCGACAGTGGCAAGGCCATCATTCGAGCCAATGGCTGCAACCAGTCGCGATACAGTAGAACCTGAATCGCATAGACCAAGAACAGACCAGTGCCCAGGGCTTTCAGAAAGCTCACCATCAATTCGTTTACAAACTCAGCATCGCCAGTATTGAGCACACGTACGCCGGGGGGCAAATGCTTGATCGATGGCAAGGCATTGATAGCCGTCATGGCGGTACCCAGAGCAATGCCGTTGAGATTGGCCTGAAGATCGATGCGGCGCTCCCTGTCATAACGTTCGATGGTCGCCGGCCCCTTGGCAAATCGCAAAGTGGCTACAGACGCCAACGGTACACTTCCACCTGAGGCTGTACGTAGCTTGAGATTCTCCAAGACGCCAAGATCCGTCCCGTATTCGCGCGGCAGGCGAACCCGCACCGGAATCTCGCGACTCATGTAATTGAACTTGGACAAGCGAGGAATATCGTCTCCGATCGTCGACGTACTGATAGCCTCACCGACCTGCTGTGCGGTAACACCAAACTCGGCCGCCTTGAGCGGATCCATCTGCACGACGATTTCCGGCTGTTCCTGACCGACACTGGTGTCGACGCCAATCAAGCCGGGAATCTTCTGCATGTCGCGCTTGACTGTATCCGCTGCGCGAGTGAGCGCACGATCATCATCGCTCACGAGGGCGATGGAGACGTCTTTTCGACCTGACAGGCTATCGAAGTTGACCCGCATGTCGGGCAACCTGGCGATCTCCGGGTAGACGCGCGCAGTAAATTCGCGCTCACTGATATAACGCTTTTCCGGAGGAACCAGCTTGACGTAGATCCGCGACTTGTTCACCGCGCCGTCGGCGCCACCGGAAAGCGTGAGCACATACTCGACCTCCGCATGCTTGCTCACCACGGCGGCCACTTGCTGCGCCGCCTGATCAGTCTGCTCTATGGTGCTGCCGCGGGGAACTTCCAGTGTGATACTGGAGACGGAATAGTCATCGTACGGCATGAAGCCTAGCGGCAACAAAGGCACGAGTCCAAACGACATCACGACACCGATCAGCGCCATCACCAACGTCTTGATGCGGTGCTTGAGCGTCCATCGAACGATCGCAAGATATCGGATCATCAAGAGACCATCCTGCGGATGATCCGTCGTTGGAACGTTCATCAGTCGCGACGCCAGCATCGGCGTCAACAAGCGCGCCACCACCAGCGAAAAGAACGCGGCGACCGCAACCGTCAGGCCGAACTGGCGGAAGTACAGGCCCGGCAAGCCATCCATGAAGCTGACAGGAATGAACACTACGCAGATCACTAAGGTCGTCGCGATCACCGACAATCCGATCTCTTCGGACGCTTCGATCGCCGCCAGCATGACCGACTTTCCGGACCGCATATGCCGATCGATATTCTCGACCTCGACAATCGCATCATCGACAAGCACACCGGTGACCAGTGTGATCGCCAGCAAGCTGACCATGTTCAGGCTGAAGTCCAGCCACTGCATGACCAAAAATGTGGGAATGATCGACAACGGGATCGTCAGCGCCGCAATCAGTGTCGCGCGCCGATTGCGCAGGAACCAGAACACCACAAGCACGGTCAGGATGGCGCCTTCGAGGAAGTTGAACATCGTTGCGCGATATCCAATCTCAACGAAATCGATATCCGAAAACGCTACCCGGAACTTCACTGCATGCGTTCTCGACAACGCGTCCAGACGCTCGCGCACCGCCTTGGCGACCGAAACCTCGCTGACAGCGGGATCCTTGTAGACCATGAAGGTCACCGCCGGGCGGCCATCAACCTTCGTGATGTTGCGCACTTCCGATGGGCCGTAGGAAACGACACCGATGTCCGACAACTTTACCTTGCGTCCGCCAGGCACCGAGATGCGGGTTCCCGCCAAGGCGTCAAGACTGTCGGCGCGGCCGATCGTGCGCAACGCATACTCGGTCGCGCCCAGGGTCAAGCGTCCGCCCGGTGAGTTGGCATTGCTGGCCAGCAGTTGCTGGCTGACATCGGCGGCGCTGATTCCGAGTGACGCCAGGGTCGCCGGGTCCAGCACGATGGATATCTCCTGATCGCTGCCGCCACTGCGGTCCACACGCGACACGCCCCTGGCCGTTAGCAGTTCGCGAGCGACCGTCTGGTCGATGAACCGGCTCAAATCCTGCATCGGCATTTCCGGCGCTTCGGCGATGTAGATGCCTACCGGCCGACCAGTATCGCTGGCGCGGCGCACAATCGGTTCGCGCACCGTCGCTGGTAGGTTCTGCCGGACCGCGGCCACGGCGTTACGCACATCGTTGGTCGCGCGATCGACTCCGATATCAAGATTGAACTCGATCTGCGTCGTTGACAGACCTTCCGTCACTGTCGACACGATGCGCTTGATCCCCGGGATCGACGCCACGGCATCCTCGACCCTTTGTGTCGTTTCTGTTTCCAGCTCGGTGGGCGTCGCCCCTGGCTGCTGAATCAGCACGTCGACTACTGGCGTGACCACATTCGGCATTGCGGTGATCGGCAACTGGATGAAGGCGACGATGCCGGCCAACGTGAGCATGACAAACAATAGGATCGGCGGGACCGGATTGCGGATCGCCCAGGTGGAGAAGCCGAAGTTCATCTCGAGAGGTCTCTATCCAATGAGGAGTGCAGCATGTGAAGCGTTGTGGCACCTGGACGATCTATGCACCCAATCACCGACTTGCGTCGGCGACCAGCACTTTGTCCCTCTCACGTAGGAACGGGCCAGCCTTGGCCACAATGCGTGTACCTGCGAGTGATCCCGAGACCATCACTTGGTCGACCGTCTGCAGAGTTGGCGTGATCGGCAAGCGACTTACAAAGCCCTTTTCGTCAACACGCCAGACATAGCTACCTAACGAATCCTGCTGTAGCGCCGTGCGCGGAACCGTCCAGCCCTTTACCTGCGCCAGATCGATGCGGGCCTGTGCGAAGGTACCGACCGGGACGGCATCTCGCGCATGCAGACGGATCCGCACCTCGCTCGAACGGGTAGTGCTATCCACGTTCGGAGCAATAAGCCGGATATCGCCCGGAATGGCTTCGGCGCGACCGGCCAGCTTGATGCTTGCATTCATGCCAGCCCTGAGACGCCCGACAACTGCTTCAGGCACACTGGCGTCCATTTCCATCTCACCGTCCTTCGCGATTTCGAATAAAGGAACGCTATCGCTGGTCAGAGTGCCGATCTCGGCGGCACGACGATAGATGAATCCCGCTGCCGGAGCGACGACGCTTGTGCGACTCACACTCAGTCGTGCATTGTCATAGCGCGCGCGCGCGCCCTCGAAATCCGCCTGCTTCTGTTTGAAAGACTCTACGCTGACAAGCTGCTGCGGCAGCAACAGCCGCATGCGCTCATAGTCACCCTGCGCACGCTCGAAGTCCGAGCGCAGCTCGTTACTGGAGATTCCCATCCCCTTGCCGTCGAGTATTGCCAATACCTGCCCAGCCTTAACGTAGTCGCCGACCTCGGCTTCCACGCGCTGCACCTGCAGGCCAGACAGTTGTGGGATCACCGGCACGTTCTCACGGCTGCGCATGCTACCGACCACGGACACCGACTCGGCTAACGCCTGTCGTTGTGGCTCGATCACGCTGACCGTCAACGGTGGCGTGACTTGATTGGTGGTGACGGCGGACTTCGCAGGCCGACCACTGAACAAAAGACCCAACGCCAAACCAGTGCCCAGCAAGGTTGCGGCGGAGATCATGGGACGCATTTTCATGACGAGACCATTTCGGTGTTTGGACGAGAGAAGCGTGCCGGCGACGGATTCACATCGAGCCGCAGCGTCAATTCAGCCTGCATCGGCAAGTTGACCGCCGCCTGCCGGACCATCACCACCTCGGCAGGCTGTGGCAGCAATGGCGGAACCAAAAGAATCTGGCGGGAATTTTCGAGCCCGTGGTGCATTGCTACTCGCCGACCTAAACAGATCGTGTTCACACCGACAAGGAGAATATCAATTGAGGTGCGTTCCATTTGCGCCCCACTGACGGCACACATGGATGAGGATGGGAAACTGCTTTGCGTGCTTCGATGCGGCAATTGGTGGAACCGACGCCGATATTGCACCGCGAAGCCTCGAGCCCACCACGCTCCACGCACAATCCGGCCGCTCAGGAACATGCCGACGAGATGGTGCACGTCCCGCACGGCGACGCCTATGCGCATCCGCCCCACGGATGCGGCGATCACCATCGGAATCTCCAGCGCGCCAGCAAGAGGATCGCCACCATCCAGGCCGACATTGTGATCAGCGACGGGTACAGCTGCGAGACATCGTGCAAACCGACCCCGCCGAACATCAGCTCGCGCAGGATCGAGGTGAATGGCGCCAGCGGAGAATGTTCGGCGATCGGCTGCAACCAAGACGGGAACAGCTTGATCGAGAAGAACGCGCCGCCGAGCAGCAGCATCGGCACCTGGATGAAACTGACGATGCCGCTGAACGCCATCACCGAACGGCTGAACAGGAAGACGATCAGGCCGATGCCGAGATAGGTCACCGCGCCCATAGTAACCGCCAGCAACAGCAACGGATAGTTGATGTCGGCCGACACGCCGAGGCCGAACACCGAAACGGCAAGCATGCCGGCGACCACGCTGTAGGCGACCAGGACGCGAGAGAGAAACAGTCCGGCGAAGAACGGCGTTGGCGACACGTCGATGGCTTTGAGATTCTTGAACAGCCCCGCGCTTTCCTCGCCGATCAGCACCGAGCCGAATCCGCTCAAGCCGATCACCAGCATCGTCATCCCGATCAGGCCTGGCAACAAGGTGGCCAGATAGGAGGAGCGCCTGCTTACTTGCACGTTCTGCAGGCGGACGTTGGTCGCCGACGGGGCGGAAGCGCTGGCTTTCAGGATCGACGCCAGCGCGATCGCCGAGATGCGATTCTCTTCCAACGAATTGCTCTCGATCGTCAAGTCAGCCGGACCGCCCTCGAACGACCCCGAGGCGCTCAGCAAGTGCTGGATCTCGTTGTTTTTGAGCGCCGTCTCGGCCTGCGCACGCTCGCCCACGAAGGGCACGATGTGGACCAGGTCTTGCTTGCCGAGCGCATCGACCAGGGCCTCGCCGGCCGGCGCGATCTCCGTTTCCAGGTAGGAAACCTTGATCCTGTGATTGCCGGATAACTCCAAGGGATAGCCGATACCCAGCAGCAGCACCACCGGGAAGATGTAGCAGAACACCAGCGCCACCTTGTCGTAGCGCAACTGGCGCATGCGCAACTTGAAGAACACCCAAACCGTTCTCATGACTTCAACTCCTTCCCTGTCTTGTCCAAGAACACGTCTTCCAGATTCAAGCGGTCCACCTGGATGCCGGCCACCGCGATGCCACGCGCCTCGGTGATGGAGAGGATCTGGCGGATCGCGCCGGCCACGTCCTCGGTCGGGATGCGCAGCGAATCGGTGAATGCGTCCCAGGTCGCGGCGAAGTTCGCCGCCATGGCCAGAGCGATCTCTTCGCCGGGCGCACCGATGCCGAGCTTGACCGCGACCTGCTGGGTCGCGTTCAACTGCGCCACCAATGACCTGGGATCGCCGCGGTCGACGATGGTTCCTTTATTCATGATCATGATCTCGTCGCAAAGGCGTTCGGCCTCTTCCATGTAATGCGTGGTCAGCACGATGGTGCGGGTACGCTCGCGCTTGAGTTCTTCGATGAACTCCCATAGGTGGCGGCGGCTATGTGGATCGAGAGCAGCGCTGGGCTCGTCGAGAAACAGGATGTCCGGATCGCCAAGCAGTGCGATCGCGATAGACAGGCGCTGCTTCTGCCCTCCGGACAGGTCGTCGACCTTGAGCTTCATCTTGTCGGCCAGATCCAGGCGATCGAGCAAGCGCGCCATCGTGTCGAGCCTGCGCTTGCCGCTCGCCGCGGCGCGGTATTGCGAATAGAACTCCAGCAACTCCTCGACGGTCAGGAACTGGAAGTAGTTGCTGCTCTGCAACTGCACGCCGAGCCGCGGCTGGATCTTGCGGATCTGCGTGGCCACGTCCATGCCGAGCATGGTGATGCGGCCGGAGGTGATCGGAACGATGCCTTCGATCATGCCCAGGAGCGAGGTCTTGCCGGCACCATTGGGGCCCAGGATCCCGAAGCAAGCCCCCTTGGGCACGCTGAAGTTCAGACCCTTGACCACTTCGACATCGCCGTAGCGCTTGTACAGGTCGTGCACGACGATAGCCGGTTCCGCGACTGCGATCGACGGCGCCACCACCGCAAGGATCGGTGCCGCTTCCGGAGCAGGCGCAAGTGCAGAAGCGCGGCCGGCGATGGCGCCTCCATCGCGGATGGCTGCTCCTGCCGACGCGATCAGCGCGTTTACTTCTTCGACCATGGCACTGCTTCCTTTGAAAACGAATATCGCGTCGAGTCTTGAGGTGCCGGCATAGGCATCGAACACGACACCTTGCACGGATTCGATTTTGGCGCGCAGCGCCTGGAAGTCGACATGCGAGTGGTCGAGCCCTTCGCCGGCGGCTCTTTGGAAGTTGAAGGCGACTTCGCCCTGGGCCGAGGCCAGCGTCGCCGCGGCGCGTGCGTCACCGGAGCGAGACCAGTCTAGGAAACGAACGCCTTGGCGATGCAGCAGGTCGGCGCGCGTGATCGCGTCCTCGAGCGCACTTTCCGGACCGACCACGACCGGAATCTTGTCGAGGAACAGACCGAACTGACCGACGAAGCTCCGGTTCGCCAACTGCCTGCCATGATGGGTCATCGCCATCGCGAAGCGATCCAGCCCAGTGACCGCCGTGACCAGGGTCCGGAAGAGATCGAAGGCGCGCTTGGCTGAGCCATCGGAGGATGCCGCCGGCATTTGGATCACCACCATGCGTGCCGGCTCGTCCGCATTCGCCGCGAGTGCGTCGGCCGTGGCGCGCGTGACCTGCGCCATGCCTGCGTTGTCTAGTTCGATCGCCAGATGGTCGAGCAAGGATGGATCGTGCTCTTGCGCGCATGCCGCGACGAAATCGCGATAGCGGCCTTGGGTAGGCTCTCCACCCTCAACCAGAATGCGGCGCATCCCGTCGGCGATGGCTTCGAATGAACGGCCGTCACTGATCAGGTGGTCGTTCACCATCAGCAACAAGTGGTCGGTGTCGCTGCGCGATACCAACACGGCGACATGGCATAGGCGGGATGTGGCCTGCGCTCGGTGCAGCGCGGCGACGATCGCCGAGCAGGCCGCGTCAGCGTCACTCGATGGCAGCTGGCGCAGGTCGACCCACGGCACGTCGTCGGCGCGGAACGCCGCCGGGTCCAGCACGTCCCAGCACAATGCCTCCATATCGGCTGCCGCACGCAGCATGTCCTGGCTGCGCACCAGCACGGCGAACGCATTGCGCAACTCGTCTGCCGACCACCAGCCGTTGACTGCCACGACGTGCTGGGACACGCGATCGTGCCATTCGATGCCGGACTTCTGCACTTCGCTAAAGGAATACTGCTCGACGACGCCCGCCTCGCGGATGGCGCGCTCGCTTTGCGCGAGCGAGGCTTCCAGACCGACGAGCAGCTCCCGCTGATCGAATGGGGCGTCGCTGGCCGATAGCGGCTCCTCGCCGATCACGATGCGGCTCGGATTCCCCGCGCCCAGCCAGGCGCTGAACTTCTTCAATGCGGCAATGTCGGACGGCGTGGCCGGCAACAGGCGCAGGATCCGACGGTCGCCGATGGCTTCGGCGCAGTAACGCCAGCCGCGGCGATCCAGCCATGCTTCCATCGTCGGGGCGGCGTCGGCCTTATCGCTATCGACCTCGATCGCGGCCGCGATGGCCTGCACCGTGCCGAGCCGGTAGATGTCGGCCAGCTTCAGTTCGATGCCAAGGGCCGCGAGCTTGCCGATGACCACCAGCACCATCAGCGAGTGCCCGCCGAGCTCGAAGAAATCGTCGTAACGGCCGACGTCCTCGACGTGTAACAACTCGGCCCAGACCGTCGCCAGCGCGGTTTCCACGCGTCCTTGCGGGGCCTCGTACTGCCGCCGCGCATAAGCGGCATCGTCCGGCGCCGGCAAAGCCTTGCGATCGAGCTTGCCGTTGGGGGTGAGCGGCAGCGACGGCAGCACCACGAACGACGCCGGGACCATGTAATCGGGCAACTGCGCCAGCAGCTGCGTGCGAAAGTCGGCGATTGACGAAGTCGTCCCGGACTTCTGCGTCACGTAGGCGACCAGCCGCTTCTCGCCCGACGCGTCTTCGCGCGCCACCACCGCCGCAGCGTCTACACCGGTGCACGCGGCCAGCTTGGCCTCGATCTCGCCCAACTCGATACGGAAGCCGCGGATCTTTACCTGGAAGTCGTTGCGGCCAAGATATTCGAGTTCGCCGTTGGCGGTCCATCGTGCAAGATCGCCGGTCCTGTACATGCGCGCATCGGCGTGCGCCGCGAATGGATCGCGCAGGAAACGCTCGGCGGTCAGTTCCGCACGATCCAGATAGCCACGCGCGACCTGAACACCGCCGAGGAACATCTCTCCGGGCACGCCGACCGGCGACGGCTCGCCGTAGATGTCGAGCACATACACCGGCGTATTGAGGATCGGCTTGCCAATGACCGGACCGCCCAGCGACTCGCGAATGCTACCGATGGTCGCATCGACCGTGCATTCGGTCGGCCCGTACATATTGTGGAAGTGAATCGTCGCACACGCCCTCAGGCGCTCCCACATGCGGCGGCCCACCGGCTCGCCGCCCAGATAGATGCTTGTCGGACGATGCCCGCCGGCTTCGATCAGGCCGGCCGACAGCAACATCTCCAACTGCGACGGCGTGCTGTCCATTGCCGCGATCCGGTAGCGTTCGAAGAAGTCCAGCATGGCCGGGCCGTTGGCGCGGATCGCCTGCGGCACCAGCACCACGCAGTGACCCGACAGCAACTGCAGAATGCCCTTGAGCGACATGTCAAAGGAAAACGCCGCGTTCAAGGCGACGCGCGAGTTCGGCGCCAACGCACGATGGGTGGTTTGACACATCGCCCGCCAGAAATTGACCGGCGAGCGATGTTCGACCATCACCCCCTTGGGCTGACCGGTCGAACCGGAGGTGTAGATCACGTAGGCCAAGTGGCGCGAGGTCAGACCCGCGATGGTAGGATCGTGCGCGTTCGCGGCATCCAGGCTGCCGTCATCCAGCACCAGCACCGGCGCTTGCGCAGCCTGCAGCGATGGCAGGCGCGCGTACACCTGCGCTTGCGTCAGCAACGCCTTGGGCCGGCTGTCCTGAAGCATGTAGGCCAGCCGATCCGCCGGATAACTCGGATCCAACGGCACATAGGCCGCACCGGCTTTGAGAATGCCGAGCAGACCCACGATCATCGACACGCTGCGCTCGACACAGATCGCCACCCGGTCGTCGGGCTGCAAACCCAGGCCAATCAGACGATGCGCCACTTGGTTGGCGCGACGGTTCAGCGCGGCATAGCTGAGCGTGACGTCTTCGCAAATCAGCGCCTGTGCATCGGGCGTGCGCTGTGCCTGCGCTTCGAACAACGCGTGCACGGTCGACTCCGGGTGGATCTCGCTGGCCGCATTCCATTCATGCAGCAGGCGCATACGCTCGGCTTCGTCGAGCAATGGCAGGCGCGCCACGGCCGCCGGCTTGTTCTGCGCCATGCCGGCCAGCAGACGCTGCCAGTAACCCGCATAGCGGGCCACGGTCGCTTCATCGAATAGCGCAGTCATATAGGTCAGCGTACCGACGATGCCGCCGTCGCGTTCGGCCAGATCCAAGGCCAGGTCGAACCGGGCCTTGCTGGTCTGATGGGGCAGACCTTCGGCCGCAATGCCAGGCATCGACAGGCCCGCTTGGTCCTGGTTCTGCCACGCCAGCATGACCTGGAAGATCGGCGTGTGCGCCGTACTACGTACCGGCTTGGTCACTTCGACCACGTGGTCGAACGGCAGGTCCTGGTGCGCCTGCGCATCGAGCACCTGCCGGCGCGTACGCGCTAGCAACTCGGCCACGGTCGGTGCGTCGCCCAAGTCGATCCGCAGCGCCAGCGTATTGACGAAGAAGCCGATCAACGGTTCGATCTCGGCCCGGTTGCGACCGGCCATCGGGCTGCCGATCACCACCTCCTCCTGCCCGGACAGGCGGCTCAGCAGCGCCGCCCAGCTCGCCAGCAGAGTCATGTAAAGGGTCACCCCGTGGCGCTGGCTCAGCGCCTTCAGCTGCGCGGTGAGTGTCGCATCCAGATCGACTGCGAGTGCGGCACCTGCGAAATCCTGATGCGCTGGACGTGGGCGATCGGTCGGCACTTCGATCAAGGTCGGCGCGCCGGCGAGGGTTTCGCGCCAGTACGCGGCCTGTCGCTCCAGTTGGCCATCGGCCAGCCACTGCCGTTGCCATTGCGCATAGTCGATGTATTGGATCGGCAACGGCGGCAAGGGATCGGCCGCGCGGTCCAGCTCGGCTGTATACAGCTGGCTGAGTTCATTGAGCATCACTCCGATCGACCAACCGTCGGAGACGATGTGATGCATCACGACATAAAGCGCGTAATCCTCGTCCTCCAGTTGCAGCAGCAACGCCCGCAGGGGCAAATCGACGCTCAGGTCGAAGGGCTCCGCGTACAATGCATCGCCTCTCGTGGCGCGCAAGGCATCGCGATCGTGTTCGCCGCGCAGGTCCTCGAAGTGCAGCCGCAGCGTCGCGTCTGCATCCACCCGCTGCATTGGCTGGCCATCGATCAGCACGAAGCGCGTGCGCAGCGATTCATGGCGCGCGACGACCCCCTGCAGGGAACGCTCCAGCGCTGGCACGTCCAGACGGCCGCTCAGACGCAAGGCTCCGGCCGAGTGGTAGGCGGCGCTGGCGCCATCGATCTGGGTCAGGAACCACAGGCGCTGCTGAGCGAGCGACAGCGGCATGTGCGGGCGGCGCTCGGCCACGCCGATCGCGCTCAGTTGCGCGGCGTCCCCGCTCGCCAGGCGCTGCGCCAGTTGCGACAGCACCGGCGCTTCGAACACCCAACGCAGCG
>NZ_CAXYKF010000021.1:0-37132 GCF_964278005.1 uncultured Xanthomonas sp.
GTGCCGCGTTGCCTGACGGTACCGTGATCAACGCCGTCGCCACCGATGCGGCCGGCAATGCCAGCCCGCCGGCGTCCACCACGGTCGATGCGCTGGCACCGGCCGCGCCGGTGCTGCAGCCGAGCAATGGCACGGCGATCGTCGGTACGGCGGAAGCGGGCGCGACGGTGACGGTGACCGATGGCAACGGCACGCTGATCGGGCAGACCACCGCCGATGGCGCGGGCAACTGGAGTGTGACGCCGGGAGCCGCGTTGCCGGATGGCACCTTCGTGAACGCCGTGGCGACTGACGCGGCTGGCAATGCCAGTCCGCCGGCGTCCACCACGGTCGATGCGCTGGCACCGGCCGCGCCGATACTGCAGCCGAGCAATGGCACGGCGATCGTCGGTACTGCCGAAGCCGGTGCGACGGTCACTGTCACCGACGGCAACGGCACGCTGATCGGGCAGACCACCGCCGATGGCGCCGGCAACTGGAGCGTCACACCGGGCACGGCCTTGCCGAACGGCACGGTGGTAAATGCCGTGGCGAGCGATGCGGCCGGCAATGCCAGTCCGCCGGCGTCCACCACAATTGACGCGCTGGCACCGGCGGCACCGGTGCTGCAGCCGAGCAACGGCACGGCGATTGTCGGGACTGCCGAAGCGGGTGCGATGGTCACCGTCACCGACGGCAACGGCACGCTGATCGGGCAGACCACCGCCGATGGCGCCGGCAACTGGAGCGTCACCCCGGCGGCGCCACTGCCGGACGGCACCGTCGTCAACGCAGTGGCCACCGATGCCGCCGGCAATGTCAGTCCTCCGGCGACCACCACGGTGGATGCGCTGGCACCGGCGGCACCGCTGGTCACGATCAGCCTGGACGGCAGCTTGCTCACCGGCACCGCCGAAGCCAACGCGCAACTGCGTGTGGTGGTGAACGGCGATACCGCCAATCCACTGTTGATCCAGGCCGATGGCAATGGCGCCTTCAGCCTGCCCCTGGTGCCGGCGCTGGTGATCGGGCAGGCACTGTCGGTGGTGGCGGTCGATGCCGCCGGCAACGTCAGCCCGCCTGCACTACTCACTGCCCCGGATCTGTCGCCGCCGCTGCTCAGCGTGCCCGAGGCCGGCGATACCTGGATCAACGCTGCGGAAATCGGCGACGGCATCCAGGTGGTGGTGCAACTGCGGCCGAACATGCTGGTCGGCCAGGTGGTCACCGTGCATTTCGCCGGCCAGAACGGTTACGTGGTGGATGTCCCGCATACGCTCACCAGCGGCGACCTCGCTGCCGGCAACGTGGTGGTCTCGGTGCTGCCGCCGAGCGGCGGCGCCGCGTTGCCGCAGGGCGCCGCGACTGTCACCGCCGATCTCAACGGGGGCCCGGCCTCGTCCTCGGTCGGCTTCACCATCGATACGATCCCGCCGGCCACCCCGGTGCTGTCGCTGGTCGCCAATCTGCTGACGATTTCCAGCGAACCGGGCACTGCACTGACGGTCAACGTCAATGTGGGCGGCGTGCAGGCCACGGCCACGCTGACGGCCGACAACAGCGGCCTGGCCTCGCTGGATCTGCTCACCGGCCTGGACATCGGCCTGAGCTGGTCGCAGTTGTTGAACGCGCAGGTGTCCGTGGCGGGTGCCGATCCGGCGGGCAACACCAGTTCGGTCGCCTCGCTGGGGGTTGGCGCCAACATCGCGCAGCCGCTGACGCTGGGCGACTTCGGGGTGGACTTCGCATTGCTGCCGGCGACCTTCGGATTCAGCGGCAACGCCGACCCCAATGCCAGCCTGGCGATCCGCGTCATCACTCCGGCGCTCAATGTCGAACTCACGCCCATCCAGGCCGACGCCAATGGTGACTTCGCCTTGAACCTGCTCAGTCCCAGCGTCCTGAGCCAACTCGGGCTCACCGCGTCCGGCGTGCTCAATCTTGGCGCGCAGGTCGCCTTCGAAGTGGTCGCCACCGACACGCTGGGCAACGACAGTGCGCGCTATGGCATCAGCCTGTCCGGCAGCGGCGCGGCCCTGAGCATCGGCACCATCAGCGTGAATGGCACCGGCGGCATCGACATCCTGTCCGGCGCCGACGGCAGCAGCGAGCGCATCCTCGCCGGCGACGGCAGCGACCTGATCTTCAACATCGGCAGCGGCGATCAGGTGTTGGCCGGCAATGGCGACGACACCATCCAGATCACCGCGACCAACTTCACCAGCATCGACGGTGGCGCCGGCTTCGATACGGTGCTGTTCGCCAACGGCATCGACCTTGACTACAACGCGGCAGGCGTGGGCACGCTGTCCAACATCGAGCGTATCGACCTGGGCAAGGGCGACTCCGGAAGTACCCTGACCCTGACCGCGTCGGAGGTGCTGGCGATCACCGACGGCAACGATACCTTGCAGATCACCGGCGACAGCGCGGATGTGCTCAACGTCGTCGGTGCCGTCGACAGCGGCACAACACAGGCGATCGATGGCATCACCTACCACGTCTACAGCTTCGGCAGCGCCACGTTGCTGGTGGAGGACAACACGCTTGCGGTGGTGACGGCCTGATGGGGGAGACCTGCACGCACGGCCGGCGCGTGCGCCGGCCTGGCCGGGCGGCCAGCGCCTGCGTCTGGCTGTTGCTGGCGGTGCCGCCAGGTGCCTTCGCCATGTCGCTGGCCCAGGCGGTGCAACAAGGCCTGAGCAGCGAGCCGCAACTGCGCGCGGCGATGGCCGAGGCGGCACGTGCCGCCACCGACGTGCGCATCGCACGCAGCGGCTACTACCCGGCGTTGTCGGTGGGCGCCGGGCCCAAGGCAATGGATCCCGGCGAGGTGGTCTACGACGTCAACCTCTCGCAGATGCTGTACGACTGGGGCCGTGTGTCGAGCAGGGTCGCGGCGGCACGGGCGCAGCAGCGCGGGCAGGACGCCGGGGTGGAGGTCGCCGCCGACGATGCCGCGCTGGCGATCGTGGACGTGTACCTGGACGTACTGCTGGCGCAGCAGCGGCTGCAGGCGGTGCAGGCGCATCTGCAACGCCTGCAGGCCATCGCCGACCTCAGCGAAGCGCGCAGCGGTGGCTACGCCGATCGCAGCGAACTGGAGCGCACGCGGCTGGAACTGGCGCGCGGGCAGGACCAGTTGGCGTCCGAGCAGGGCACGCTGCAGGAGGTGCGCAACCAGTTCCTGCTGCTGGTTGGCACGGAGGCCGAGGGTCTGCTCGAACCGGACCTGCCGGACCTGCCGCAACTGGCGCCGGCGCAGCTGGCGCGGACGGTGGACGCCTCGCCCTTGCTGCGCAAGGCCAACGAACAGGTGCGTGCCGCCGAAGCGGAAGTGCGCGAGGCCCGCGCGGCGTTGAAGCCGCAATTGAATCTGGAAGCCGCCGCGCTGCGCCGCGACGTCGGCGGGCGCCTGCAGAACGATTCGACCATTTCGCTGCGCCTGAGCATGGACGTCTTTCAGGGCATGTCGACGTTCCTGCGCCCGCAGGCCGCCCGGCAGCGCCTGGAAGCGGCGCAGTGGAACATGGATGCCGTGCGCCGCGAGATCCTGCGCACCGTGCAGACGCTGGCCGATGCCGGCGATGCGCTGCGCGGGCGCGAGCAGGCACTGCTGCAACAGGCGCAGCAGGCGGTGGAGGTGGCCGAGCTCTACCGCGAGCAGTTGAGCGTGGGCCGGCGCGAGGTGATCGAACTGCTCAACGTACAGCGCGAGCGGCTGGAGGCCGAACGCCAGTTGATCGCGTTGCGGATCGAACGTAAGCGCCTGCGCTACCGTGCCGCGGCGCAGGTCGGGGCGTTGCAGGCCATATTCCGGGAGAGCGCCCATGCAGGTTGAGGACAATTCGGCGGTGTCGATCGGCGCCCCGCAGGCAGCGGACGTGGATGGCCTGCGGCCTGGCCTGTTGTTGCTGTGCCAGCGCCTGGGGCGGCCGTTGACCGATGCCGAACTGGTGGATGGCATTGCGCTGGATCAGGGGCGACTGCCCTTGCGGTTGGTCCCCCGGGCACTGCGCCGTGCCGATCTCAATGCCGACGTGCTGGACTATCCGCTCGCGGGGATGGACGGCTATCTGCTGCCCGCGCTGCTGTTGCTGCACGATGGTCGCACCCTGCTGCTGGAGGCGATCGAGTCGGAGCAGGCGCGGGTGCTGCTGCCGCATGCCAGTGGCGGCGAGCAGACCATGCCGCTGTCCGAACTGGAGCGGCTGTACAGCGGCTCGGCGGTATTCGCCAAACCCCGCTTTCGCGACGATGGACGCATCGGCGGCTATGCCGGCAGCGACGCGGAGCACTGGTTCTACGGCCCGCTGAAGAAGTTGTGGCGCTCTTACGCCGAAGTGGCGACGGCGGCGATGGTCGCCAACCTGCTGGCGATCGCCACCGCGCTGTTCGCAATGCAGGTCTACGACCGCGTGGTGCCCAACGCGGCCTTCGATACCTTGTGGATCCTCGCCAGCGGCGTGGTCCTGGCCATCGTGCTGGAAGGCGTGTTGCGCACCCTGCGCGGGCAGTTGCTGGCGGTGCTGGGCAAGCGCCTGGACCTGCAGTTGTCCACGCTGCTGTTCTCGCGCGTGCTGGCCATGCGCATGGCGGCCAAACCGGGGTCGATGGGGGCCTTCAGTACGCAGGTCCGCGAGTTCGAGTCGGTGCGCGAGTTCTACACCACGTCCAGCGCAGCGCTGATCAGCGATTTGCCGTTCGTGGCGATCTTCCTGGCCATCATCGCCTTGATCGGCGGCCACGTGGTGTGGGTACCGCTGGTCGCCTGCGTGTTGATGGTGCTGCCCGGGCTGCTGGCGCAGCGCCTGCTCGGCGCGCTGTCGCGGCAGAACCTGCGCGAGGGCGCGATGAAGAACGGCCTGCTGCTGGAGGCGTTCGAGCATCTGGAATCGATCAAGGCCGCGCGTGCCGAGGGTCGCTGCCAGGGCCTGTGGGAGGGGCTGACCGCGCAACTGGCGGCCTCGGCGATGAAGACCCATTCGCTGACCACCGCGCTCAGCTATGCCGCCTCGGTGGTGCAGCAGCTGGCCTACGTCGGTGTGGTGGTGTTCGGCGTCTATCGGATCCAGCAGGGCGAGATGACCGTCGGTGCGCTGGTGGCCTGCTCGCTGCTGGCCGCGCGCGCGATCGCGCCGCTGGGACAGGCGGCCGCGGTGCTGGGGCGCTGGCAGCACACCCGGGTGGCGATGGAGGGCTTGGACCAGTTGCTGGGCGCAGCGCAGGAGCGTCCGCCCGGCAAGCGCTTCGTGCACAAGCTGCGGCTGAAGGGCGACTATCGCCTGGATGCGGTGACGCTGCGCCATGGCGATCAGCCGCCGGCGCTGGACGTGCAGACGCTGCGGATCGGCGCCGGCGAGCGTGTGGCGTTGCTCGGCGGCAACGGCGCCGGCAAGTCCACCCTGTTGCGGCTGCTGGCCGGTCTGCTCGATGCGCAATCGGGGCGGCTATTGCTCGACGACGTGGCGATCGCGCAGATCGACCCGGCCGACCGCATGCGCAACATCGGCTACCTGCCGCAGGACGTGGCCCTGTTCCACGGCAGCCTGCGCGACAACCTCAACCTGCACGGCGCGGCGCTGGGCGACGACGAGCTGTACGCGGCGTTGGACGGGGTGGGGCTGGGGGCATTCGTACGCGCGCATCCGTTCGGCCTCGATCTGCCGATCCAGGGCAACAGCAGCCTGTCCGGAGGACAGCGCCAGGCGCTGGGCCTGGCCCGGCTGCTGCTGCAGGATCCCGGCGTGGTGCTGCTCGACGAGCCCACCGCAGCTTTCGACCAACACAGCGAGCAGCTGGTCATCGCCTACCTGCAGCGCTGGCTGGGGACGCGCACGCTGGTGCTGAGCACGCACAAGCGCAGCATGCTCGAACTGACCCGGCGCGCCGTGGTGCTGCGGCAAGGGCGCGTGGTGGTGGACGGACCAGTGGAGCAGGTGCTGCAGGGCAACCGTGTGCAGGCGCCGGCGACGGCACTGGCAGGCGGCCATGGCTGAGCGCACCTCGATCGCGCTGCGGCGGCGGCTGGGCGATCCGCTGCTGGCCTCCACCCATCCGCTGTACCGGCCATTGTTGTGGACCGTGTTGGCGACAGTGGCGATCTTCCTGGCCTGGGCGGCCTGGGCCGAGCTGGACGAGGTGACCCGCGGCGATGGCCGCGTGGTGCCCTACAGCCGCATGCAGAAGATCCAGAGCCTGGAGGGCGGGATCCTGGACCGGCTGCTGGTGCAGGAAGGCGAGCTGGTCAAGCCGGGACAGCCGCTGGTGCGCCTGGAACGCACCCACTTCCTGACCAACTATCAGGAGTCGGTCAACCAGGAGCAGGTGTTGCATGCGGCGATCGCGCGCCTGGACGCCGAAGTGCTGGGTAAGGACCGCATCGCGTTCCCCGAGCAGGTCGCCTCCAATCAGGCTTTGCAGCGTTCCGAGCGCGACCTGTTCGAGTCGCGCCGCAGCAAGCTGGCCGAAGGCAGCCAGGCGATCCAGCGGCAGATCCGCCTTGCCCAGGATCAGTTGAACATCGTGCGGCCGCTGGTGGCCAGGGGCGCGGTCAGCCAGGTCGAGGCGCTCAAGCTCAGCCAGGACATCGCCACCTTGCAGGGCCGGCTCGGCGAGCTGCGCAACAGTTACTTCCAGGAGGCGTATACCGAACTGGCCAAGCGCAAGGCGGATCTCGGTGCACTGGAGCCGATCGTGCGCCAGCGCCACGACCAGTTGCGCCGGACCGAAATCCTGTCGCCGGTGCGCGGACGGGTCAACACCGTGCTGATCAACACACGCGGCGGCGTGATCCCGCCGGGCGAGCCGATCATGGAGATCATCCCGGTGGAGGAGCGGCTGCTGGTGGAGGCCAGGATCAAGCCGCGCGACGTGGCGTTCCTGGTGCCGGGCATGAACGCGCGGGTCAAGATCACCGCGTACGACTACACGATCTATGGCGAGCTCAACGGCACGGTCGAACAGATCAGCGCCGATACCATCGAGGAGCAGACCCCGCATGGGAAGGAGTCGTTCTACCAGGTGCTGATCCGCACCGACGGCAGCCAGTTGCGCCGCGGTGGCGAAGCGCTGCCGATCATCCCGGGCATGGTGGCCGAGGTCGACATCCTGACCGGCAAGCGCAGCGTGCTGAACTACCTGCTGCGGCCGCTGTTGAAGGCGCGGTTGCGCTGAGCGCGGCCGTAGTCAGTGCCGATCAGCTGTGCGATTCGACCAGCGAGAGCGTGCATGTTTCGCCTGGAGCGGATTGCCAATACTCGAAGCGCGAGAGCTTCTTGCCCGAGGTCTGCGCGGCGAGCAGGCTCGCATAGGCGGCCTTGCCGAACTCGTCGCCGAGGTTGAGGTAGACGATGTCGAACTTGCAGGTGGTGGAGAGCGCATCCTTGACGCTGAAGTAGGCAGTCGCGCCGCCCTGTACGCCCTGCACGCCGAGTCGGTCCACCTGCTTGTCGGTTTCGGTCACCGCTGCTGCGGGTGCGCAATACAAAACGATCAACGAGAGGCAGAGTGCCGCTTGCAGTTTCATGGTGTCGTGTCCGTTTGTCTGAGTCGTGAACGTCGAAACGGACATGCCCGCCACCTCGCTTCCGGCACGCTTGGTCGCCAAGGAAGGAGGTGGGGATGAATGCGCCGGTTCCCCGCCACCATTGTGGCGAAAAGTCAGGCCATGGAGTCAAGCCGCCGCGGCCCCGAGAGGACGCGTGCTGGCCGGAGCAGGGGCAGGAGGGGTGTCACCGCACCGCGCGGCCTATCCCGGATTGCAGACACAAAAAAACCCGGAAAACTGTGGTTTTCCAGGCTTCTTGTGACCTTGAAACTGGTCGGGGAGACAGGATTCGAACCTGCGACCTCTACGTCCCGAACGTAGCGCTCTACCAGACTGAGCTACACCCCGAAGGAGCCGCACATGATACGGAGGTCTTCCGCATTCGGCAAGCGCCTTTGCAAAAAAATTTCAGTCCGCCGCGTCGGCCGCGTCCGCGGCGGCATCCGCGGCGTTGCGCTCGCGCGCCTCGAACCACATGCCGTTGAGGATGGCGGCGGTGGAGGCCAGGCCGACACCGAGAATCCAGGCGAAGTACCACATGATCGTTTCTCCTTGCGGGCGCGTCAGTACGCGTTGGGGTTGTCGTCCAGGGAGGCGGCGGTGACCTTGCCCTTCAGCACGCGGTACACCCAGGTGGTGTAGCCGAGGATGATCGGCAGGAACACCACGGTGGCCAGCAGCATGATCCACAGGGTCAGGTGGCTGCTGGAGGCGTCCCACACGGTCAGGCTGGAGCCCGGCTGGCTGGAGGACGGCAGCAGGAACGGGAAGATCGCAAAGCCCACGGTCAGGATGATGCCGGCGATGGCCGCACCGGAGGCGATGAAGGCCAGGCCGCCGCGGCGCTTGCGCAGCAGCACCGCGCTGAGCAGCAGGCCGAGCAGGCCGGCGGCCGGGGCCAGGGCCGTCAGCGGCATGGTCTGGTAGTTGTGCATCCAGCCGCCGACCTCGCCGAGCACGGCGGTCTTCAGCAGCGGGTTGGTGGCGCCGTCGGTGACCACCTGCGAGGTGACCGCGTAGCCGGGCAGGCCGGTGGCCACCCATACTCCGGCGCCGGCGAACAGCGCGCAGGCCACCAGGGCGGCGACGCTGCCGTAGCGCGCCGCGCGCTCGGCCACCGGGCCGTCGGTCTTCAGCACCAGCATCGCCGCGCCGTGCGCCACCAGCATGCTCACGCTGAGCAGGCCGGCGAGCAGGGCGAACGGCATCAGCAGGCCGAAGAAGCTGCCGGTGTAGAACACCCGCAGGGTGTCGTCGAAGTGGAACGGCACGCCCAGCAGCACGTTGCCCACCGCCACGCCCATGATCAGCGCCGGGATGAAGCCGCCGACGAACAGCGCCCAGTCCCAGCCGTTGCGCCAGCGCTGGCTGGGCAGCTTGCCGCGGAACTTGAACCCGACCGGGCGCAGGATCAGCGCGAACAGGATCACGAACATCGCCAGGTAGAAGCCGGAGAAGCTCACCGCGTACAGCGGCGGGAAAGCGGCGAAGATCGCGCCGCCGCCCAGGATCAACCAGACCTGGTTGCCTTCCCAGACCGGGCCGATGGTGTTGACCACCAGCCGGCGTTCGGCGTCGGTCTTGGCCACGAACGGCAGCAACGCGCCGACGCCCAGGTCGAATCCGTCCATCACCGCGAAGCCGATCAGCAGGATGCCCAGCAGCAGCCACCAGATCACGCGCAGCGTGGTGTAGTCCAATGCAATGAAGTCCATGGTGTGTCTCCTGCCGGGGTCAGAGGTGGCCGGCGGCCGCAGGCGCGGCGATCGGGGTGACGGGACGCGGGGCGGGTTGCAGCAGGGCAGGCAGGTCGTCCGGCCCCTTGCGGATCGCCTTGAGCATCAGCTTGATCTCGATGATCAGCAGCGTGGTGTAGATCGCCACGAAGCCGGCGAGGGTGATCAGGATGTCGTGCAGGGCCAGGCCGGAGGCGGCATAGAAGGTCGGCAGCACGCCTTCCACCGCCCACGGCTGGCGGCCGTACTCGGCCACGAACCAGCCGCACTCGATCGCGATCCACGGCATCGGCAGTGTCCACAGCGCCAGCTTCAGGAACCAGCGCTTGTCCTCGAAATTGTGCTTGCACGAGAACCACAGCGCGGCGGCGAAGAACGCGATCAGGTAGAACCCCAGGCCGGCCATCACCCGGAACGTCCAGAACAGCGGCAGCACCCGCGGCACCGTGTCCAGCGCGGCCTTGGCGATCTCCTCCGGGGTGGCGTTGAGGATGTCCTCGCGGTAGCGCTTGAGCAGCAGGCCGTGGCCCAGGTCCTGCCAGTGGCGATCGAACACCGCGCGCGCCTCGGCGTCGTTGCGGTTGGCCTTGAGCCGTTGCAGCGCGCCGTAGGCGATCTGCCCGCCGCGCACGCGGTGCTCGGCGCGCTTGACCAGCTCCAGGATGCCCGGCACCGGCGTGTGCAGCGAGCGCGTGGCGATCAGGCCCATCAGGTACGGCACCTTGATCGCGTAGTCGTTCTTGCCGGTGGCCTGGTTGGGGATGCCGAAGGCAGTGAAGTCGGCCGGCGCCTGTTCGGTTTCCCACATCGCCTCGATCGCGGCCAGCTTCATCTTCTGGTGTTCGTTGGCGGCGTAGCCGCTCTCGTCGCCCAGCACGACAACCGACAGCGAGGACGCCAGGCCGAACGCGGCGGCCACCGCGAACGAGCGCCGGGCGATGTCGCGGTGCTTGCCGCGCAGCAGGTACAGCGCGCTGATCGACATCACGAACACCGCGCCGGTCACGTAGCCGGCGCTGACCGTGTGCACGAACTTGGCCTGCGCCACCGGGTTGAACACCACCGCCATGAAGTCGACCACTTCCATGCGCATGGTGTCCGGGTTGAACACCGCGCCGGTCGGGTTCTGCATCCAGCCGTTGGCGATCAGGATCCACACCGCCGACAGGTTGGTGCCCAGCGCCATCAGCCAGGTCACCATCAGGTGCTTGACCGGCGTGAGCTTGCTCCAGCCGAAGAAGAACAGGCCGATGAAGGTCGCTTCCAGGAAGAACGCCATCAGCCCTTCGATCGCCAGCGGCGCGCCGAAGATGTCGCCGACGTAGTGGCTGTAGTAGGACCAGTTCATGCCGAACTGGAACTCCATGACGATGCCGGTGGCCACGCCCATCGCGAAGTTGATGCCGAACAGCACGCCCCAGAACAGGGCCATGCGCCGCCACACGTCCTTGCGGGTCATGACGTACACGCTCTCCATGATCGCGATCATGAAGGACAGGCCCAGGGTGAGCGGGACGAACAGGAAGTGGTACATCGCGGTCATGGCGAACTGCAGCCGCGACAGCTCTACGACAGTGGTGTCGATCATGGCTGTGCTACCTCGTGGAAGATGTGCATCTGGGTGGCCGAGTGGCGGGAGATTGGAGGCGATCTTCCGCCGCGCCGGCGCGTTCGACCTTGATTCAGATCAATGTGCGGCACCGGGGTGCCCGGCATCCTGGCGACCACGGCGGTTCCAGCCCGGAAGCGCCTTCCCGCTAAACTGGCGACTTCGTTCGCCGCGCCGAGCCCGTTTTGACCGATTCCGCCGAGCCGTCCGCCGCACTGCCCGCCGATACGCCGCAGCAGCGGCAGCAGCGCATGCGCTGGCTGGAGGCCCTGGCTGCGGCCGCGCGCGGCCGCCAGCGCCTGGCTGCGGCGGCGATCAGCGTGTCCGGCGCGCTGCTGATCGTGCAGGCCGGCGCCATCGCCTGGCTGGTGCAGGCGCTGCTGGTCGAGCGCCGCGACCTGGCGCAGGCGCTGCCGTTCTTCGGCCTGCTGGCGTTGATGCTGGTCCTGCGCGCCGGGCTCGGCGCCGCTGCGCAGCGTGCCGCCGGCGATGTCGCCGATGCGGCCAAACTCGCGCTGCGTCGCCGCGTGTACCGGCAACTGCTGCAGCGCGGGCCGCTGTGGCTGCGCGGGCAGCGCAACGGCGAACTGGGCGAGCTGCTGCTGGCGCATGGCGATGCGCTGGACGGTTACTACGCCGGCTACCGGCCCGCGCGCTGGGAAGTGAGCGTGGTGCCGCTGCTGATCGTGCTGGCGGTGGCGTGGAGCGACTGGGTGGTCGGTCTGATCCTGTTGTTCACCGCGCCGCTGGTGCCGATCTTCATGATGCTGGTGGGCTGGGGCGCCGAGGCCGCCGGTCGCCGTCAGTTGCGCGAGTTGGCGCGGATGGGCGGGCACTTCGCCGACCGGCTCAAGGGCCTGGGCCTGTTGCGCCTGTACGGGCGCGGCGACGACGAACTGAGCGGGATCGCCGCTGCCGCCGAGGGCGTGCGCGAGCGCACGCTGAAAGTGCTGCGCATCGCGTTCCTGTCGTCCACCGTGCTGGAGTTCTTCGCCTCGGTCAGCGTGGCGATCGTCGCGCTGTACCTGGGCCTGAGCTACCTCGGCATGATCGCCCTGCACGGCAGCGTGCCGACCCTGGGTACCGGCGTGTTCTGCCTGCTGCTGGCGCCGGAGTTCTATGCGCCGCTGCGGCGCCTGGCCGCGCATTACCACGACCGCGCCAATGCGCTGGCCGCGGCGGCGGAAGTGGAGCGCCTGCTGGAAGGCCTGCAGCAGGCCATGGATGCGCCGGCTGCGCACGCCGAGGGGGCCGCCGTGCCGAACGACGCCGCTGCCGAGGCAATGCCCGTCGCCGCGCCTTCCACAAGCGCGGCGCGCGAGGTGCCGCTGCTGCAGGCGCGCGCGCTGCATCTGCGGCCGCTGGGTGCGCGCTGCGATGCGGTGCAGGGCCTCGATGTCGATCTGCATGCCGGACAGCGCCTGGCCCTGGTCGGCCCCAGTGGCAGCGGCAAGAGCACGCTGCTGGAAGCGCTGGCCGGGTGGCTGCCGCCGCGTGCCGGCACCTTGCAGGTGCGCAAGGGGCTGCGCATCGGCTACGCCGGGCAGCGGCCGTATCTGTTCCACGGCAGCATCGCCGACAACCTGCGCCTGGCCGATCCGCAGGCCAGCGCTGCGCAACTGCATGCCGCCGCCGAGGCGGCGCAGGTGCTGCGCTTCGCCGCGCGTCTGCCGCAGGGGCTGGACACGCCGATCGGCGAGCGTGGCTTCGGCCTGTCCGGCGGCGAGGCGCGGCGCATCGGCCTGGCGCGACTGTTGCTGCGCGATCCGGAACTGCTGTTGCTGGACGAACCGACCGCGTTCCTGGACGCGGACACCGAGGCGGACCTGCTGCACACGCTGGCGGACTTCGCCCGAGGCCGCAGCGTGATCGTCGCCACCCACAGCGAGGCGGCGATGCGCTGGGCCGATACCGTGCTGCGGTTGCCGGCCCGCAACGCCTCCGCCGCGACCCACGGAGCGCAACCATGAGCGGCACCCGCGACAGCTTGCGCGGCGTGTTCGGCCGCCATCTCGGTCGGCTGCTGCTGACCGCGCTGCTGGTGCTGTGCACGATGCTGGCCGGGGTCGGGCTGCTCGGCCTGTCCGGCGGCTTCCTCACCGCCGCGGCGCTGGCCGGCGCGGTCGGCATGGGCAGCGGCTTCAACTTCTTCTCGCCGTCGGCCGGCATCCGCGCACTGACCTTCGCGCGCATCGCCTCGCGCTACGGCGAAAAGCTGGTCGGGCACGACGCGACCCTGCGCATCGCCCGCGACCTGCGGGTGTGGTTCTTCCGCCGCGCACTGCCGCTGGCACCGGCACGGCTCGGCGCCAGCCGCACCGGCGAACTGCTGGCACGGCTGATGTCGGACATCGGCGAGGTCGACGGCCTGGTGGTGCGCGCGCTGGCGCCGCTGGCCGCACTGCTCGGCGTCGGCACGATCGGCATTGCCGCGGCAGCGGCGATCCACGGGCCGGCGGCGCTGGTGCTGACCGCGCTGGCGTTGGCGATCGGGCTCGGCGTGCCGTGGGTGGTGGCGCGCGGCGGCGAGGCCCGCGAACGCGCACGCGCGCAGCAGCGCGAAGCCTTGCGCACCCTGGCCTACGAAGGGCTGGAGGGCGCCGCCGACCTGGCCGCGCTCGACGCGCAAGCCGCCTGGATCGCGCGCGTGGACGCCAGCGCGCAGGCGGTGCGCGCCGAGGACCGGCGTCAGCGGCAGCGGCTGATCGGCGGCAACGCCTTGCACGCGCTGTGCGCTGCGGCGGGCCTGTTGGCGATGCTGTGGGTGGCGCTGGGTGCGGCGCGTGCCGACGCGATCAGCGCCGAACAGGCCGCCGGCCTGGTGTTCCTGACCGTGGCCCTGCTCGAGGTCTGGGCCGGGGCCGGCCTGGCCTGGCAGGCGCTGCAGTCCGGCCGCGTCGCCGCGCGGCGCCTGCAGGCGATCGCCGGGCAGGCGCCACCAGTGCTAGACCCTGCGCATCCGCAGGCGCTGCCGGCCACTGGCGAGGTGCAGTTCGACGACGTCGTGTTCGCCTGGCCGGGCGAGGCGCGGCGCGTACTCGACGGCGTCTCCCTGCGCATCGCCCCGGGCGAGCGCATCGCCCTCTCCGGCGACAGCGGGAGCGGCAAGACGACCCTGTCGGCGTTGCTGCTGCGCTTGTGGGACCCGCAGCAGGGCAGCGTGCGCTACGCCGGCACGGATTTGCGCGAGGTGGCCGAGGCGCAGTGGCATCGCCGCGTCGCCTGGCTGCCGCAGGGCGCGCCGGTGTTCGCCGGCAGCGTGCGCGACAATCTGCGCCTGGGCGATCCATCAGCCGACGATGCGCGGCTGCAGCGGGTGTTGACCGACGTGCGGCTCGACGCCTGGCTGCACGAAGTCGGTGGCCTCGACGCCTGGCTCGGCGAAAACGGCGCCACCATGTCCGCCGGCCAGGCGCGGCGCCTGGCCCTGGCCCGCGCGCTGCTGCGCGAAGCTCCGCTGCTGGTGCTGGACGAACCCACCGAAGGATTGGATGTAGATACTGCGCAGGCGCTGCTGTGCGACCTGGCGCAGGCGTTGGGTCCCCGCAGCCTGCTGCTGATCAGTCACGACACGCTGCCCGACGGGGTGGTGCATGCACGTTATCGCTTGCAGGACGGGCAGCTCGTGCGCAGCGTCGAGGCGTCGGGCGATGACACGGTGTGAGACACGCGCAGCGTGACTGGTCAAGCGCGGCGCACGTCTGCCACAAACGGCGGCAACTTCCAAGCACGCACGTTGCAGAACGATGGCAAATGGGACGAGATTCTCTGATGGTATACAACGCACCGTCAGTGTCGGCCCGTGAGACGCAGCCGCTCTAGAATTTCGCGACGGTCGGTGCTGCGGAACGAACACCACGACGCGGTTGTCAGTTTCTTTCCGGATCGCCGGGCGACAGGGGGTTGCCCATCGGAGAAAAGGAGTTTCACTTATGTCTGGAACAATGTTCGCGAACAAACGGCTGTCGGCCCTGGTGCGCTTGGGGGTGATGGCAGGGCTGGCGCTGAGCGGCGCGGTGCACGCACAGGCGCTGACCAACGATCCGCTTTCGGCGCAGCAGTGGACGCTCAATGCGATCCGTGCGCCGCAGGCCTGGGCGCTGGCCCCGTCGGGTGGGGAAAAGATCCGTGTGGCGGTGGTTGACACTGGATACTCCGAGCATCCGGATATCAACTGGGCGAAAGATGGCGCTGGTCTCGCGACTTACTGGGATGCGACCGAGGCGCTAGATGGCAATGGTGAAGACTCTAGATACATCGGCTCCGGTGCGCATGGAACTCATGTCATGGGTATCGTGGCGGCCCGAACCCGGAATGGTGAGGGTGTCGCCGGAGTATGCCCGCAGTGTGAAGTCCTTTCGATCAAGACATCGCTAACCGATGCGAGTATCGCCGACGGCATCCAGGTGGCGGTGCAGTCTGGTGCGCGCGTGATCAATCTCAGTTTTGCCCAGGCAAATGTCTCGTGCAGCAGTAGTGGCAATTACAAGCTTACCCGCGCCGCGATTGCCGGCGCGGTGGCTGCCGGCGTACCTGTGGTCGCGGCGGCGGGTAACCACAATACGCCCGATATCAAATACGACAATGAGGGAGTACCAGAGTCTCGGGTGGATGTGGCAAATGTCAGTCCAGCGTCCTGTCCCGGGGTGATCTCCGTAGGTGCCTCCCTCGGCACGCCGCAAGAGCCTAACGTGGAAGCTCCGTACAGCAATGGTGGTGCATCGCTGACGTTGACGGCGCCGGGTGGAGGAGCGACCCGAGAAGATGGTGTGTTCGGTGCGGGAGAGGGCGCCTGTCCCATTTTGAACAATGTAGGAAACAAGGGCGTAAGCACCAGCAGAGTGGGTGTGATGTCGGCTTGGGCCGAGGGCACTGGTACCCAATGGGTGCATTGCTATCGCTTTCTGAGTGGCACTTCGATGGCAACACCTCATGTCAGTGGCGTCATCGGACTGATGCTCTCAGCCAACCCGTCGTTGAGTCCCGCCCAGATCACAAGCATTCTGCAGGCTTCGGCAGGTCCGATGGTGTGTCCCTCCGGTGGCTGTGGCGCAGGTCTGCTGAACGCCGAAGCCGCCGTCAGTGCCGCACGCAGTGTCGCCGGTCAGCAGATGTCCGCTGGCGCGTGCCGCTACAACGTACCTGGCAAGTCGGGACAGGCGAAGTGCACTCTGGATAGCATGGATGTAGCGCCGGATGGCACCGAGACTGTGACCGCTTACGGCCACGTGTGGAAGTTTGATGCTCAGGGCTTGCCGGTCACGCTTCCTGTGCCGCTCAGTAGCTCTTCGGTTTACGCGGGAAGCAACGGACCGTGCACGACCCAGTTCGTCACGCGTAAAAGACCCTGCAAGTTTGACACCCGCGCCGAAGTGAACTATCCGGGCGTGGGCTATCTCGAATCCATCACCGCCTATGGCCGTTATTGGAACTTCGACGCGAACGGCCAGCCGTTCGGCCCGCAGGGTGGAGAACTGAAAGACGTCCCGCGCTATGCGGCTGGCCCTTGCCAGGGAAAGAATCCCTGCGTGTTCGACACCCGCTCGCTGGTCGTGTTCCCGGAATGGGGTGGGTTGGTCGAGTCGGTCAACGCCTACGGGCAGTATTGGATGTGGGATGCGAACGGCAATCTGCTTGCATCAGGCCCGTTGCAGAGCGTTGCGCGCTACCAGCAGATCTGCAACTACGGTCCGGCAGGCACGCCGTGCAAGTTCGACACGCGCGAACTCAAGAGCAATCGGCATGAGGTGATCACCGCCTATGGCCGCTACTTCGAGTTCAATGGCGAGACGCTGATTCAGAACACGGCGCTGACAGACATGGCGCGGTTCAACTGATTTCGTCGCTGCCGGCGTTCTGCTGAAACGATCGAGCGGGATCACGGCAAAGGATCTGCCGTGCTCCCGCGCTTGGCTGGTGGTGGCATGGCGCCTGTTGGCGTCATGCAGGTGGTCCGTGTGTCCGATCGTGGCAACGCCTATTCGCGAGCGATCTACGAAGTGGGACGTGTTTTGGAAGGAACTCAATTTACCCAACGCGGGACGCGTGTCGGGATGAACCCACGCGAAAGATGCCGTTGGTAGCGTCGCCAGGCACCGCGTGTTGGGGTGATGCGGCTCGCACCCTGCACCACTCACAGCGCATCCAGAAACTCCCGCACCGCCGGCCCGAACCGCGCGAAATCCACCAGGAAGGCATCGTGGCCCTGCGGCGAATCCAGCCCCAGGAACTGCGCCTGTGCGCCGCCGGCGCGCAGACCGTCGGCGATCTGTTGCTGCTGCTGCACCGGGAACAGGATGTCGGTGTTGGCGCCGATCGCCAATGCGCGCTCGATGCGGATCGTCGCGATGCCGGCGAGCACGTCGCCGCCCGCAGGTTCGGCCAAGTCGAACCAGTCCATCGAGCGGCTCAGGTACAGATAGCAGTTCGGATCGAAGCGGCGCACGAAGCGGCGGGCGTGGCCTTCCAGGTAGCTCTCGACCTGGAATTCCAGGCCGAACGGATCGTCGTCGGTCTGATCCGAGTCCAGCCGCACGCGGCCGAAGCGTCCGTCCCATTCCAGCGCCGAGCGATAGGTGATCACGCCGAGCTTGCGCGCCATGCGCATGCCCGACTCGGGATAGGTGGCTTCGTCGTAGTCGCCGCCATTCCAGTTCGGATCCAGGCGGATCGCCTCGCGCTGCAGCGAGCGGATCGCGATCGAGAACGGCAGTGCCTGCGCGCTGCCGGAGATGTTGATGTGGCTGCGCGCCAGGCTGGGATGCCGGTGCAGCAGCGCCAGCGCAGTCATGCCGCCCATCGAGTTGCCGATCACGCAGGCCAACTGCGCGATGTTCAGTGCCCGCACCACTTGCGCGGCGGCGTCTGCACCGTCCTCGATCGAAAGCTCCGGGAAGCGCAGGCGATACGGCTGGCCGTCGTCCGGGTGCGCTGAGGCGGGGCCGGTGGAGCCCTTGCAACTGCCCAGCGAGTTCACGCAGATCACGAACCAGCGCTGGGTGTCGATCGGCTTGCCCGGGCCGAGCATGCCTTCCCACCAGCCTGGCGTGGGATCGTCGGCATTGGCCGCGGCATGCGCGTCGGGCGAGAGTCCGGTGACGATCAGGACCGCGTTGTCGCGCGCGGCCGACAGCGTGCCCCAGGTTTCGTAGGCGACCCGCGCGCCATGCAACTGGCCGCCACGTTTCATCGGGAACGGCGAGGGCAGGGCGAGGAAGCGGCTGCCGGGCGGGATGAATTCGGTCATGCGCCGATTCTAGCCGCGCGATTGCGCATCCGGCGTATGCGTGGTGCGGGATGGAGCGTGTCGGGCCGCGATGGCGTCCGTGAGTGACGCCGGGCCGGATCTACTGCGCGTCTGATCATTCGCTTCCACCGCGATCCAGTCCGACACGCTGTTGCCTCGTGGGAGCGGCTTCAGTCGCGACAGGCCTCCCGGTAGAGCGTGTCGCGGCTGAAGCCGCTGCTGCAACGACGTTTCGCATTCTTGCTAGCGTCTTGGCCTGGTCGCGACCGGACGGTCCCGATCAGGCACGGTCGCTCCCACACGACTGCTTGCGCTACGGCTTGCCGATCACCAGCTCCACCGGCGCGGTCGCCGGCAGGGTGACCGTCACCGGCGCCGATTCCAGATCGCCGTCCTGGCGCATGGCGTTACCGCTGGCCGACAGCCGCGCGATCACCTGCACCTGCTTGAGTTGCGAGAGCTTCTGCGTCGGCATCGGGCTGTCCGCGTCGCTCAGCGTCACCCGCAACGGCAGCGCCTGCAGTGGATGCTTCTGCACCGCCACCGGCATCGGCGGGCCGCCCGGTACGCGTGCGATCACGAATACGCTGGCGTCGCCGCGCAGGCGCACGCGGGCGGCGAACGCCGGGTCCAGCGACACCGCCACGGTCAGGCCGGCGGTCGCCGGCGCCTTGTCAGGCTGCGCCGTGGCGCCGGCAGTGGGCAAGGCGGGCAGGCCGGCGGCGCTGCGCGCCGCGTCGATCTGTGGCCGCAGCGCCGCGGCGGTGGCTGCGTCCACGCGCGGCAACAGCGCTTCCCAGGTGGCCGCGGCGGCGGCGTCCTGGCCGCGCTGGCGCTGGGCGATGCCCAGGAACCAGGCGCCGCGTTCGCTGCCCGGCGCCAATTGCAGGGCGTGCTGCAGCCAGGCCAACGCCTGGTCGTCGAACTGCCGTTGCGGGTTGGCCATCGCACGCGCCTCGGCTGCTTCGATCAGCAGCGGCGCCTGCTCCGGCGCCAGGCGCACCGCACGCGCGAATGCGGCCGCGGCCTCGGCGTGGTGGCCCAGCGACATCTGGCTGCGGCCGAGCAAGGCCCAGCCGTCGGCCCGGTTGGGATCCTTGGCCAGTGCCGCCTGCAATTGCTTCACGCCGTCCTCGAGCGTGCGTGGTGCCTCCCGGTTCTGCGCCTGCAGCGCGCGCGGGGTGCCGACCAACGCATACAGCGCCGCCGTCGCCACGCCCAGCGCGAGGATCGCCACCGCCAGCACCGCGCCGTTGCGGCCGCGGCTGCGCAGCGGCCACAACACCACCGCGAACACCAGCGCCGCCAGCGCCACCGCCGCGGCTGACATGCCCCAACTCAGCATCGCCTCACCATTCCTGTTCGTCCTGCAGCGGTAGCGCGGTCGCCGCGGGCGCGCGTCGCCGCACCATCCGGATCAGCACCACGGCGCCGCCGGCCAGCAGCAGCAAGGGGCCGAACCACAGCAGCCAGGTACGCGCTTCCAGCTGTGGCCGGTACAGCACGAACTCGCCGTAGCGATCGACCAGGAACTGCTTGATCTGCGCATCCGACTTGCCCTGGTGCATCAGCTCCAGCACTTCGCGGCGCAGGTCCATGGCGATCTGCGCGTGCGAGTCGGCCAGCGACTGGTTCTGGCATTGCACGCAGCGCAGTTCCGCGGTCAGCGCGTGGAAGCGCGCCTCCTCGGCGGCGGAGCGGTAGGCCAGCGGCGTCGGATCGGACACCGGTTCGGCGCCGGCCAGCGTGGACCACGCCAGCAGCGCCAGCAGGCCCAGCCGCAGCGCAGGCCGGCGGTGCTGGCTCATGGCGTGGCCTTGCCCTGGGCGCGCGTCGGCGGGGCGTCGCGCTCGGCCTGCTCCAGTGCCGGCAGCAGTTCGTCGCGGATGATCGCATCGGTCAGCGGGCCGGCATGCTTCCAGCGCACCACGCCGCGCGCGTCGACCAGGAAGGTCTCCGGTGCCGCGGCCACGCCCCAGTCGATCGCGGTGCGCCCTTCGGGATCGAACAGCACCGCCAGGAACGGATTGCCCAACTGCTCCAGCCAGCGCAGCGCGTCCTCGCGGGTGTCCTTCCAGTCGTAGCCGATCACCCGCACACGCTTGCTCAGCGCGAAGCGGGTCAGCACCGGGTGTTCCTCGCGGCAGGCCGGGCACCAGCTGCCCCACACGTTGAGCACGTACGGCGCGCCCAGCAACTCGCTGCTGCGTACGCGGATCGAGGCGTCGTGCAGCAGCGGCAATTCGAACGCCGGCGCCGGCTTGCCGATCAGCGCCGACGGCAGCGCGTCGCGATCGGCGCTGCCGGAACGCTGCACCGCATACACCATCAACGCCAGCAGGCCGAGGAAGAACAGCGCGCCCAGAACGATGGCGGGCAGCGGCAGGCGACGTGGAGCGGGAGCGGACATCAGGGGGTCTCCGGGGAACGACGGAAGCGCCGGTCGGCGGCGGTGACGAAACCGCCCAGCGCCATCAGCGCCGCGCCAAGCCAGATCCAGCGCACGAAGGGTTTGACGTGGACGCGCATCGCCCAGGCGTTGCCGCCCAGCGGCTCACCAAGGGCGACGTAGACGTCGCCGAACAGGCCGGGGTGGATGCCGGCTTCGGTCATGTTCTGGCCGCCGCTGGCATACAGGCGTTTTTCCGGATGCAGCAGCGCCAGCGGGCGATCGTCGCGCAGCACCTGCACGTGCGCGCGTTCGGCCACGTAGTTGGGGCCCTTGCGCTGGTCCAGGCCCTGCAGCTCGAACCGGTAGCGGCCCAGCTCCAGGTGCTGTCCGGGCGCCAGCGCCACTTCGCGCTGCTGCTCCAGGGCCTCGACCAGCAACGCGCCGGCCAGAAAAACGGCGATGCCGGTGTGCGCCAGGGTCATGCCCAGCATCTCGGCAGTGAAACGGCTGCCCTTGAGCTGGCGCCGGCTCCATACGAAGCGCGCGGTGCCCAGCAGCACCCAGGTCGCGGCGGCGACGCCGGCGGCGGTCTTCCACGCACCCTGCGGCGCCAGGAAGAAGCCGATTGCCCCGGCCAGCAGCGCCAGGCCCGCCCACGGCGCCAGCAGCGCTAGCGGCCGCGACGCCTGTTCGCGCTGCCAGCGGGTCAGCGGGCCGAACGGCAGCAGCGCCACCAGCGGCGCCATCAGCACGATGAACAAGGTACCGAAGTAGGGCGGCCCCACCGACAGCTTGCCCAGGTCCAGCGCATCGGCCAGCAGCGGATACAGCGTGCCCAGCAGCACCATCGCGCAGGCGCAGGTCAGCAGCAGGTTGTTGGCCAGCAGCAGGGTCTCGCGCGACGCCGGCGCGAAGCGTTGCCGCGCCTCGTCGGCCGCCGCCGCCACGCGGCCGCCGCGCAGTGCGTACAGCAGCAGCGCGCCGCCGCACAGCAGGCTCAGGAACACCAGGATGAACAGGCCGCGGGCCGGATCGGCGGCAAAGGAATGCACGCTGGTCAGCACGCCCGAGCGGACCAGGAAGGTGCCCAGCAGCGACAGCGAGAACGCGGCGATCGCCAGCAACAGGGTCCAGGCGCCGAAGCTGCCGCGCTTCTCGGTGACCGCCTGCGAATGCAGTAACGCCGCGCCGGCCAGCCACGGCATGAAGCTGGCGTTCTCCACCGGGTCCCAGAACCACCAGCCGCCCCAGCCCAGTTCGTAGTACGCCCACCAACTGCCGAGGGCGATGCCGATGGTCAGAAAGCCCCAGGCCACATTGGTCCACGGCCGCGTCCAGCGCAACCAGCGCGCATCCACCTGGCCGTCCAGCAGCGCGGCGATGGCGAAGGCGAACGGCACCGCGAAGCCGACATAGCCGGCGTACAGCAGCGGCGGATGGATCACCAGGCCGGGATCCTGCAGCAGCGGATTGAGATCGCGCCCTTCCAGCGGCGCCGGCAGCAGCCGCGCGAACGGGTTGGAGGTGAACAGCAGGAATGCCAGGAAGCCGACGCTGACCAGCGCCAGGGTGCCGATCACCCGCGCCACCACCGGGGCCGGCAGGCGCCGCGAGTACAGCGCCACCGCGCCGGTCCACAGCGCCAGGATCAGCGTCCACAGCAGCAGAGAGCCCTCGTGCGCGCCCCACACCGCGGAGTAGCGGTACACCAGCGGCAGCAGCGAATTGGAGTTCTCGGCGACGTAGGCCACCGAGAAGTCCTGGGCCACGAACGCGTGGGTGAGGATCGCGAAGGCGCCGGCGACCAGCGCCAGTTGCGCGAACGCGGCCGGCCGCGCCACGCCCATCCAGCGCGCATCGCCGCGCTGCGCGCCGGCCAGCGGCAGCGCCGCCTGCAACACCGCGGTGAGCAGGGCGAGGATCAGCAGGAGCTGACCGACCTCAGGCAGCATGGTGCTTGCGGAACGCGCGGGCGGGTAGGGCGGGACGCGCAGCGGATTGCGGGATGCACATGGCGCAAGGCTGCCCCCCCGGGTTCCGTCGCCGCTGCTTGGTGGTGGCAACGATCTCGCCAGCGCTTTTGCTTCGACGATTCCCCATTCCCCAATCCCGATTCCCGCCCCTCACTGCATCGCCCCCACATCATGCTTGCGATGCGCGCTGCCCATCTTGTCCGCCAGCTCCTTCGGCATGTAGGTCTCGTCGTGCTTGGCCAGCACGTCCTCGGCGACGAACACGCCGTCGTGCATGCTGCCGGTGGCCACCACCGCCTGGCCCTCGCGGAACAGGTCGGGCAGGATCCGGTCGTAACGCACGGTCAGTTGCGCATCGCCGTCGGTGACCCGGAAGTGCGATTGCAGCGAACCGGGTGCGCGCTGGAACGAGCCCTTCTCGACCATGCCGCCGAGGCGGAAGCGCGCGTGCGCGCCGGTCTTGCCGGCCAGCACTTCGGCCGGGGTGTACAGGTAGGCGGCATTGCGCTGCAGTGCCATCGCCACCAGGGTGGTGGTCAGGCCGGCGGCCAGCACCAGCAGCATCAGCCACAGCAGGCGGCGCTTGCGCTGCGGGTTCATCGGCTCAGCTCCAGCGGCGGCGCCGGTTCGGCCTTGGCCTGGCGCTTGCGTTGCGCGCGCAGCCGTGCAGCCCGCAGGGCGTTGCGCACCTGCAGCCGCGCCAGCACGAAATCGGCCAGCAGCACCCCGGCGAACACCGCATAGGCACCGACCACATACGGCAGGTAGTTCATCCGCGTGCCTCCGCCAGTTGCGTCACCCAGTCCTTGCCGGCCTCGCGGCGCAGGTTGTCGGCGCGCGCGCGCGCCAGCAGCGAGCCGGCGAACCAGAACTTGGTCGCGGCCACCATCAGCCACAGCGGCGGCAGCATGCTCGGGTCCATGCTGGACTGGCCGAACAGGCGGATGGTCTGGCCCTGGTGCAGCGAGTTCCACCACACCACCGAATAGCGGATCACCGGCAGCAGCACCACGCCGACGATGGCCAGCAGCCCGGCCGCGCGTGCGGCGGTGCGCCGGTCCTCGATCGCCAGGTACAGGCCCATCACGCCGATGTACAGGAACAGCAGGATCAGCTCGGTGGTCAGGCGCGGGTCCCAGTCCCACCAGGCGCCCCACATCGGCTTGCCCCAGATGCTGCCGGTCAGCAGGGTGATCAGGGTGAAGGCGGCGCCGATCGGCGCGCAGGCCATCGCCAGGATCTCGCACAGCTTGATCCGCCAGACCTGGGCGATGGCCGCGTACACGGCCATCAGGCCGAACACGAACAGGCTCATCCAGGCGCTGGGCACATGGATGTAGAGGATGCGGAAGGCGTCGCTCTGCAGGCGGTCGGCCGGGACCACGAACAGGGCCTGCCAGATGCCCACGCCGGCCAGCAGCAGCGCCGCCAGGTAGCACCACGGCGTCCAGCGCGCAGCGAAGCGATCGAAGGTCGGCGGCGAACCGAGTTGGTGGAACCAGCGGACGAGAGAGGCCATGCGGACGATTCTAGCTGGCGGAAGGCGGGCTTCGATGCGACAACATTCGATGCGACAACGACGGAACGGCGAGGGAACACTGCGCTTGCATGGTACGGCCGCCGTCGCGCCGGCGCTGCCCCAAAAGGCTCAGCTCAGCGAGATGCGGATCGCCGCAGCCGCCGCCAACGGCGCCAGCACCAGGCCCGCGACCAGGCCCGCGGCCAGCAACAGCAGGCCGCCGGCCGGATCCAGGCCCTGCGCCGCCGCCGCCACGCTGCCGGCGCCGAACACCAGCACCGGCACGTACAGCGGCAGGGCCAGCAGCGCGACCAGGATGCCGGCGCGCTTCATGCCCACCGTCAGCGCCGCGACCACCGCGCCGAGCAGGCTCAGCAGCGGGGTCCCCAGCGCCAACGATGCCAGCAGCACCGGCATGCGGTCATGTGGCAGGTGCAGCAATTCGCCGAGCAGCGGGGCGGCCACGATCAGCGGCAAGGCGGTGGTGACCCAGTGCAGCAGCACCCGCACCAGCACCAGCCAGGCCAGCGGCACCGGCGCCAGCAGCCATTGCTCCAGCGAGCCGTCCTCGGCATCGCTGCGGAACAGACTGTCCAGCGCCAGCAGGCCGGCCAGCAGCACCGCCAGCCATAGCGCGGCGCCGGCCACCTCGCCGAGCAGGCGCGGCTGGTTGCCCAGCGCCAGCGCGAACAGGGCCACGATCAGCAGGGCGAACAGCGCCGGCTGCAGTGCGTCGCCGCGGCGCCGCCACAGCAGGCGCAGGTCGCGCAGCAGCAGCGCCCGGGTGGCCTGCCACAGCGAAGGAACGGGCGTGGCCAGGCTCATGCGGCGACTCCGCTCAAGGTCAGCATGCGGGTGCGCACGGGGGGGGCGGCATAGGCGCCATGGGTGGTGACCAGGGCCGCGCCGCCGCTGCGCAGGTGCGCGGCGATCATGCGGTTGACCAGGGTGATGCCGTCCAGGTCGAGGTTGGCGTAGGGCTCGTCGAGCAGCCACAGCGGCGCCGGCGACAGCCACATCCGCGCCAGCGCCAGGCGCTTCTTCTGCCCGGCCGACAGCTGCCTTACCAGGGTGTCCTCATAGCCGGCCAGGCCGACGATGGCCAGCGCGCTGCCGGGCATCTGCTTGGCCCGGCGCCCCTGCAGGCCGCACAGGTAGTGCAGGTTCTCCAGGGTGCTCAGATCGGCCTTCAGCGCGCCCAGGTGGCCCAGGTAGGCCATGAAGCGGGCGCGGTCGCCGCGCCGCACCGGGTGGCCGTCGATCTCGATGCGCCCGGCCTCGGCGCGCAGCAGGCCGACCAGCACCCGCAGCAGGGTGGTCTTGCCGGCGCCGTTGTCGCCCTGCACCAGCAGCGCCTCGCCGGCATCCAGGTGGAAGTCCAGCGGACCGAACACCGCGGCGTCGTCACGGGCGAACGTGAGCCCGTGCGCGGCCAGTAGCGGTGGGGCGGTGTACAGCGGATCGGTCATCGGCGAAGGCCGCGGCGGATGGCGCGGCGGCGGGCGGCAAGGGAAGGCGCGCATTGTATCGGCATGCGGGCGTCCGGCGGATGCCGGCGGCGGCCACACGCGGCGATGCGCATGCGCTGCGTCAGTGGAGCGGCGGCGTGTAGGGCGCATCGCCGGCAAGCGGCTTTGCGTACACTCGGCGTTTTCCCGCTGCCCGCAGATCCCCCGCATGCATCCGCAGACCAAGCTGCCCAAGGTGGGCACCACCATCTTCACCGTGATGTCGCAACTGGCCGCCGAGCACGGCGCGGTCAACCTGGGCCAGGGCTTTCCAGATTTCCCGGTGCCGCCGCGGCTGATCGAGGCGCTGGACCGGGCGATGCGCGACGGCCACAACCAGTACCCGCCGATGACCGGCGTGCCGGCGCTGCGCCAGGCGATCGCCGAGAAGGCGCTGCGTTGCTATGGCGCCCAGGTCGATGCCGACACCGAGGTCACCGTCACCAGCGGCGCCACCGAAGCGCTGTTCAACGCCATCCACGCCGTGGTGCGCCCGGGCGAGGAGGTGATCGTGCTGGACCCGGCCTACGACAGCTACGAGCCGGCGATCGACCTGGCCGGCGCGCGTGCGGTGCACGTGCCGCTGGACCCGCAGACGTTCGCGGTGGACTGGGAGCGCGTACGTGCGGCGATCACCCCGCGCACCCGCCTGCTGATGCTCAACAGCCCGCACAACCCGTCCGGGGCCATGTTCGGCGCCGATGACCTGCAGGCGGTGGCCGAGCTGCTGCGCGGCAGCGACATCTTCCTGATCTCCGACGAGGTCTACGAGCACATCGTGTTCGACGGCCGCCGCCACGAGTCGGTGCTGCGCTGGCCGGAACTGCGCGAGCGCGCCTTCGTCGTCTCCAGCTTCGGCAAGACCTATCACTGCACCGGCTGGAAGATCGGCTACGCGATCGCGCCGCCGGCGCTCAGCGCCGAGTTCCGCAAGGTCCACCAGTACAACACCTTCGCCAGCTTCGGCCCGGCCCAGCACGCCTTCGCCGCGATGATCCGCGAGGAGCCCGAGCACGACGAACAGCTCGGCGCGTTCTACCAGGCCAAGCGCGATCGCTTCCGCGAACAATTGCTGGGCACCCGGCTGAAGCCGCTGCCGGTGCCGGGCGGCTACTTCCAGCTGGTGGACTATTCGGCGGTCAGCGACCTGCCCGATACCGAGTTCGTGAAGTGGCTGACCATCGAGAAGGGCGTGGCGGCGATCCCGCTGTCGCCGTTCTACCAGGACCCGCCGCCCGCCCAGCGCCTTGCCAGGCTGTGCTTCGCCAAGAACGAGGCGACGCTGGATGCGGCGATCGAGCGCTTGCGCGCGCTGTAGCGCGCGTAAGCGCCGGGATTCGGGAATGGGGAATGGTGAAATCTCGCCGATGCGCTTAGCCTTTACCCATTCCCTATTCCCCTTTCCCGATTCCCTGCTATGAACGATTTGAGGATCTCGCTGGTCCAGGGCGATACCCGCTGGCACGATCCGGCTGGCAACCGCGCGCATTACGCCGAACTGCTGGCGCCGCTGGCCGGCGTCACCGACCTGGTGATCCTGCCGGAGACCTTCACCAGCGGCTTCTCCAACGATGCGCTGGCGCAGGCCGAGGACATGGACGGGCCGACCGTGGCCTGGATCCGCGAGCAGGCGGCACGGCTGGGCGCGGCGGTGACCGGCAGCGTACAGTTGCGCGTGCCCGGCGCCGATGGCGAGGCCAAGGTATTCAACCGCCTGCTGTGGGCCACGCCGGACGGCGTGTTGCAGCATTACGACAAGCGTCATCTGTTCCGCTACGGCAACGAACACCTGCGCTACGCCGCCGGGCACGAACGCCTGTGCGTGGAGTGGAAGGGCTGGCGGATCAATCCGCAGGTCTGCTACGACCTGCGCTTCCCGGTGTTCTGCCGCAACCGCTACGACGTCGAGCGCCCGGGTCAGCTGGATTTCGATCTGCAGCTGTTCGTCGCCAACTGGCCGTCGGCGCGCGCCTACGCCTGGCGTACGCTGCTGCGCGCGCGCGCGATCGAGAACCTGTGCTTCGTGGCCGCGGTCAACCGCGTCGGCGTGGACGGCAACGACCTGCACTATGCCGGCGACAGCGCGGTGATCGATTTCCTCGGCCAGCCGCAACTGGAGATCCGCGAGCGCGAACAGGTCGCCACCACCACGATCTCCGCCGCCGCGCTGGCCGCGCACCGCGCGCGCTTCCCGGCCATGCTCGATGCGGATGCCTTCAGTCTGGACGACTAGCCTGCGGCTCCCGTGATGCCGGAAAGCTCATCGTGCTATTTCCGAAGACGCCTGTCGTAGGAGCCGCTTCAGCCGCGACGGGCTTTCCCGGTAACCCCTGTCGCGGCGGATTTCGAAAGCGCGGCAATAGCCCCTCCCGCAGCATGTTGCGGCAAGCGTGGCGGGTGCACTGTGGGAGGGACTTCAGTCCCGACGCATTACGCCATCAGCAAGTGCTTCGCACGTCGCCGCTGCATGCGCGTTGACGCCCACAATGCATTGAGGCAGTCAGGCCAAGCCGGCGCAGACGAGTGCTGGAGATGTTTGGCGCGGGCCTCGCCTCCTGCCTGTACGGGGCCGACCGCGCCCGCCGCGATTGGAATGCCTGCTGAACGCACGCGCGACGCTCCCGCAACCTTGTCGCGGCCGCGACAAACCCATTGCTACCCTCGCGCCTTGTCCACCCACCCGGAATGCCCACATGATCAAGTCGCTCTCTCTGCTCGCACTGCTGGGTGCGGCCGCGCTCGCGCCGCAGGCCCAGGCCGCCGGCAACATCGATTGCAAGCTGTCCTTCAACCTGTCCGGCTGGTCGGTGTTCTACAAGACCGCCAAGGGCACCGGCACCATCACCTGCAACGACGGCGCGGTGATCCCGGTCAAGATCAGCAGCAAGGGCGGTGGCCTGACGGTCGGCAAGTCGAAGATCGTCGGTGGCCGCGGCACCTTCACCGGCGCCTATAGCCTCAACGATCTGTTCGGCACCTATGCCGCCGCCGAAGCGCATGCCGGCGTGGTCAAGTCCAGCACCGCGCAGGTCGTCACAAAGGGCGATATCTCGCTGGCCCTGGCCGGCACCGGCGAGGGCGTCGATCTGGGCGTCAACGTCGGCAACTTCGTGATCGAGCGCCGCAAGTAAGGCTTGCTCTGTGCCTGCCCCGCCCGCAGCCGCGCGCGGGGCCGGCGCTGTTTTATCCGGCGGTCACGACGATCGACGCGAGGCTGGCCAGGGCGAGGGTGAGCAGCAGGAGGTTTTTGCGTGACATGCGGAGTTTTCGGCAGGGATGAAGTTTTTTGCTTGGGCGATGCGCTGCTCGAGATGGCAAGCGTCAGATAGCGGCCGCAGCGGCAGGTTGGATGCGTTGTCCGAACACGGTGTGCGAGGATGCCAGGGCCATGAATTCCTCCACGGGTAATGGCCGGCTGAAATGGTAGCCTTGACCGATGTCGCATCTGATGCTGCGCATGCGCGCCGCGTCCTCTTCGGTTTCGATGCCCTCGGCGACCACGCGCATTCCCATGCCGTGCGCCAGCCGAACGATGCCCTCCAGCGTTTCGAACACATGCGTGGTCAGCCGCGAGCGCCGGACCATCTGATGGTCGATCTTCAGGATGTTGAAAGGCGCCATGCACAGACGGTGGATCGAAGATCCCCCGGTGCCGAAATCGTCGATGGCGCAATCGATTCCATTGAGTCGCCAGTGGGCCACGGCGCCGGCGATGTGGCGGTCGCAGTGATCCATTCCGTCCTCGGTCACCTCGATGGCGAAATGGTGGGGGACGCCTCCCGAACGAATCAAGCGTTGGACGATGCAGTCCGCCCAGCTCGCCGAGACGAGACGGGTGGCGGATACGTTGATCGACAGTTTCAGCGTTGATGGCAAGGACAGCGAGCTGCTGACGCTGGCCACCGTGTCGATCAACTGGCCGATCAACTCCTCCCCAAGGTCGCATTCCTCCAGGAGAGAGAGGAAATGGTTCGGGCCAAGCACGCCCAATGTCGGGTGCTGCCATCGCACCAGCGCTTCTGCGCCCGCCATGGCGCCGGTGGTGAGGCAGTAACTCGGCTGCAGGAAGGCGGAAATCTCTCCAGTGCGGTAGGCGGCGTGGACATCGTCGGCGGTGATGCGCCGAGCGGTATTCTCGATGAGCTGGCCATCGTTATCGATGGTCGTCGGCGGGTTTGCGCGGTACAGCATGTCGGTGAAGTCGAACAGCCGCAGCGCCTCTCCGGCGAAGACCAATTGCATCAGCCCGCCGTCGCGTTGCTGCGCATATTCATGGATTGCGCTCTGGAAGCGCATGTCCGTCACTCCACCGACGATGACATGTCCGCTGAAATGGGTGTCGGCCAGGGCATCGATCAATTGCAGGGCCGATGCGCCCTGCAAGCGCGCCGACGTCACCACCAGGTCGATCGGCGTGGTGCGCATCCGTTCGAGCAGTTGGTCGTTGTTGCTTGCGCTATGGACCTTTGCCACGCCCAGCCGTTGCAGCAGCTTGCCGACGTAGGAACTCCGCAGTTCGCTGTCGTATGCGATCAAGGCATTGCGGATGTTGAAGAACGGAACATGTGCGCTTTTGTTCATGAGAGCCTCATCGGTGGCGTGTGGGCGGCAACGCGGGAACCCGACTCTTGCCGAGAATCTCAGCTTGTCTGCAGATCGCGGCGGCGGTAATGGCGCGTGCCTTAAGCGCGGATGGGCGCGCGCCCAAAGACGCAAGTGCGCGCGATGGGGCATGCGGCAAGGCGTGGACGCGAGCCGGACAGCGCCGAAAGGCCGGATTTTTGCTGCGTTGGCGAGCGAGATGGCGCTGAGCTATCCTGCGGCCATTCGCCTGCCCGCGGCGTCGCAGGGCGTTCCGAGAGCCGAGATGCCGCAAAAATTACTTGCCAGAACTGGACGACACTACCGGCGCATCCTCTACGGGTCGGCGACCGCGCTTTCGCTGTCCATCGTCACCGCTGCCTGGCTGTTTTGCAGCGGTATCATCAATCAGTATCGCGAAAAGCAAGTCGCGCAGTTCGTCAAGGACAGCGAGGAAGTGCAGACTCAGGTGGATCAGTTGTCGGCGCGGCTGATCCAATTCGCCGATGTCTACGAAGGCGTATGGAATCTACGGCAGAACGATACCGTCCCCGTGCAGCGCTATGCGCGCAAGTTGGCCGACGGACACGGCTTCGCCCAGACCACGGACGACCTGACCGCGACCCCTTTTACGCTGGTGAGCGTGTTGACCGGTGCGGGCGATACCGAGCGGCTGGCAACGGCGATGCGGGTGGTCCGCGATATCTCTGCGGCACCTTCCATCGACGCCAGAAAGGCCGGCGTGACTCTGGAGGGGTTCCTGTATGCGCCCGACGGCAGTTTTCTGGCCGCGTCTCCCGTGCTGGGCACGGCAGCGTTGGACAGTGCGCGCCGCCAGGGCGCCGATGCCTTCATTCGCCAGCGCATCGCCGCGGTGGAGCGCCTTGTGGCGTCGACGCCGACGCAAGTCCTGCGCAAATACAGATTGTTGTGGCGCCCAGCCGATGCCAGCGACGGGCAAACTTCCGTGTCGCAACTCATCGTGCCGATGTTCCACGATGGCAAGCGGGTCTTCACTATCGCGTTGTCGCTGCCGGATCGGCAGTTCATGCAGTTCTTCCTGCGCAGGGAAGTCCGGCGCCCGGGGTTCTTCCTGCTGAACAAGGAGGGTCAGCTGAACCTCCGCGATCCTCCGCAAGATCCGGACCAGGCGGCGTTGCTGGCTCGGGTTCTTGCACAAGCGGCGCAGTTCCGCGGAGTTTCCGGCGAGCCGATCACCCTGTACCGGAACGACATTTTCCTGGTGGCCCAGCGCATCGGTGGTCCGGACTGGATCGCGGTCTACGCCTATACCTGGAGCGACGTGCTGGCGAATCTTCAGTACGAATTCTTCACCGGCGCGCTTGTGTGCCTGCTGGCGCTCGTCCTGATGTGGGTAACCGTCATCTATTTCGATCTCAGGGTGACCAGGCCGCTGCTCAGCAGCGCCGAAAAGCTGATCGAGGCCGAACACTTCAGCAAGGCGATCATCGACACCTTGCCGATCGGCATCGGCATTTACGCGCCGGGGACCGAGTCGGTGATGCTGGAGAACGGCGTTGCCAAACGCATGCTTGGCGACCGCAGCGAGGACTTCTACCGACACGTCATGCGTGAGCGCAGCGCGCAATCGGTGCCCGGCGCGCAGCATTCGTTCATCGAGGTGCAGTGGGACATCGCCGAGGGTCAGAGCAGCTACATCGGCGTGGCGTCGTCGCAGACCCGCTTCGACGGCCGTTCGGTGGTGTTGCTGGGGCTGGTCGACATCAACGAGCGCAAAGCCAACGAAATGCTGTTGATAGAAGCCAAGCAGACCGCCGACGAAGCGAACCGGGCCAAGTCGATGTTCCTGGCGATCGTCAGCCATGAGATCCGCACGCCGTTGCATGGCGCGATGGGTCACCTGGAACTGCTGGCGCGCAGCCCACTGGGATTGGAGCAGTGCGAATGGGTGGACATGATCCGCCGCTCGTTCGACGCCTTGCTCACTCTGGTCAACGATCTGCTCGATTCGACCAAGCTCGAGGCCAACGCGCTGAAGATCAATCCAGTACCGATGTCGCCTAACGATGTGCTGGAGCGTTGCGCGCGCAGTTTCGGCGCGTCGATCCTGCAGAGCGGCGTCGCTTTCTACTGCGTGACGGACCCGGAGCTGGATGCCGTGATGCAGGGCGACGACCAGCGCTTGGCGCAGATCCTGCAAAATCTGCTGGGCAATGCGGCCAAGTTCACCGAGCGTGGCTCGGTCATGATCTCTTCGCGCTGTCTCACGCTACAGGACGACACGGTGTGGGCGCGTTTCGAGGTCGCCGATACGGGCATCGGGATTCCCGCCTCGATGCAGTCGGCGATCTTCAACCCGCTGGCGCAGGCCGACGACAGCATCAGTCGCCGTTTCGGCGGTACCGGATTGGGTTTGTTCCTGTGCCGCAATCTTTCGCGCTTGATGGGCGGGCGCATCAGCGTCAGCAGCGAACCCGGTGCGGGTAGCGTGTTCCGGGTCGACCTGCCGTTCAAACGCAAAGCGCACGCGCTTCCTGCCGACTCGCACGCGCTGGAGGGAATCACGGTGGATCTGGTGTGCGCGCAGCCGGCATGGCGGGACATGCTCGCCGAGCGGTTGCGCCGCTGGGGCGCAGCCCTGTACGACGGGGACGCGCAACCGGCGCGCTTGCACATCCGGGTGCTGGCGCAGGCCGATGGCGGCGTCTTGAACGCTGCCGACCTGAGCGCGGTGCCGGCGCTGGGCACCGTATTCGTGACCGCAAAGGGGCCGTTGGTGCCGCATCGCCACGAAACGCGGGTCGAGGTCAGTTCACTGAGCCGCGAAGGATTGCTCGACGCCATGAGCGCACTGACCGGTATCACTCCCCGCCCCGCCGAACGCTATGCGGGGGGGCTCGCCGAGGAGGTGGTCGAACAGGATCTGGACATCCTGGTGGCCGAAGACGATGCGGTGAACCGTACGCTGATCAAGCACCAACTTGCGGCGTTGGGATGCCGCCGCGTGCGGGTGGCCGTCGATGGAATGGAGGCGCTGACGCTGTGGCTCGAGCGCCGCGCCGATCTGGTCATCACCGATCTGGGCATGCCGCAACTGGATGGCGTCGGCCTGCTGCGGAAGTTGCGCGATTTCGATCCGGGAGCGCGGATCGTAGCCACCTCCGCGTCGGCCGCGGCGGAGATCAGCGCCGATACCGAGCAGTTTTCCGATCTGCTGCAAAAGCCTGTGTCGTTGAACGACTTGCGCCGTGTCCTGAGGAGCACGATGCTCGTCCGCAATTCCTCCGAGGTTTCCGAGGGCGGCCGGGAACCTCCTTCGGACGAACTGCTGGATGCCTTGCTGTGGCAGGCGCTCCGGTCCGAGTGGGACGCGGAGCGGCAATCGATCGAGGAGGCGCTGGTCTTGCAGGATCTGGAATTGTTGCGTCGGCGCCTACACCGTCTGCAGGGCGCTTTGATGGCGTTGGGGGCGGACGATCTGTTGGCGGAACTGCAAATAGTGCAGGAGTTCTGCCCGAGCGCGGATTGGGCTGTGCTGTCGGCGCGTTGCCGGCAGTTGCTTCTGCATGTGGAGCAATCGCTGCGTTGAAGCGGCCGACGACGCGGCCGAAGTGACGCCGATTGGCGCTTGGCTCCCACGTGGAGTCAGTCCAGTCATCGCAGGTGGCGTCGCCGACGCGGTCGTGTCCGGGCGATGTCTCCGATGATGAGGGGGGGCGCGCTGCGTTCTGCCTGACACTCCCTGAGCCTGTTGGAACCGCACATGCGGAAGCGCAAACGCGATCAGTGCATGATGCTCGACGCATAGCGCTGGATGGACGGCACGAGCCGGTTCGCCTTGGCGGCTGCGCAGCCGTTTTGTCAGCCGCTCTAGATGGCCCCGGGCATGCGCCGCCAGTCGCTGGCGGTGCAGGTCGAGCCGGCTGACGCGGAGTGTGCCCAGGCACGATCGCTGGCACAAGACGTTCGCATACGTCAGGGGCAAGAGCCGCGCCCGCTCTCATCGGCCAGGGCAACGCCGGTTAGCGTCCGACGCAAAGGGCCATGAAAAAGCATCGAACTGGACATGACCACGCTGTTTTGATCCCGCAAGGGATTCCGTCCCGTTGCCGTGCCGTTGGTGCAGCGAAACGATGGCTGGCTCAATCGATTCCGACGCGCAACCCACGATGATGGCGGTCCGCCCAGAACCTCGGCGGAGCTTCACTTGGTCGTCCTTCCCATCCTCTCGCTCGACAAAGCCGCATCTGCTCTTCAACGTTCATGACGCGCGCTAGACGCCCTGACTGTCCAACTCGCGCAGCAGCGCGGCCAGTTCGACGTCGTTCTTGGCGCCCAGCTTCTTCATCGCCGCGATCTTCTGGTTGCTGATGGTCTTGGGGCTGCGCTTGAGCCGATCGGCGATCTCGCTCAGCGATAGCCCATCGGCGGTCATTCGCGCCACGGTGGCTTCCTTTGCGGAGAGCGCGTCCATTCCGATGGCCCCGTTCTTGCGGTAATGCGTTGTCAGCAGCGCTGCCGACAGCGAACCGGGGACATAGAGGCGGCCGCTGGCGACTTCCTGCACCGCCGCGGCCAGGTTGCCGAAATCCGCGCGGCTCTTGCCGATGAAACCGGAGGCGCCCAGTTGCAGCGCCGCTGAGACGATCGAGGGTGCGGTGTGCGCGCTGAGCACCAGCAATCGCATCTGTGGCGCCAGCCGGCGCAGGCGCTGCAGCAGATGCAGCCCGTCGGCTTGCGGGTCGCTTTCGAATTCATAGTCGCACAGCAGCACATCCACCGGCTGTTTGACGAGCTCACGCAGCAACTGGCCGATGCCGTCGCAACTGAAGAGCAGGTCGATGCCCGGCGTGTTCTTCAGCACGCTGGTCACGCCGAGCAGCACGATCGGGTGGTCGTCGGCGATACCGACTCTGATCCTGTCCATTGTTGGGTCCTGTTGCCGCTACCGTCATGCGCGATGTTATTCGCCGAATCATACGTCAGCTTCGCCATTCATCGGTGGCGAAACTGAGATTGAAGCCGCATGGCGTCTGTGCTGTCGGCTGAATCTTTCGATGCCAGAGACCGGATTTTGGGTATTGGCTCGTGCATGACTGGGGGTTTCCCCGTCTTGCCCTTGTCGAAGAAGTGCCAGTTTTCTTCTGTCGATCGTCATGCCGAACGTGCGGTTTTGGGCATTCGCCCATGTGTGGAATGGGGGTTTTCCCATCGTGTCCTTGTCGAAGACGTTCTAAATTTCTTCTGGCGGGCGCAATGCCGAATGCGCGGTTTGGGGCATTCGCTCATGCACGGGATGAGGCTTCCCCGTCGTTGCTGCGCCAACAAAATTCTAACTTTCTCTGCTCTATAAATTACAGGTGGTCCGAAATGAATAGGGTATTCAGGGTTGTGTGGAATCGCACTATCGGTGCATGGGTGATTGCGTCGGAACTGGCGAAGAGTAGGTCGAAAGGCCAAGGTGCCAAGTCTAAAGAATCTGTCGCTGCCTGCTTGCTCGTTGCGAGCCTGTTGGCGATGTTCGGCGTCAGTGGTGAGGCGATGGCCGCCCAGGTGGAGAACGGTGGGATGTTCCGGGTGTTGGGTTGTCAGTCTTGGAGCAAGAATCCTTATTGTCAGGTTGACGCGTATAAGGCAATTGCGGTTGGCGACGCTGCGAATGCCTGGTCTTCGGCTGCAGACGCGCTTGGGATCAATGCCAAGACCTCCAGCGGCGATGAGACTGCGACCAATGACGATGGGACTGCGATCGCGGAGGGCTATAACGCGAGCGCCGCCGGTAAGGGGGAAGGTGCGTACTCCGCGGCGACCGAGGGGCGAGCCTGGGCGCTTGACGATACGGCTGCAGCGTTGAATGAAAATAGCCTAGTAACAGGTGCCGGTATTGTTGGGAGTGGCCATTCCATTGCGACTGGCTATCAAGTTGAGGCCACCGGCGATGACGCTTCCGCCTTCGGTGTGCGCTCCTCGGCGAGCGGGATACGCGGAGTGGCGATCGGCAATCGTGCGGAAGCGCAAGATACGAATAGCGTGGCAGTAGGCACCGGCACTAGTGGTGTATTGGCAGGCGGAGAGTCCTCGATCGCGCTTGGTATTAATTTGAGGGCGACCGCGCGAGGTGCCATCGCGGTCGGCGATGCTGTCGTTTCCTCGGGCGTCGGTGCCATCGGGATCGGCAGCTATTCCAATTTTGAGGCGCATAACAAGGCACAGGGTGACAATTCCATCGCCATAGGCAACGACGCCAATGCCATCGTAGATGATTCGGTGGCGCTCGGTAAGTCAGCGGTGGCCGGCAATTCCCAAAGCGGTGCCAGTGCCGATGTGGCGCTTGGCAGTGCAGCCAACGCGACCGGCGGCAAGAGCCTGGCGCTGGGCGTGAATGCGACGGCCACAGGTGCCAACAGTGCTGCGATTGGGTCGTCGGCGGCCGTGTACGGCAGTGATGCGATGGCACTGGGCAGTCGCGCGGTGGCGGGCGACGAGAAAAACAAGAGCGACGACAACAACATAGCGCTGGGCTACGCCGCCAATGCCCATGGCGGAGCCAGCCTCGCCATGGGCTACACGGCTAGATCCACAGCCGCCAGCGGCATCGCCATCGGCAATGCCGCTGATGCCAGCGGCGAGAAAAGCATCGCCATGGGCTACGCCGCCAATGCCAATGGCGGAGCCAGCATCGCCATGGGCTACACGGCTAAATCCACAGCCTCCAGCGGCATCGCCATCGGCAATGCCGCTGATGCCAGCGGCGAGAAAAGCATCGCCATGGGCTACGGGGCCACTTCCGCAGGCGGTAACGGCACCGCCATTGGCTACGGGGCCACTTCCGCAGGCGGCAACGGCACCGCCATCGGCAAATTCGCCCATGCCGACGACGACAACAGCCTGGCGCTGGGTGCAGGCGCAGCGGCGGCGCAGGCCGGCGCCGTGGCGCTGGGCAGCGGCAGCAGCACGGCCGCGGCGGTGGCGACCACCGGCGGGACCCTCAACGGCACCGCCTACACCTACGCCGGCGCTGCGCCGGGCAGCACGGTGAGCGTGGGCAGCGCCGGCCA
>NZ_CAXYKF010000022.1:0-153850 GCF_964278005.1 uncultured Xanthomonas sp.
TCGCCTACATCGAGGTGGTGCGCGGCACCAACGATCCGCGCTACGGCCTGCACAACATCGGCGGCAACTTCAACATCGCCACCCGCCAGGGCGGCGACTACCAGGACCTGCGGCTGAGCTACGGCAGCTTCGCCACGCGCGCACTGCAGTACGCCGTCGGCCATGAAGCCGGCGGCCTGGCGCAGAACTATTTCGTCGGCGCCCAGGCCACACAAGGCGAGCGCGCGCACGACAGCGCGCGCAAGTACACGCTCGGCGGCAAGTGGTTCTACGGCGAGGACGACGACACCGCACGCATCGGTTTGATCGCCCGCGCCTACCATCTGAAGGCCGATGCGCCCGGCTTCCTCACCGCCGCGCAATGGGACGACGACCGCGACCAGTCGCCGCCACAGAATGCCAACGACGGCGGCGAGCGCACCCTGCGCCAGGCCAGCGTGCATGCCGACTTCAAGCTCGGCGACGGTGTGCAGCTGCGCAACACGCTGTACGTCAACCGCTACGACGAGGAACGCCGCGTCACCTTCACCCCCTACCCGGTCGGCAACGCACCGCGGCAGCGCCGGCAATGGGACGAAACCCAGACCGGCCTGCTCAGCACCGTCACCTGGCAGGCCAGCGACCTGCTGAGCGTGGAAGGCGGCCTCAACGCCGAGCACCAGAACAACCGCTATCGCCGCTACCGCTATGCCTACGCGGTGCCGACCGATTTCTGGAGCGCGCCGGCGCGCGTGCAGAACGACGACCGCTACACGCTCGACAACTTCGGCCTGTACCTGCAGGCGGTATTGCAGCCGACCGACGCGCTGAAGATCGTGCCGGCGTTCCGCGTCGACCGCTTTTCCGGCGACACCACGCTGCCCGGCGGCGTGCACGCGCCGCTGCAGCGCTACGGCTGGATCGACCAGCCCAAGCTCAGCGTGATCTACGCGCTGACGCCGCAGCTGAGCGTGTACGCCAACTGGGGCCGCACCTTCCAGATCCTCACCGGTTCCACCGCGCCGGCCTACCTGACGCCGGGCCAGCCGGGCGTGCGGCCGTCGATCAACACCGGCAAGGAACTGGGCCTGAAACTGCAGCCAGCCGCCGGTACCGAGGCGCGCGTGGCGGTCTGGCGTCAGGACGCCACCGACGAGGTGGCCAACAACGTCAGCTCCGGCACCACCGTGGGCCTGGGCCAGACCCGGCGCCAGGGCGTGGACCTGCAACTGAGCACGCAACTGGGCGAGCACTGGATGCTGTGGCTGTCGCAGGCGCTGCAGGAGGCCAAGGTGGTCAGCGCCTACAACGCCTCGGGCGAATCGCTGCGCGGCCGCGAGGTGTTCTCGGTGCCGCGCTACATCAGCAACGCCGGCGTCGACTACCGGCCCGATGCGCGCTGGACCTTGGGCGTGCAGGCGCGCGCGCAAGGCGACTACTACATCGACGAGCGCAATGCGCAGGGCAAGTACGGCGGCTTCCGCGTGGTCGATGCCAGCGTGCGCTATCAGCTCGGTCCGCGCACCAGCCTCGACCTGCAGGTCAAGAACCTCACCGACGCTCGCTACGCCTACGTCTGGTACGACAGCTTCTTCTGGGGTGGCAACAATCAGGCGATGTTCTCGCCAGCGCCCGGGCGTTCGGCCTATCTCGGGTTCGAACTGCGGCTGTAGGGCACCTCGCATCACCTGCATCCGCCACAGCGTGCTGCGCAGGCGCGGCTTCAACCGCGACGGGCTTCACGGGAACGCCCCTGTCACGGCTGAAGCCGCTCCTTGTATCTGGACATGCCCCCGGCGAGATGAGAGGTGCCTGTCACGGTGTTGCCTGGCCAAGGACGACCGTAAGTCGCCGGACGCGGCGTCCGCCGCGCTGTGGTACGGTTCCAGGCGTCGCCAGCCTTCGCGCAAGCCTCCCGCTCGTTCACAGGAGTGCTTTGCGATGATCTCTCCCGCTTCGCTCGACCACGGCGTCTTCCGCTTCCGGGAGACATCGCCATGACCGACTTCGTCACCGATGCGATGCAGCTGCAGGACTGCGTGGGCCGCCTGCCCGGTCCGCGCGACCTGAAGGTGATCGACCACCTGGACGCGCATGCGCTGCGCTGGCTGGCCGCCAGCCCCTTGCTGTTCGCCGGCTTTGCCGGCCAGCGCCTGGCATTGAGTGCGGGCAGCGGTACACCCGGCTTCGCGCGCGGCGATACGCCGCATCTGCTGTCGATCCCGCTGCAGGCACTGGACACCGCCCACGCGCACGTCGGCGCCGGCTTCGGTTCGCTGTTCCTGGTGCCCGGATTGGGCGAGACCCTGCGGATCAATGGCCGCATCGCCGGCGACGACGGCACCCGCTTGTTCGTCGCCGTCGAGGAATGCTATCTGCACTGCGCCAAGGCCCTGCTGCGCGCCGACTGGTGGCACGCGGAGGCACGGGCCGGCGCCATGCCGCCGGAGACGCCGGAAGAATTGCTCGCCAGTTGCCGACTGCTGATCCTGGCCACCGCCGATGCCGAGGGCCACGTCGATGTCAGTCCGCGCGGCGATCGCGCCGGGGCCTTGCTGCAAGCCCACCGCGATGCGTGGTGGTTCGCCGACCGGCCGGGCAATCGTCGCGTCGACAGCCTGGGCAATCTGCTGGCGCGGCCGCAACTCGCGCTGCTGGCACTGCGCCCCGGCAGCGCACGCTGCGTGTGCATCGAAGGGCTCGCCCGCCCCAGCACCGACGAGGCGATCCGCAGCGCGCTCGCCGTCGATGGACGCGTTCCGCATCTGGCGGTGCGGGTGCTGCCGGCGCTCCTCGAAGAGACGCACAGCCGCGCGCTCGGTCGCTTCGACCGTTGGCCGCCCGCCGCCATCGCACACGACTTGGACCCGCCGGCGATCTTCCGCGACCACGTCCGGCTCAGCGGCGCGCGCGGCGCACAGGCCACGCTGATGCGCGCGGCGGTCTCGGTGCCCGGCGTGGTGCGCAAAGGACTGCAGGCCGACTACAAGAAGAACATGTACTGAGCATCCAACGCCACCGGCTCACCCGGCGGCGTCGGTCACGCCGGGCGCGCTGAGGTGATGCACGGCATAGCGGTGTGCGGCGGCGTCTTCCGGCGGCAGATCGCGCCACAGGTGAAAACGCAGCCGCGTCCATCCCTGCGGTTCGTAGCCGCACACCGTGGCCAGCACGCGTTCGTCAGGCACGTCCATGTCATCGGTGTCGTTTCCGCAGGCAGGCGATGGCGCCGGAAGCGCGCGGGTGGCGTAGCGCGCCGAGCGCAGCGCCGCGGACGTCCACGCCGTGCCGACCATCCACGCCTGCACGGTCGGGCGTCCGAAGGCCTCGCACAGCGCGGCGAACGCGGGGCCGGCGAGGAACGCGTGCATCGCCGCCGCATCGCGCCACAGATAGAACGGCGCATACAGGTTCTGCCGGCCGGGCAGCAGCGGATCGCTGCGATCGGCGACCAGGTAGGCCTTGAACTGCAACCCCGGCAGCGTGTCGAGCAACCGGCCTTTGTCGGCGATGCGGCGGCGGATGATCGCCATGTCGTAGTCCGCCGGCAACGCGATGCTGTATTGCATGGCGATCATGCCGGCACTCCGCGGGCCGTGATGCCGGCGCGGCCGCCGCCGAACGACCAGTCCTGCGCCGCGGTGGTGACGATGGTGACCATCACGTCCTCCGGCGGAATTCCAGGCGCGATCGCCAGCAGCTCGACCAGGCGCCGATAGAACGCCTGCTTGCAGGCAGCGCTGCGTTCGCGGCCGGCGGTGATGGCGATCAGCACGAAACGATCCGAGCGCGGCCCGCCCAGGTAATGGCGGTCGAACACCAGTTCGTCCGGGTCGTGCTGATGGATGACCTGGAAGCAGTCGCCGGCCGGCACCTCGAAGGCGTCGTGCATGGCCTGGTAAAGGCTGGCCGACAGCGCGCGCAGGTAGGCGGACGCGTGGCCGCGCAGCAGCGAGATACGGGCGTACGGCATCAGCGCGGCTCCGTCATGGCCGGCCGCGCCGCGGCAGCGGTGCGCAGCAACGGCAGCGCGGACGCCGCACACGGCCAGCCGGCGTAGAACGCCAGGTGGGTGATGGCCTCGGCCAGGGTGTCTCGGTCCAGACCGCTGTCCAGTGCGCGCGCCAGGTGCAGCGGCAACTGCTCCAGTCGCGACAGGGCCACCAGTGCCGCCACCGTGATCAGGCTGCGCTCGCGCGGCGACAGCCCGGGGCGCTGCCACACCTCGGCGAACAGCACCTCGTCGGTGAGGCGGGCGAAGGCCGGCGCGATGTCGCCGAACGCGGCCTGCGGGGAAGGAAACGGCGTGGATGGGTCGGACATCGGAAGGTCTCGCAGGGGGAACGGGCACAGCCTAGTCGCGCACAACCTTTCGAAAAATCGGAAAATATCGAAACGACCGTCCGGAAAATCAGGATCGACCGATGCGCCCCATCACCTTCGACCTCGACGCGCTGCGCAGCTTCGTCGCCGGCGTGGAGTTGGGCAGCTTCGCCAAGGCGGCCGAGCGCCGCGGGCGCTCCACCTCGGCGATCAGCGCACAGCTGAAGAAGCTGGAGGAGCAGGCCGGGCAGCCGGTGCTGCGCCGCCAGGGCCGCGGCCTGGCCCTGACCGAGGCCGGCGAAGCCTTGCTGGGCTACGCGCGGCGGCTGCTCGAGCTCAACGATGAGGCGGTCGTGGCCCTGCAGGACACGGCGCTGCAGGGCTGGGTGCGGCTGGGGCTGCAGGAGGACTTCGGCGAGCACATGCTGCCGGACGTGCTCGGGCGTTTCGCCCGCGCCCACCCGCAGGTGCGGATCGAAGCGCGCATCGCCCGCCACCAGGAACTGCTGGCGCGGGTGGAGGCCGGGCAACTGGATCTGGCCCTGGCCTGGGACTCCGGCGCGGCCTCGGCGCATCGGCAGGCGCAAGCGGCGTGGCCGCTGCGCTGGATCGCCGCAGGCGACCGCAGCGCGCCGGACGTGGCCGACTGGAGCGGCGCGGCGCCATTGCCATTGGTGATGCTGGAAGCCCCCTGCCTGCTACGCACGGCCGCGACCACCGCCCTGGACCGCGCCGGCATCCCATGGCGCATCGCCTTCACCAGCGCCAGCCTCGGCGGCGTATGGGCGGCTGTCCGCGCCGGATTGGGCATCACCCTGCGCACCCCGGCCGGGGTGCCGGCCGGACTGGCCCTGCTCCCGCCCGGCGCCGGCGGCCTGCCCGCGTTGCCGGCGTTAGGGCCGAGCCTGCATCGCGCGGCCGCCGTGCCGCCGCCGGCGGTGGCGCGGCTGGCGGAGATCCTGCAACAGCGCCTGCAGGCGGCGCATGCAGCGCTGGTCGGGGATGGCTGAGACGTCCCGCGCGCTTACTTGCCGCCCTTGCAGGGCATCCTCCTGGCGATCAGGACGCCGGCGAGCATGTGGCGCCGCCGCTGGCCACGGTCTTGAGGGATTGCCATCGCTCTTCACCGGGACGTGCCGCGCGGATCGGAAACCGTGCGTTCAACCATGCGCGGTCGCGACAGCCGCGGCGCCGCGCCGCTCGCGCAGGCGCAGGAACGGCCGCTCCACCGCGTAGTGCAGGACAGCCGCGAACAGCAGCGCCATGCCGGCATAGACGGCGAAGGCGAGCGGTCCACGCCCGTCCAGCAGCGCGCCGAACCACGCCTGGGTCAGATGGAACGCCGCCTTGTGGCTCAGGTACAGGCTGTAGGACACCGCGGCCAGCCAGGCCGCGCCCGGCACCCGGCAGCGCCCCAGCCATCCCTGGGTGGAGGCGCCGGCGCCGACCAGCAGCGCCAGTCCCAACGACAGCACCGGCCAGCCGATGGCATTGCCGAGCAGGCCGGTGCGGTCGCGGAACAGCCACATCGCCAGCGCACAGACCACGATGCCGGCAAGCGCCACGACGCTGGCGTGACGCTGCAGCCGCTGCCAGTGCTGCGGCCGGAAGGTCTTCAGCACCGCCAACGCCACCCCCGCCAGCAGGCCGTCCAGGCGGTTCCAGGTCGGGTAGTAGAGATCCTCGATGAACCAGTTGCGCTGCAGCCCGGCACCGATGCGATCCAGCGCGCTGTCGTGCATCCAGATCGCACTGCGCAGGCCGATGCCGGCCAGCACCACGGCCACGCACAGCGCCACGAAACGCGGCGCCGATGGCCGCCGCAGCATCCACGCCGCCAGCAGCGGAAACACCAGGTAGAAGTGCTCTTCCACGCACAGCGACCACGCATGCGAGAACGCCTGCTGGTTGGCGTAGTCGATGCCCAGGTTGAGGGTGAAACTGGCGAACAGCCACCACGGCGCGATCCCGGGCGTTTCGCGGAACCCGGGCCATGCCAGGTACAACGCCAGCACCACTGCGTACGCCGGCAGGATGCGGTAGGCGCGGCGCCGGTAGAACTCGCCGTAGCGCAGCCGCTCGCCGCGGGCCAGCGGCGCCAGCACCTGGCCCCCGATCAAAAAGCCGCTGAGCACGAAGAACAGATCCACGCCCATCCAGCCATAGCGCGACAGCCACTCCCAATCCGGGCCCAGCCCACCGACCACGAAGGAGTGGAACAACATCACCCAGACGATGGCGGTGGCGCGCAGCAGGTCGAGGCCGGGATAGCGCATCGCAGGGGTTGGCGGTGGGGAGCGAGCAGCTTACTGGCTGCATCGCCGGTTGCGGCGGCGGGCGTCTATCGACGCCCAAGCGATCGCGCCTGGAAGATGCAAGCCGCGGCACCAGGCGGCCAACCCCAAGATTGCGTGCACGGGCGTACCCTCACCCCAACCCCTCTCCCGGGGGGAGAGGGGCTTGCGTGGGTCGCCACTGTCAGCCCAGCGGTTCGTCCGACAGGTAGGTGTAGCCGGTCAGGCCGGCCTCGAGCGCGTCGGCCAGTTCCGTGGCCTGCGCGGCCGGCAACTGCGCGGCGGCGACGCGTTCGGCGTAGGCGGCGCGCAGGTCGTCCAGGCGGTAGCCGACGTAGTCCAGCATCACGTCGGTGGTATCGCCGCGGCGCTGCTGGGCGATGCGGTAGCCGTCGCCATCCACCGCCACTTCCACCGCGTCGGTGTCGCCGAACAGGTTGTGGATGTCGCCCAGGATCTCCTGGTAGGCGCCGACCAGGAAGAAGCCGATGCGGTAGCTTTCGCCCGGGCGCAGCGCGTGCAGCGGCAGCGAGCTGTCCAGGCTTTCGTTCTCGACGTAGGTCTTGACCATGCCGTCGGAATCGCAGGTCATGTCGCAGACCACGCCGCGCCGCGCCGGCGCCTCGTTCAGGCGCTCGATCGGCACGATCGGGAACACCTGATCGATCGCCCACACGTCGGGAATCGATTCGAACACGCTGAAGTTGACGAAGTACTTGTCGACCAGACGCTCGTTGAGCTCGTCCAGCACCGGACGGTGGCTCTTTTCCTCATGGCTCAGCCGCGCCCGCACGCCATGGGCGATGGCGTAGAACAGGTCGTCGATGCGCGCGCGATGGGTCAGGTCGATCTGGCCCAGGGCGTAGCCGCTGAGGCCTTCGGCATGGAAATGCTGCGCCTCCTGGAACAGTTCCACCGCCGGGCGCTGGTCCAGTTCGGCATGGATCTCGCGCAGGTGGCGGATCGCCGCCGGTTCGTCGTCGTGCGCGTCGGGCACGCGGCCTTCCGGCGCCTGCTCCACCTCGGACACGTTGGCGATCAGCACCGCGTGGTGCGCGGTCATCGCACGCCCGCACTCGGTGACGATGCGCGGCGGCGCCAGGCCGTGCTCCTCGCAGGCGCTGGCCAACGGCTGCACGATGTTGCTGGCGTAGGAGTGCAGGCCGTAGTTGATCGAGCAATAGCTGCGCGAGCGGGTGCCTTCGTAGTCAATGCCCAGGCCGCCGCCGACGTCGACGTGGCTGATCTTCGCGCCCAGCTTGGACAGCTCGACGAAATAGCGGGTGGCCTCGCGCATGCCGTTGGCGATGTCGCGCACGTTGGAGATCTGCGACCCCATGTGGAAGTGCAGCAGGTTCAGCGCGTCGGCGTATTCGGTGTCGCGCAGGGTCTTCCACAGGTCCAGCACCTGCCGCGGCGACAGCCCGAACTTGGCCTTGTCGCCACCGCTGTTCTGCCACTTGCCCGCGCCCAGCGAGGCCAGGCGCATGCGCACGCCCAGGCCCGGCTTCACGTCCAGCGCGCGCGCCTCCTCCAGCACCAGCTTCAGCTCCGAGGGCTTCTCGATGACGATGAAGGTCTGCAGCCCGAGCTTGCGCCCGATCAGCGCCAGACGGATGTACTCGCGGTCCTTGTAGCCGTTGCACACGATCAGCCCGCCCGGCCGCGACAGCGCCAGCACCGCCATCAGTTCCGGCTTGCTGCCCGCCTCCAGGCCGAAGCCCTCGCCCTGGTGGCTGGCCAGGGTGCCGGCCACGCCGCGGTGCTGGTTGACCTTGATCGGGTACACGGCGGTGTAGCCGCCGCTGTAGTCCCAGTCGGCCTGGGCCTGGGCGAAGGCGGCCTGCAGCTTGCCCAGGCGCTCGCCGAGGATGTCCGGGAAGCGCACCAGCATCGGCAGCTTGGCCCCGGCCGCGCGCGCGGCGTCCACCACCTCCGGCAGCGCGATCGCCACGCCGTCGGCGCCCTGCGGCCGCACCACCACCCGGCCGGCCGCGTCCACGTCGAAGTACCCGTCGGCCCAGTGCGGGATCGAGTAGGTCTTGCGGGCTTGGTCGAGGGACCAATCGCTCATCGTGGCGGCTCGGCTGAGGGAAAAAGGGCGTGGATTGTAACCCCTGCTACGCGTGGGGTCCGTTACAATCCGCGCCGTTCCGACGCCCTCGGCTCCTGGTGGAGCCGGGCCGGGTTCGCGGGCGCCTGGCGTGGCTTCAGTGCGCGAGGCCGCGTCCGGAGGGTGCGGCGACAGCATCGGGTAGCTCGGCTGCACGTGCTGCGCCCGACCCTCATCCGGGGAGGTGTCGTAACAGCCTCGTGTGACCTGGCTGCATGAGGCTGCGCCCGACCCTCATCCGGCGCTACGCGCCACCTTCTCCCGGGGGGAGAAGGAATCGTCGCTTCTTTTCTTGCTTTCCTAGGACATCTGCATGAGCGCCAACGACAACTGGTACATCGAACACTTCCAGCCCACCGGCTCGGCCATCGGCTACCGCATCACCGGCAAGCTGGACGAGGTGCAGTCGCCGTTCCAGAAGATCGAGATCTACGACACCACCGACTGGGGCAAGCTGATGGTGATCGACGGCGCGGTGATGCTGACCACGCGCGACAACTTCTTCTACCACGAGATGATCAGCCACCCGGCGCTGTTCACCCACGCCGCGCCCAAGCGCGTGGTGATCATCGGCGGCGGCGACTGCGGCACCCTGCGCGAAGTGCTCAAGCACCCGGGCGTGGAAAGCGCCACCCAGTGCGACATCGACGAGCAGGTCACGCGCATGGCCGAGAAGTACTTCCCGGAGCTGTGCGACTCCAACAACGACCCGCGTGCCGAGCTGCTGTTCGACGACGGCGTGGCCTACATGGCCAACTGCCCGGCCGGCAGCGTGGACATCGTCATCGTCGACTCCACCGACCCGGTCGGCCCGGCCGAAGGCCTGTTCAACAAGGCCTTCTACGAGAGCTGCTTCAAGGCGCTGAAGGACGACGGCATCCTGGTGCAGCAGTCCGAATCGCCGCTGGCGCTGCTGGACCTGATCAAGGAAATGCGCGCGGAGATGGGCAAGGCCGGCTTCGCCAGCTTCCACACCGTGCCGTTCCCGCAGCCGTGCTACCCGACCGGCTGGTGGAGCGTGACCATGGCGCGCAAGCAGGGCGGCTTCGACTTCCGCCAGGACGACGCCGCGGCCAAGCCGTTCGCCACGCGTTACTACAGCGCGCACCTGCACACCGGCACCCAGGTGCTGCCGCCGTTCGTGGCCGAGGCGCTGGGCGGCTAAGCCCCCGGTCCTCTTCGGCATCGGCGCGCGCCTGACGTGCGCCGATGCCGCGGATCGCCGGCGCAGTCGGGGCCCTCGGTAAGGCCGGCCCCCAACGCGTGCGCATCCGAATCGACAGGCGCGCTGCATCGCGCATGGCATCGCCTCGCCGGTTGCCGCGATCGCGCGCTGTAGGCGCCAAACGATGCCGCACGCCATGGCCGGCGCGTGCGACGATGCGCCGGCCTCCATCGCACACACCGCGAGCCTGCCATGCGCTCCCAGACGACGTCGCCGTGGACCCTGTGCGCGCTGGCCGCGATCGGCTTCGTCGTCGCCTGCGTCGCCCACGAAGCGGTAGGCCATGGCCTGGCCTGCCTGGGCAGCGGCGGCACCGTCCGCTGGCTCACGTCGGTGTACTTCCGCTGCCAGCCTGGGCGCCCCTTCGTCGATGCCGCCGGCCCGCTGGCGAATCTATGCGTGGCCGCAGTGTGCATCCTGGCGGCACGCCGCCGTCGCGCGGACACGCCGCGCCTGGCGCTCGCGCTGATCGCCGCCTTCAACGGACTGTGGGGCGCCGGCTACCTGCTGTTCTCCGCGGTCACCAATGACGGAGACCTCGCCTTCGTCCTGCGCGATCTCGCCCTGCAGCCGGCCTGGGCCTGGCGGCTGGGGATGGGACTGGCCGGCGCCTGGCTGTATCTGCAGGTGCTGCGCGCCATCGCCCCGTGGCTGCCGAAAGGCAGGCCAATGCTGGCGGCCTACGCCACTGCCGGCACGGTGGCCTGCGTGAGCGTGCTGTTCCATGCCGGGCCGGTGCTGCCGGCACTGCGCGAGGCGGCGCAGGAAGGCCTGTTGGCACCGATCGGCCTGGTGGTCATCGCGCTGTCGCGCCGGTCGCGCGCGCCACTGCCGCTACCGTCCAGCCGCGCCACGGTCGTCGTGGCGGTGCTGGTGGTGGCGACGTTCTGGCTCACCCTCGGCCGCGGCTACGGCGGCGTCTGAGTCGGCGGCTGACGCGCAGCGTGCCTGACCTATCCAACGGGCCCGCCACGCCTGCAGGGGCGGCTTCAGCCGCGACAGGTTCTATCGGGAACGCCCATCGCGGCTGAAACCGCTCCTACACGACACCATCCATGCCACGGCGATGCAGGCGCGGTGACTGCGTTACAGCGCGTCCGCGTCCAGTTCGCCGGTGCGGATCCGCACCACCGTGCCCAGGTCGTAGACGAACACCTTGCCGTCGCCGATCTTGCCGGTGGCGGCGGCCTTGACGATGGCCTCGACCACGCGCTCGACCTGGTCCTCGCTGACCGCCACTTCCAGCTTCACCTTGGGCAGGAAATCGACCACGTACTCGGCGCCGCGATACAGCTCGGTGTGGCCCTTCTGCCGGCCGAAGCCCTTGACCTCGGTGACGGTGATGCCGGCCACGCCCTGCGCGGCGAGCGCCTCGCGCACGTCGTCGAGCTTGAACGGCTTGATCACGGCCATGATCATCTTCATGCGGCGTTCTCCAATCACAATGGCGTCAGGATAGCGCGGTTGCGCGATTCCCGGCCGTCGGGTTCAATGGCCGCGCGCCCCCAACGCCGGAATTTTCCGACAGCGCGCCGCGTCCGATCCCGATGGTCCCGACCCGCCGGATACCGCAGTCTGACGCCACCTGCCGGAGCACAGCCATGATCGACCTCAACCATCTCGACGACCTCGCCCGCCGCCTCAGCGATCTGGTGCCGCCGGGCCTGCGCCAATCCCGCGACGAACTGCAGAGCACCTTCAAGAGCGCGCTGCAGGCCGGGCTGGGCAAGCTCGACCTGGTCACCCGCGAGGAATTCGAAGTGCAGCGCGCGGTGCTGCTGCGCACCCGCGAGAAGCTCGAAGCGCTGGAGCGCAGCGTCGCCGCGCTGGAAGCGGCGCGCAGCGGGCAGTCGCCCAGCCCCACCGCCTGATCCACCCGCCACCATGAGCCTGGCGCTGGTGCACAGCCGTGCCCGCGCGGGGGTGCTTGCGCCTCCGGTTCGGGTCGAAGTCCATCTGTCCGGCGGCCTGCCGACCACGCAGATCGTCGGCCTGCCCGAGGCGGCGGTACGCGAATCGCGCGACCGCGTCCGCGCCGCCCTGCTCTGCGCGCAGTACGAGTTCCCGGCACGGCGGATCACGGTAAACCTGGCCCCGGCCGACCTGCCCAAGGAGGGCGGCCGCTTCGACCTGCCGATCGCGCTGGGCATCCTCGCCGCCGCCGGCCAGCTCGACCCGCAGGTGCTCGGCCAGTACGAATTCCTAGGCGAACTGGCCTTGACCGGCGAACTGCGTCCGGTCGACGGCGTCCTGCCGGCCGCACTGGCCGCCGCCCAGGCTGGGCGCACCCTGATCGTCCCGGCCGACAACGGCGCCGAGGCCGCGTTGGCGCAACACGTGCAGGCCTACACCGCACGCACCCTGCTGGAAGTCTGCGGCCTGCTCAACGGCAGCAAGACCCTGCCCGCGGCCACCGCGCCGCCCACGGTCGCCGCGCCCTTTCCCGACCTGAGCGACGTGCGCGGCCAGGCGCAGGCGCGGCGCGCCCTGGAGATCGCCGCGGCCGGACATCACCACCTGTTGCTGATCGGCAGCCCCGGCTGCGGCAAGACCCTGCTGGCCTCGCGCCTGCCCGGGATCCTGCCCGCGGCCAGCGAAGCCGAGGCACTGGAGAGCGCGGCCATCGCTTCGGTCAGCGGCCGCGGCGTGGACCCGGCACGCTGGCGGCAACGCCCCTACCGCGCACCGCACCACACCGCCAGCGCGGTGTCGCTGGTCGGCGGCGGCACTCATCCGCGCCCGGGCGAGATCTCGCTGGCGCACCACGGCGTGCTGTTCCTGGACGAACTGCCGGAGTGGAACCGGCATGCGCTGGAAGTGCTGCGCGAGCCGCTGGAATCGGGCCAGGTGACCGTGTCGCGCGCGGCGCGCAGCGCCGAGTTTCCCGCGCGCTTCCAACTGGTGGCGGCGATGAATCCCTGCCCCTGCGGCTGGGCCGGCGACCCCAGCGGTCGCTGCCGCTGCAGCGAGGACGCGGTGCGGCGATACCGCGCGCGCATCTCCGGCCCGCTGCTGGACCGCATCGACCTGCACGTGGAAGTGCCGCGGCTGCCGCCACAGGCGCTGCGCGCCGATGCGCCGCCCGGCGAAGCCAGCACTGTCGTGCGCGAGCGCGTGGAGCAGGCGCGGCAACGCCAGCAGGCCCGCGCCGGCCGGCCCAACGGCCAGCTCGGCCACAGCGAAACCCTGCGCGACTGCCGCCTGCAGCCGCGCGACGAGGCGCTGCTGGAACAGGCCATCGAGCGCCTGCGGCTGTCGGCGCGCTCGCTGCATCGGATCCTGCGCGTGGCCCGCACCATCGCCGACCTGGACGCCAGCGAGCGCATCGCCACCGCGCACCTGACCGAAGCCATCGCGTACCGGCAACTGGATCGTGGCGAGCCAACGGCGAGCGCCGTGGGTCCGACGCCACCCGGGGCACGCCGCCTGGCAGGTTGACGCCGAGCCGCAGCCGGCGTGCGCCGCATCCAGTCTGCACCCAGTCGTGCCCGCTGAGCGCAGCACTCTGCCGTACGCGCTCAGCTCCTCGCCGCAGCGTGCACCCACTCGGCGATCAAGGCATTGCACCGCCTCGCATGGGTAAAGGTCATGCCGTGCGACGCCCCGCCCAGCACCTCATGGCGTGCATGCGGCGACCAGGCCGCCAGCGCGGCGGCGTTGTCGCGGTACTGGGCCGGGCTGCGTTCGCCGGCGACCAGCAACACCGGCATCGCCAGGGCAGCAGCCTGCTCGGGCCGGTACGCCGGCAGCACGTCGGCAATCTGCGGCACCAGGGTCTGCGCGTTGTCGCGCACCATCTGCCGGAAGCTTGTGCTGCTGCGCGCCCAGGCGCCGGGCTGGCTGACCGAATCGACGAAGCATTCCAGGCCGGCCTCCACCTGGCCAGCTTGCAGCAACGCGATCGCTTGCGCGCGGACCGCCTGCACTTCGGCCGGCAGGCCCTGCGGCTGCGGGCCGCCCGGATCGAACAGGGTCAGGCTGGCGATCGCGTCCGGATGCAGCAATGCTGCCTGCCAGGCCACGGCGGCACCACGGGAATGGCCGACCAGATGCACCGGCCGCGCTTCCTCGGCGATGAAGCCGGCGAGCTGCTGCGCATGCCAGCGCCAGCCGAACGCATGCCGCGACGCCGACGGCAGTCGCGGGTAGTACTGGCCCAGGCTCAGCGCGCTGAGCTGAAAGCGGTCGGCCAGGCCGCGCAGCTGCGGCGCCCAGTAGCGGTAGTCGCACAGGGCCCCGTGCACCAGCAGCACCGGCGCGCCCTCGCCCACCCGCAGATAGGCCAGCGCGTCGTCCGCGCCGAGCCGGCGGACGGCCGGCTTGGGCAGGGGCGTGCGCGAACTGCTCGGCGCGATCATGCGTGCGACACCGCGACTACCGCCAGCGACGCCGACAGCCAGCGGCCAACAACACCATCGCCGCGCAAGCAACACGCCGTTTGCGTCGAAAGGGAAGTGGGGAAGCGCTCGGCATCCCGATACGATAGCCGTATCGCCCCGGCGCGGCGACACTGCAGCGATGGGCGGCACAGCATCGCGCTGGCCGCGCGGCACATGCGCCGGAACGGCGGCGGCAGCCTCCCACCCACAAGGCTGCCAGAGCACACTCCCGCATGAGGGCTTGTGCGACGCAGGGTCGCGCTGTGTCGCACCCTGCATGCATCAGGCAATGACACCTCCAGAATGTGGCGCATCCGCGGCGCGACGATGGCGAGGCGATGACCTTGATCTCACCGCAAGGGTGCTCCGCGCTTGCCACCATCGCACCGCGGACGCCGCTGCCTCCGCTTCAGGCGCATCACCCGCGCCGAGACGGTCGAACCCGGCCTGGCCTTTCCCCCGATCAGCCAGGCCGCCGGGACGCAGAGGCGGCAGCCGCCCCTGTGTCCCTCGCCACTCCGTCAGTCGACGAAGCTCAGCACCAGCGCGCGCACCTGCTGCACCGACACGCCCGCCTGCTGTTTCAGCGCGCCGAGCGCGTAGGCGCTGAGCGTTTCGCGGTCCATGCGTGCGGCCGAACGCGGCGCCACCACGTGGAGCGTGCCGTCTTCCAGCAGGGACAGGCGCAGCGTAGCGTTCTCGTCCGCATCGACGGCCACACTGGTCTGGGCGCTGGCGCGAACGTTCTGCTGCAGGTTCGGCGCGGTCGGCGCGCTGCCGTCCAGCGGGTGCAGCGCCAGGCTGCTGCCCAGGTCTTCCACCCGCAGGCGGCCCAGCGCACGGCCTTCGCCGTCGAACACCGTCAGCACCGCCACTTCAGGCTGCGCCAGGGTCTCGCCACCGGTAGCGAGGCTCACGCCGGCACCGTTGCGCAGCACCTGCTCCATCGCCACATCGCCCGGGGCACCGCCGCGCTGGCCGGCACCCTGGCTTGCGCCGCCAGCACCGCCCTGGGCATCGGCGACGTTGCCTGCGCCGTTGCCACCGGCATTGGGGACCGCCGAGCCGGTGGCACCGTCGGCCGCGGTGGTCCCGGTGCCCGTGCCGATCGCAGCGCCGGCAGTGCCGCCGGCACCGCCCGAACCACCGACGATACCGCCAAGGCCGCTACCGCTGCCGCCGGCGCCGCCACCCGATGCCGTGCTGCCGGCGCCGGTCGGATCGAGCGAGGTTCCACCCAGCCGCGGTTGCGCCGATGCGCCCAGTTCCCCCATCGCGCCGGCCGCTGCCGAAATCGCGCCCGCCGCCGTCAACGAATTGCCGTCGGCGGTGCCGCCCGGCTGCGTGCCGTTGCCCCCCATGCTCGGCTGCGAGACCGCGTCCACCGCGTTGCGGCCCGGCAGGTCCTCGATGCCGGCGACGGTCTGCTGACGCGCGTCGGTCAGGCGGTAGTTGCCCGCGTCGGCACCGCTCAGGGCCAGCGCGATCTGCACCGTCTTGCCCGCCGCGGCCGAGGCATTGTCGTACTGACCCCGACCCTGCAGCGCGACCTCGTCGCCAGCGACCACGCCACGCAGCGGCGGCAGTACCAGCACCGCGTCGCTGCCGCCGTCGAAGCGCTTGTCCAGCACGGCCACATTGCCGACGGTCAGCTCCTTCGCCGCCACGTCGCCGCGCGACTGCAGGCTGGTGTTGACCAGGCGATAGTTGCCGGCATCGCCACCGCGCAGGCCCGCGGTCACGTCCACCCGCTTGCCGGTGCCGGCGTTCTTGGTGTCGTAAAGGCCCTGCAAGATCAACGCCACGTCGTCCCCACCGACCGTGCCGACCAGGCCGCTGCTGCCGACATTGGCGGTGCGGTTGCCGTCGTACACCTTGGCGGTCACGCTCAGCGTGCCGGCGTCGATCGTCTTGGGCGTGATGTCGCCGCTGGACTGCAGGCGCGTCGCGAGCAACTGGTAGTTGCCGGCATCGCCACCGCGCAAGCCGGCCGTCACGTCCACCCGCTTGCCCGTGCCGGCGTTCCTGTCGTCGTACTGGCCTTGCAGGACCAGCGCCACGTCGTCCCCGCTCAGCGTGCCGACCGGGCCGTTGCTGCCGACGTTGGCGGTGCGGTTGCCGTCGTACACCTTGGCCGTCACGCTCAGCGTGCCGGCGTCGATCGTCTTGGGCGTGATCGAGGCGGTACTGCCGCGCGGCGTCGAGGTGGCCACGTCCATGACGTAGTTGTCGGCATCGGTGCCGCCGAGTTGTGCGGCGACCACGACGCTCTTGTTGTCGCCGACGTTCTTGTCGACGAACGCGGCCTGGGTGGCGACGGACACATCGTCGCCGACGACGGCATTGCCGAGCGTGGCGTTGCGCACCTGCGCGCCGATCCCGCCGTCGTACACCTTGCCGGCGATGTCGACCGCCACCGTCAGCGTGCGCTTGGCGATGTCGGCATAGGCCGTGCTGTCGACCAGGTAGTTGCCTGCATCGCTGCCGCCGAGCGCGATGCCGGACACGGTGACCTGCTTGTTGACGCCGGCGCGTTTGTCGGCGAACACCGCGCCGGACGCACCGGCGAAGCGCACGTCGTCGCCGCTCACCACGCCGCTCAGGGCCGCCGACCCCAGGCTGGCGATTGTGGTGCCGTCGTAGACCTTGCCCTGGATCGAGCCGGCCCCCAGCTGCAGCGTCTTCTGGCTGATCGTACCGATGTTGGCACTGGCGCTGATGCTGGCCAGACCGTAGCCGTACACGCGCACCGCGCCGTTGCCGGCGTGGTCCACGCTCAGGCCGTCGACGGTGACTGCCTTGCCGTGGCCGACGTTCTTGCTGTCGTAGTGCGCGGCGGTGCCGGTGACGACGACCGTATCGCCGTCGATCGCACCGCTGCTGGCCGTGTAGCCGATCCCGCCCAGTGCGGCAGCGGCATTGCCGTCATAGGTCTTGCTGGCTGCGCCGGTGAGGGCGACGGCAACGGTCGGAGCGACGCGGTAAAGGAAACCGCTGCCCGCATCCAGCACGGTGCTGCCGGTGCCGGCGTTGTACTGCTTGAACTGCGGCGTCAGACCGCCGCGGGTGTCATTGAGCGGCGAGATGGAATACACCAGCCAGCGGCCATTGCCGGTGCTTACGGCGCTGCTGCCTGCCTGATTGATGAAGTTGCGGCCGGCCGCCAGCAGCACGCCGGTCTGTCGCTGCGCGGCATTGCCCGCGCTCACCGCCTGTTGCAGCGTCAGGTCCGCGCTGGCGCCGGTCAGGCGCACGTCCACCGCGCCGGTGGAGGCGATGCCGGCGAGGCCATCGACACTGCCGACCAGCAGGCTGCCGTTGTTGCGGAAAGTCAGGTCGCCGCTCTGCGCCGCGATCGCGTTCACCAGGGTACTGGCGGAGGTCAGCGACACCGCGCCGCTGGAGCGCAGCGCCAGTGCCGCGGCGGTCAACGCGCCGCTGCCCTGGATGCCGGTGCCGGCGACGTCGTTGAGCGACAGCGTCTGCGCGGCGCTGATGCCGTGGTTCAGGCTCAGGCCGCCCTGCGCGGCGCTGAGATAGAGGCTGCCGCCGCTCACGCCGACGTCGTCGGTCTGCTGCAAACGACGCGCCTGCACCTGCATGCGGTTGCCAACGGCGACGTTGAACGCCCCCATCGTCACGTCGTTGCCCGACGCATCCACGCGCAACGTGCTCACGCCGTTGAAGCGCGACAGCATGCTGCCGCTCAGGACAGTGCTGCTGCCGCCGAACGCGAACGGGTTGCCGCCGGACACGGCGAAGGCCACGGTAGCTGCCGTCTGATTGCTCAGCGTGGTGCTGGCCGCATCGAAACCGGTGCCGGCAGTGGCGGCGAGGGTGGCGGCGCTGTTGTTGAAGTTGATCGCGCTGTTCAGGCCCAAGGTTGCTGTCGCGTTCAACCCCACCGTCCCGGTGGTGCCGGCGCGCACATTCAAGCCGGTCAGTGTGTCGGCGAGACCCAGGCCCCAAGTGGCGCTGGAACTGGCGATCTGGGTGGCGCCGCCCACGTCCAGCGCCAGCGTGGTGAAGTTGAAGGTACTGTCGCTGAGGGTGGCGCCAGCGCCGGCGGTGACCGCCAGTTTGGCCGCAGATACCCCGCCGTTGACTCCCAAGACGCGTTGGCCGCTCTTCAGGCTCACGGTGCTGGCGCCAGTGACGATGTCGCTGTCGAACACCAGGTCGCCGCCGTCGCTGCGGCCCACTTCCAGCGTGGCCGCGTTGACCTGGCCGATCGTCGCGTTGCTGAGCCCGGTGCCCAGATGCAGGGCGTTGGCCGCGGTCATCTGCCGGATCGTGACCTTGCCGTTGCCGCCGTTGGCGGTGACATGCTGGCTGAGGTTGATGGTGTCACCGGTCAGGATCACGTCGCCGGTGCTGTTGCTGAGGCTGCCGGCGGTGATGTCCAGGGTCTTGTCGAGCAGTTCGAAGCTGCCGCTGGCGTTGAAGTTGTAGTTGCCGGAGACGCTGATGGTGCCGGTGCCGTCGGCGCGGCCGATGGTCAGGTTGCGGATGCCCGGCAACTTGTTCAGCGTCGCCGCCGAGGCGAAGCCGTTGGCGTCGCCCAGCACCATGTTGACCGAAGGATCGTACGGCTCCAGGCGCATCGACGCGGTGCTGAGGTTGTTGAGGGTCGACGAGCCCCAGTCGATCTTGTTGGCGCGCAGCACCAGCACGCCGCTGCCGGTATCGAGATTGACCGGTACGTTGCCGAACACGATGTTGCCGCTGGTGTAGATGCTCGCGTTGCCCTTCATGGTGAAGGCGGTATCGATGTTGAAGTCCCCACTGGCGTCGATCAGGCCGTTGAGGATCTTCTCGCCGCTGGTGTAGCTGCCATCGGCCTTGAACAGCACGCGCCCGGCGCCGAGGGTCATGTTGGAGTTCAGCGTCACCGCGCCCTGCCCGGTGGACAGGTACACGTTGCCGCCATTGCTGAAGATCGGCGAGTTCAGGGTCAGGTCGCCGCCGCCCATGTTGTCCGAGTCGCCCCAGATGCGCACGTAGCCGCCATTGGTGGTCAGCGCGCCGCTGACCGAGATGCCGTCGGCGCCGTACAGGGTGATCGAGCCGGCGCCCGGGGTACCGTTGCCGTTCTGGGTGACGTCGTGGGTCGGCAGCGTGCCGGGATTGGTGCCGGAGCCATGTGCGATCAGGTTGCCGATGCTGCTCAGGAAGCCGGTGTTGGTGCGTCCGCTCTGCATGTAGATGCTGCCGGTCCCGAACACTTCCACCGTATTGGTCGGATTGGCGAAGCTGATGGTGCCGTTGGTGTTCTCCAGACGCAGGCTGACATTGTTGGCCATGCTCAGGCGGCCGTTGCCGCCGTTCAGCGACAGGTCGCCGAAGGTGATGCCATTGTCGGCCACCAGCATCACGTTGGCGTTCTGCGCCTGCAGGTCCCGCACGTATACCGTGCTTCCGCCCAGGGAACCGATGCCGGTGCCGCCGCCTTGGATGCTGATGGTGTCCGGATCCAGCAGCAGGTCGCCCATCGCGCCGCTGGCCGCGCTGGCATCGGTGCGACCGCTGTAGGCGAGTTGCTGCTTGCCGGAGACTTCGGCGCGACCGCCGTTGCCGCCTTGCGCGCCACCGCGCACGGCGATGCTGCCGGCGAACCGGGTGTCGCCGTCGGACCAGACCACCGCTTCGCCGCCGTTGCCGCTGCTGCCGGCGCTGGCGTCGAGCACGACGCTGGCATCGGCCTCCACGTGGGTGGCGTTACGCAACGCCGGATCGTGCCCCTGCCAACCGCCGCCGACGTGGATGGCGCCACCGCCGGTCGCGCCGCTGGCGTCCAGGCGCGCGTCGCCGTCCAGGCGTAGCTGTTGGCCGAGCACGTCGATGCGGCCGCCCTGGCCGGCCGCCGAACTGGCGTCGAGGCGGCCGCTGACGTGGACCTGGCCGGCGTCGCCGCCGTCGAGCAGGATGCGACCGCCATGCGCGCCCAGCGAGGTCGCTTCGACCACGCCATCCATGTTGATGACGCTGGAGCGCAGCGCGCTGGCGCCGGCGGCGCTGAGCACCACGTTGTTGCCGCGGATGGTGCCGCTCTGCGCCAGTTCCGCCTTCAGCGCGTCCTGGGCGACCGCCAGCGACAGCAGGCCGTCGCTGCCGAAGTCCACCGCAACGCGATCGCCTGCGGCCAGGCCGACCTGGCCCGCCGCGATGCTGCCGGTGTTGCTCACCGCCGGCGCCAGCAATGCCACCACGCCGCCGTTGGCGCGGATCGCGCCCTCGTTGCGCACCGCGCCGGCCGCACCGCTGGCGGCGAAGCGCGCGTGTCCGCCCAGGAAGTCGCTGTCGCTGATGCCAAGCGAGCTGACCAGCAGCCCGCCCACGTCCACCTGCGCGCCCTTGCCGAAGTACACGCCGTTGGGATTGACCAGCCAGACCTGGCCGTTGCCGCTCAGTTCGCCCAGCACCTGGCTGGGGGTACCACCGAGCACGCGGTTCAGCGCGATGGCGGTGCTGTCGGGCTGCTCGAAGCGCACGCTGGCCTGGTTGCCGATGTCGAAGCTGTTCCAGTTCAGGATCAGCCGCTGGCTGTCCTGATGCACGGTCAGGTTGGCGCCGTGCTGGTCCAGGTGCGCATTGCCGGCGGCGATCTGCGCGCCGTCGGGCAATGCGCCAGGATCCACGGCATAGGCCGACAGCGGCACGCTGCCGATGGCGATCGCGGCGGCGGCAGCGCGCACGACGGTGCCGCTGCGCTTGCCGCGGCGGCGGGAAATTTCGGCGGCGACAACGTAGGCGCCACGCAGTTCGTCCCAGATCAAACGGTAGATGTGATTCATGCGAATCGTCCTCAGAAGGCGTGGAGTGGCGGCGTCAGAAGCGCAGGCTGGCCTGCAGCCACAGGTAGTGGTCGTCGCGCAGGCCGTCGGCGTTCAGGCCGGCGGCGCTGCGGCCGGGGTTGTCGCCCAGCCGGTGCGCCCAGGCACCGCGCAGCGACCAGCGCTCGCCTTGCAGGTTCAGGCCGATACCAGCGCTGGACAGGTCGTACGCATTGCCCGACCACGGCATCACCGACCCTGCCCACGGATCGATGTGCTGGCGCACGTGGCCGTGATCGGCGAACAACAGCGCCTGCGCACGCACGTGCCTGGCGACGAGAAAATCGCGGCGCAGCTCGGCATTGACCAGCCAGCCGTTGTCGCCGCTGCCTTCGCCGACCGCATGCCCGCGCACCCCGGACGGGCCGCCGAGCAGGAACTTCTCCGACGAATCCAGGTTCTTGCTGGCGAACTGGCCATTGGCACCCACGTACAGGCCCCAGTTGCTCAAGCCGCCCAGGCTCTGATTGCGCTCCACGCGCCAGACCAGCTTGTTGTAGCTGCCGCGGGTGCGCGCGCTCAGCCCGTCGGCGATGCGGTCGGCCGCGTTGTCCAACTCCACACGGCCGGCGACCCAGCCCAGGCTGGCGCCGAAGTAACCGCCGCCCCACCAACCGTCCCAGGCGTTGCCGCTGAGCATGGTGGTGAGCCGGTCCAGATTGCGCTCGCGCAGGACCTGGCCCAGCGCCTTGTCGACCAGCTCGCGACGCTCGGCGTCCATGCTGATCCACAGGCTGCGCTTGCGCGTGCGCAACAGCGGATAGCTGAGGCCGGCGCTGACGGTACGCGCGCTGCCGCGCAGGTCCAGCGGCTTGAACTCGGCGCCAACCGCGTAGTGCATCGACGAGGCGGCGACGTTGGCGCGCAGACCCGACGGGGTCAGGCCGATGGCGTAGTTCAGACCCAGCAGATCACTGCCGCTGCTGTGGCTGAGGTTCACGCCGAGCAGGTCCTCGTGCTCGAACGGCCGATTCACCGCGCCCCAGGCGCTGCTGCGCCACGCGCCGGTGTAGCGGTTGGCGAAGTTGTCCACGCTCGCGCCGCCGATCCACGCCGGCGCACTATCGGCACGGATCAGCAGGCGGCTGCTGCCGGGCTCGGCGCCCTTTTCCAGCGTCGCACGCGCGCTCACGCCTGGCACGTCGTTGATCAACAGCAGCGCGCGCTCCAACTGGTCGTTGCGCACAGGCCCTTCGGGCAAGGCCGCATCGGCGATGCCGGTCGCGCGGGCGCGCAGCGCGGCATCGTCGGACAGCACCTGCACGCGGCCGGGCGCGTTCTGCAGACGCCCGATCATGATCGCGATCTCCAGCTCGCCGTTGCTCAGGTCCTGCCGCGGCAGATAGGCGCGCGCCAGCAGATAACCCTGCGCCTGCAGCGCGGCACTGACCCGCTGCGCCAGCGCCTGCAACTGCGCGTGGGTCAGCGACCTGCCCAGCGCATCGGCAACCACCGCCTGCAGCGCCTGCGTGTCGATCGCGCCCTCGGCTCCGCTGAAGCGGACGCGGTCGATGCGTGCGCTGAAGCCGCCATCCGGCGCATCGGGCAACGGCGCCTGCAGCAACGCGGCCGCATCGTCGGCCGGCGGCTGCAGCCGTTCCTGGCGCTGCTGCTGGTTGAGCAGCGAACCCGCGTCCGGCGGCGCCGTCTGCGCAAGAGCCAAATTGACAGCGAGTGGCAACGAGCCGAGGCCAAGAAGCTTGGCCAGCCGCGTGGTATTCATGCAATGTCCCCGTGTGGTGCGCAGAACGCGCCCTTGTTGATCGGCGCCATTCTGGAGATCACGAGGGTGTGAAAACTTACGAGTTCTGACACGCCCGCGTAACGTCAGAAGACCGCATACGCATCCCGCTCGCGCCGCAGAATTGCAGGCTTTTTCGGCGGATTTTTGGCGCACTCAAACGGTCGGCGCCCGGCACGCCACCCTCATCGGCGGCGGAATTCTGACGCGCATCGCCGGCGCCACAGCGTGCGCGCACTCGATTGCGCAAGATCGCCATCGCACGCTCGCCTTACGGTGTGGCGCAGTCACTCCACACGCACGGGCTCGGTCGTCAGGTAGCCGCGCGCGTGCTCGGTGCGGATCGGCAGTTCTTGGCGGCAGGCGTCGCGGCAGCGCCGACGCAGTCGGCTGATCAAGGTGTCGAGGCGACGCTGGTCGAAGGACATCCAGTCCCAGCCCAGCGCCTCGGCCACCTCGCGGCGGCCGGCCATCTCGCCGGCGCGCACGGCCAGCACCCGCAACAGCGCGAACTCGCGCGCGCTCAGTTCCAGACGCGCATCCTCCGGCGTGTACAGGCAGCATTCGCTGGCGACCAGACGCCAGCCGCGCGGCAGCCGCCGCAACAGCGCACGCACGTGCGCCGCCAGTTCCGCCAGGCGCACCGGCTTGACCAGATAGTGGTCGGCCCCGTTCTCCAGGCCATGGATGCGGTCCTCGCTGGCACCGCGTGCGGTCAACATGATGATGCCGACGCCCGGGGAGGCGCTGCGCAGGCGCTCCACGATCTCCAGGCCATCGGCATCGGGGAGCCCGCGATCGAGGATCACCACGTCGAAGCGCAGCCCGGCACTTGCGGCGAAGAAGGCCGCGGCCGAGCCAGCGGATACCACGCGGTGTCCGGCGCCGACCAGATAACTCTGCAGTTCCTCGCACAGATCCACTTCGTCTTCGAGCAGACCGATCAATGCCATGTCAGCGTGCCTCCCCGGCGCGGCGGCGGCGCGCGACGCCATGCCGTGCGCCGCATGTGCGGTGCGTGCGCATGCTCACCGCCCCTCCGCGGCGACGGCCTGGGGCAGGCGCAGGCTGAAGGTCGCGCCGCGGCCGTCGCTGTCCAGGGTCAATTCGCCGCCCAATCGCAGGGCGATGCGCTTGACCAGGTACAGCCCCAGCCCCGCGCCGGCAGTGCCGCCGCTGCCGCTGCCGCGCGCGAACTTGCGGAAGATCCCGGTGTGCTCGTGCTGCGGAATGCCGGGACCCTGATCGGCGACGCCGAGGATCAGGGTCTGCGCCTGCGCCGTGGCCGTCAGCCGTACCGGTTGTCCCGGCCCGGAGTACTTCAGGGCGTTGCCCAACAGATTGTCCAGGGCGATCCGCAGCAGGCCGCGGTCGCAATCCACCCGCAGCGGCGCCTGGGCCAGTTCGACCCGCACGCGCTCGCGTGACGGATCGAGCGCGCCCAGCACCTCGTCGATGAGCGCAGGCAACGCAAACACCTCGCGCTTGAGCGCGCCTTCGTCCGAGAGCACCTGTTCATCGTCGAGGAAACGTTCGATCAACTCGGACATGCGCTCCACCGATCGCTGGATCTTCTCGATGCGGCGGCGTCCTGCCGGTTGCAGCGCGGTCTCCGTGTCCTGCAGCATCTGGCCACTGGCATGGATGATCGACAAGGGCGTGCGGAACTCGTGCGACAGCAACGTCACGAATTCGCGCTGCTCCTCGCGCAGCCGCTGCTCGGCGACCAGTGCCTGCCGCAATTGCGTCTTGCTCTCGCGCAGGCGCTGCTCGGTGGCCTGACGCTGCACGATTTCCTCGGCCAGTTCGCGGGTGCGTTCGCGCACCTTGTGCTCCAGCGATGCCTCGGACTGCTGCGAGAGTTCTAGCGCCAGGGCCAATGCATCTTGGCGCTGCTTCTCCAGCGCGTAGAAGCGTTGCGCGAAACTGAAGGTCAGCAACAACAGGTGCAGGGTCAGGCCCACCGCCAGCGGCGCGCCATTGCGCAGCCACGGCGTGTTCGGCAGCAGGCCAAGGTTGATCAGGAAGCCGCGGAAGAATGCGATGTACAGCACCAGGAACGCCACCAGGTACAGCTTGGCCATGGCCTGGCCGCGCCAGCTCAGGTAAGCCGCCACCAGCAGCAGCAACGGTACGCTGACCAGGCTCAGCCCCTGCACGAACGGCATCACCGTGCCGAACCTGCCAAGCAGGAATCCGCTGCAGGCGACGCCGATCACCAGCCACACGAAGGTTTCGTAGGCGCGCGACAGCCGCGGGAAATGCGTGTGCAAAGCCATCAACCGCACGCTGAAGGACACGGCGATGGCCACGCTGAGCGCCAGCACCACGCCGAGTACGGTGTCGCCGCCGTCGTGCGTGTCCAGACGAAAGAACGGGCCGACCAGGCCCCGGGTCTTGTACACGCTGTAGCCGCTGGTGGCGATGTAGGCGACATACCAGCGCACCGGCCCCACGCCGCTGCGTCGCCAGATGAAGGTGCCGGCCATGCACAGCGCGAGGATGAAGCCCAGGAAGATGCTGTCCTGGCTGGCGGACAAGGCCTCGTGGGCGAGCAGCGCCTGCGGCTCCCACAGCTTCAGCGCCACCGTCATCGCATTGCGCTCGGTCAGGCGCAGGTAGACCTCCGGATAGCGTCCATCCGGCGCTTCCAACTGGAACACCGGCGTCCGCAGCAGGTAGGGGTACTCGCGCCGCGACACGTCCTCGCCGCGACGCAGTTCGCGGAAGCCACCGCCCGGCTGCGGCACGTATAGGCGCACGGTATCGGCCAGCGGCGCGTCCACCTGCAACATCAGCACCCGAGGCAGGCCGGTCATGCGATCCAGGCGCAGGCGCAGCCAGACCGCATCAGGGATGTAGCCGAGACTGAACTCCGGCGACGTCGGCTGCAGGTCGCCGCGCGCCGCCACCGCGTGCACGTCGAGCGTGCCGGCACGGTCGCGCAGCATCTGTACGTGCCCGTTAAGGGCAATGGAGCGGCGGCCCTGCTCGGAGACCGACTGGATCCCGCCGCACCCGCCAAGCAACAGGACGATCAGGAGCAACAGGGGCGTGAGCGTCGAGCGGCGGCGCATGAAGAACCCGGCGTTGTATCCGAACGTGTGCGTATGCAGGTGGCGGGCGTCACTGAAAGCACTGCGAGCGGCATCCCCATGCCGGCCCTGTGGCGGACACTACCCTGGCCGCTTCGAAATTCTACACAGGGAGACATGTAATGTGAAATTCATCAACCTATGACGTTGCGCAACACCTCGTTCCGTGCGTTTCGGCGCACGTCCCGTCTCCGAACACGCACGCACCCATGCCACGTACCGCAGCCAGTACCACGCCTGGCGCCCTGCTCGGACACCGCGCAAGCGGCTCCAGCAGAGCACGCCGCGCACCATGCTTCTGGGAGCGGATGGGACGCTGGCCAAGCGCTGGCACAAGGTCGGGATCGCGCGGGCATGACGCATCGGCGCCATAGCGCCCGGCAGCGAGCAACGCATGCGTTCGCACGGCCGCAGGGCGGCGGAAGCGAAAGAGGAGAGAGGAGCCTGCGCAGATGGCGGACAGGACGCGGGCGATGCCAGACAGGATTGGCATGCACGGCGTGGGATGGCGCGCCCGGAGGGATTCGAACCCCCGACCAATGGCTTCGGAAGCCACTACTCTATCCGGCTGAGCTACGGGCGCAACGGACGCGCATTCTAACGGCATTCGTGGTCCGCGTCTCCCCCATTCGCACGGCCCGGCGACGTCGCGCGCGCCGTGGGCATGCGGCCGCCGCCGTCCGCTCACCGGCACCTTGCGTCGACATGCGGCGCGGCGGCCACCTCGCCGTGGACGCCTGGCGCCCGTCCGCGTCCTGCGGCGCTCGGCCAACCAACGCAGGACACGGCGCATCCACCTCCGCGACGCACCGCCGGCACCACGCGGCTGCTACCCTTGCGCGATGGGTTACGAACGCTACGAAACGCCTGCCGCGCTGCCGCCGCGCGCGCGCCTGGGCCAGTATTGGAAACTGCTGCGCGGCGACCGGCCGATCGGCGTGCTGCTGCTGCTGTGGCCGACTTGGTGGGCGCTGTGGCTGGCCGCCGATGGGATACCGCCGCTGTGGACCTTGTTCGTGTTCACCGCCGGGGTGTGGCTGACCCGCTCGGCCGGCTGCGTGATCAACGACTACGCCGACCGCTGGCTGGACCCGCAGGTCGAGCGCACCCGCAGCCGGCCGCTGGCCACAGGCGCGGTCAGCGGCCGCGAAGCGCTGGCGGTGTTCGCGGTGCTGATGCTGGTGGCGTTCGCACTGGTGCTGACCATGAACGCGCTGACCATCGGCCTGAGCGTGGTCGGGCTGTTCCTGGCCGCCAGCTATCCCTACCTGAAGCGCTACACCTACCTGCCGCAGGTCTACCTGGGCATGGCTTTCGGCTGGGGCATTCCGATGGCCTTCGCCGCGGTGCGCGGCGAGGTGCCGGCGCTGGGCTGGCTGCTGTACGCGGTCAATATCCTGTGGGCCACCGCCTACGACACCTGGTATGCGATGGTCGACCGCGAGGACGACGTGCGCGCCGGCTCCAAGTCCACCGCCATCCTGTTCGGCGAACTCGACCTGGTCATCCAGGGCGTGCTGTACGCGCTGATGTTCGTCGCTCTCGCCTTCGTCGGGCATCGCGCGGACCTGGGCGTGTGGTACTGGGCCGGGCTGGGCGTGGCGGCGTTGCTGGTCGTCGTCGAATTCCGCATGGCCCGGCACCGCGAACGCGCCGCGTGCTTCCGCGCCTTCCTGCACAACAACTGGGTCGGCCTGGCGATCTTCGCCGGCATTGCCGCGGCGCTGGCACTGCGCGCCGGCTAGGGACCGTCATCGATCACGCACAGGGCGCGCCGGACTGTGAAACGTGCTCCATGGCCCTCGCAAAAGATCGGCGTCTAGGACGCGCCCTGCCGACATTGTCACTTTCCGGCGCGCCCCGCCGTCAGCCAGGCCATCGACTCGACCCACGCATGACCTGACAAGGAGGCGGCATCCGCCGCTCCTCCTCGCCCCGATGCGTTCTAGCGCTTGGCGTCCTGCGCTGGCGCATCCGCGGCCGGCGCGTGGGTCAGCAGCGCGAACACCCGTTGCTGTTCCTGCACGTCCTGCAGCCCGCTGATCCGCAGGCTGTCCCCCGGCAGCGGCGCCATGATCGTGGCCACGGTCAGCACCTTGCCGTCGGCCAGCAGTGCGATCGGCTTGCCGACGTTCTGCTCGGTGGCCTGGGTCAGGCGTTGGCCATGTCCAGGAAAGCGCAGGTCCAGCGCTGGCTGGCCATTGCCGCTGTCGGCGGACGCCACGGTCGCCGCATCCTCCACGACCAGCAGGGTCCGTGGCGCCAGGTACACCGGCTGCCCGTGATAGTCGGCCTGTACATAGCCGGCGGTGGGCGCATGGCTGACCAGGCGCCATTCGAGCTTCGCCTTGACCGGGCTGGCGTCGGCGACATCCGGGGCTTTGTCATACCCACACGCGGCGACACCGAACACACACAGCGCCATCGACAGACCCAACGCCTTCCAGCGCATCGCAAGCTCCTTTCGTTGTTGGCTTCCTCACGATCATAAAGCCGGGTGCGTCCGCCGACCGTTCATGCGCACAAGCGCGAGCATCCGGCAGATCGCCGCTGCGACGCGCCGGCCGATTCGCAGGCAAGACATGCGCGGCCCGGTCGCGCGCTGTCCAGCGACGCCAACCGCCCGCGCCCGCGCCCGCGCCCGATGGACGACCACGCTCACGGCACCCGCGCCACCACCCAGGCATCGACCCGTTCCACGCCGGCGCGGCGCAGCGCCTTTGCCGCGGCGTGGAGGGTCGCGCCGGTGGTCATCACGTCGTCGATCAGCGCCACGTGCGCCGGCAGCGCCGCCGAATCCGGCACCGCGAACGCACCACGCAGGTTGCGCCGGCGTGCGCGCGCATCCAGTTCGGATTGCGCCGCGGTCGCCCGCACCCGCTGCAATTCCAGGCACAGCGGCAGCGCCAGCGCGCGCGCCAGTGGCCGCGCCAGTTCCAGCGCCTGGTCGTAGCCGCGTTGGCGCAGCCGGGCCGGATGCAGCGGCACCGGCAGCAGCGCCTGCGGCCGCGGCAAGGCCGCGCAGCGTGCCTGCAGCAGCGCGGCGAGCAGGCGCCCGGCGGCCAGGTCCTGATGGAACTTGAAGCGGCGCAACAGGCCATCGACCGGCGCGGCGTACACGCAGGCGCTGACCACCCGCTCCAGCGGCGGCGGCCGGCGTTGGCACGCGCCGCAGACCTGCTCGGCATCCAGCGCCTGTAGCGGCAGTGCACAGCGGCAGCAGGCCGCCGCATTCCAGGGCACATCGTCGCGACAGGCGGCACACAGGTCCAGGCCCGGCGCGCCGGGCTCCCCGCACACCAGGCAGCGTTCCGGCAGCAGGCGGCCCTGCAGCCAGCGCCAACCGCCGTCAACCAAACCAGCCATCGCGAAGTTGACAGGACGTTGCATGCTTACCAGACTGCCCGCTTTCCCAGCCGCTGACCGTCAGGAAACCCCCATGTCCGCTGTCGTCCGACACGACTGGCAACGCCAGGAATTGCTCGCCCTGTTCGACCTGCCGTTCCCGGAACTGCTGCACCGCGCCGCCGCCGTGCATCGCGAACACTTCGATCCGGCGCAGGTGCAGGTGTCCACGCTGCTGTCGGTGAAGACCGGCGGCTGCCCGGAAGACTGCGCGTACTGCCCGCAGGCGCAGCGCTATGCCACCGGCGTGGAGGCGCAGAAGCTGATGAGCACCGAGGCGGTGCTGGACAAGGCGCGCCAGGCCAAGGCCGCCGGCGCGTCGCGGTTCTGCATGGGCGCGGCCTGGCGCTCGCCCAAGGACCGCGATATCCCGAAGGTGGCGGAGATGATCCGCGAGGTGAAGGCGCTGGGCCTGGAGACCTGCGCCACCCTGGGCATGCTCGACGGCACCCAGGCGCAGGCGCTGAAGGCGGCCGGGCTGGACTACTACAACCACAATCTGGACACCGCGCCGGATTTCTACGACTCGATCATCCACACCCGCCAGTATCAGGACCGCCTGGACACCCTGACCCACGTGCGCGACGCCGGCCTGAAGACCTGCTGCGGCGGCATCGTCGGCATGGGCGAGTCGCGCGACCAGCGCGCCGGCCTGCTGCAGGCGCTGGCCAACCTGCCGGTGCATCCGGACTCGGTGCCGATCAACCGCCTGGTGCAGGTCGCCGGCACCCCGCTGCACGGCACGGTCGAGCTGGACCCGTTCGAGTTCGTGCGCACGATCGCCGTCGCCCGCATCGCGATGCCGCGGGCGATGGTGCGGCTGTCGGCCGGGCGCGAGAGCATGAGCGACGAACTGCAGGCGCTGTGCTTCTGCGCCGGCGCCAACTCGATCTTCTACGGCGAGAAACTGCTGACCACCGGCAACCCGGACACCGAGCGTGACCAGGCGCTGTTCGCGCGGCTGGGGCTGCGGCCGATGCAGGTGATGGTGGATGCCGACGCGCACGACCATCCCGGCACCGTGCACGCGGACATCACCGCCCAGCCCACACCGGCGATCGCCGCCGCGCTGGTCTGAGCCTGGGGCGTCCGTCCGCCGATCCGGCCGTCCATCGCCGGCGGCGCCCGGCCCGGCCGGGGACGCGCTACGCTAGCCCGCCAGATGCCCGTCCCGCGCCCATGGCCCGTCCCGACCTGCACGACCGCATCCAGTCCGCGCGCGCCCTACGCGAAGCGCAGGGGCGCCTGCGCGTGCGCCGCAGCGTCGGCCGCCGCGACGGCGTGCGCCTGGAAGTGGACGGCCGCTGGCTGACCGGCTTCTGCAGCAACGACTATCTGGGCCTGGCGCAGCAGTTCGAAGTGGTCGCCGCCCTGCAGGACGCGGCCGCGCGCGAGGGCGCCGGCGCCACCGCCTCGCACCTGGTGTGCGGCCACCACGCGCTGCACGAGGCGCTGGAACGCGAGATCGCCGACTGGCTCGGCTATCCGCAGGCGCTGCTGTTCGGCAGCGGCTTCATCGCCAACCTGGCGGTGCAGCAGGCGCTGCTGAGCGAGGAAGAGGACGTGTGCGTGCAGGACCGGCTCAACCACGCCAGCCTGCTCGACGCCAGCCGCCTGGCCGGCTGCCGCCTGCGTCGCTATCCGCACCTGGATGCCGAAGGCGCGATGCGCCAGCTCAAGCACGCCGCCGACGGTGCGGCGATGCTGGCCACCGATGGCGTGTTCAGCATGGACGGCGACGTCGCCCCGCTGCGCTCGCTGGCGCTGGTGGCGCGCACGCAACAGGCGCTGCTGTACGTGGACGACGCGCACGGCGTCGGCGTGGTCGGCCCGCAGGGGCGCGGCAGCGTCGCCGAGGCCGGCCTGGGTGTCGACGACGTTCCGCTGCAACTGGTGACCCTCGGCAAGGCACTGGGCGGCTACGGCGCCGCAGTGGTCGGCGATACCACGCTGATCCGGCATCTGGCCGAAACCGCGCGGCCGTATCTGTACACCACCGCGCTGCCGCCAGCGCAGGCCGCGGCCTCGCTGGCGGCGGTCAAGCTGGCGCGGCGCGACCAGTGGCGGCGCGAGCGGCTGGTCGAACTGATCGCCCTGTTCCGCGGCGGCGCGCGCCGTCACGGCCTGGAACTGATGGCCTCGGACACGCCGATCCAGCCGCTGCTGTGCGGCGAGGAGCGCACCGCACTGGCGTGGTCGGCGGCGCTGGAACAGGCAGGCCACCTGGTCTCGGCGATCCGCCCGCCGACCGTGCCGGAAGGCAAGTCGCGGCTGCGCGTGACCCTGTCGGCGCTGCACACGCCGGCGCAGGTGCAGGCGCTGCTGGACGCGCTGGCGCTGGCGCGCGATCGCGTGGCCGCGCACCCGCCCGGCGTGCCGGCATGAGCGCAACCGACCTCGCCGCGCGACGCGCGGTGTGGGACGCGCTGGCCGAGTTGTACCTGGACGATGCGGTCGACGCGCGGCATGCGCAGATCGCCGCGGTACTCGCCGCCTCGCCGTTCGCCACCGACACGCTGTGGCAGATGCTGCGCGAGGACGTGCATCCGCGGCTGGCGCCGAACCTGCTGACCACGGCCGGCGCCTGGCAGGGCATCGACGGCGACTGGCTGAGTGCGGCGATCCAGCAGCGCCGCGGTGCGCATCGCGTATCCGCCTGGTGCACCCGCGGCTATCCGCGCCGACAGTGGCGCCTGCTGCTGCCGCAGGTGCTGGCGCAGCGCGCGGCGCACTGACGCGACGGCCGACGCGGCCTTTCCTGTTCCTTCGTGACGACGGACGACGATGCATATCGACACCCTGGGGCAGGGCCCCGATCTGGTCCTGCTGCACGGCTGGGCGTTGAACGGCGGCATCTTCGCGCCCTTGGTCGAGCGCCTGACGGCGCAGTACCGCCTGCACCTGGTGGACCTGCCCGGGCACGGCCACAGCCGCGGCGACGACACGCCGCTGGCATTGCCGCACGTGGTCAGCGCGATCGCCGCGGCCACGCCGCCGGCCGTGTGGCTGGGCTGGTCGCTGGGCGGGCTGTTCGCGCTGCACGCCGCCGCCACGCAACCGCAGGTACGCGGGCTGGCGATGCTCGCGGCGACGCCGCGCTTCGTACGCGGCAGCGACTGGCCGCACGCGGTGGAGCCGCAGGTGTTCGAACAGTTCGGCCGCGATCTGGCCGAAGACTATCGCGGCACCCTCGAGCGCTTCCTGGCGCTGGATACGCTCGGCTCGGCGCACGCGCGCGCCGAACTGCGTACCCTGCGCGAGGCGCTCGACGCCCGCGGCACGCCCGACCCGCACGTGCTCCAGGACGGGCTGACCCTGCTGGAACGTACCGATCTGCGCCGCGCCCTGCCCGGCCTGCGCGTGCCCAGCCTGTGGATCGGCGGCCAGCGCGACCGCCTGGTCCCACCCGCAGGCATGGAGGCCGCCGCCGCGCTGGCGCCGAACGCGCGCGCACTGATCGTCGCCGGCGGCGGCCACGCCCCGTTCCTCGGCCATGCCGACACCGTGGCCGAAGCACTGCGCGGATTCCTGGCAACGCTGGACTAGCGGCGTCGTGCCGCGCGTTCCATGGTGCTGTCGTAGCAGCGGCTTCAGCCGCGACACGCCTGTTGCGTCGGGTCGCGGCTGAAGCCGCTCTACAAGCGCTTGCGTCGAGCCCGCCGGGTGCACTGTGGGAGGGACTTCAGTCCCGACGCATTGCGCCATCGGAAAGCGCACACCGTCTCGCGCGTCGCACGCTGCATGACAGTTGACTCCCACAAGGCATCACGCGACCCGCACCGACGTCAGAAAGACGCAAGCGGCTCCGCCGTGGGACTCAACTGTCGTGCCGCCGCGACAAGCGAAGCCGGAAGCCGACCGACACCCTCCGTCGTCGGGACTGAAGTCCCTCCCACAAGGACGCCCGGCTCATCCCTGTGGGAGCGACTTCAGTCGCGACGCATGGCAGTCGAACGCAGCGCAGCGACGTCGCACCAACACGTGTCTTGCCTGCTCAATCGTCTTGCAGTCGCGATGTGACGAAGCCCAAAGCCGGCCGACACCCTCCGTCGTCGGGACTGACGTCCCTCCCACAAGGATGCCGGCCACCCCTGTGGGAGCGACTTCAGTCGCGACGCATGGCAGCAAAACGCTACGCAGCGAAGCCGCTCCTGCACCTGCCGTACGTGCCAGTGTCCTCAACGTCGCGGAGCGAGGCTGGCCGCCACTGCGCCGATGTCCGATCATCGCGGTTCCTTCGAACGAGAACGCAAGCATGGACCTTGGAATCGCCGGCAAATGGGCGCTGGTCTGCGCCGCGAGCAAGGGGCTGGGACTGGGCTGCGCGCAGGCGCTGGCCCGCGAAGGCGTGCATGTGGTGATCGTGGCGCGCGGCCAGGCCGCGCTGGAGGCGGCCGCGGCGCAGCTGCGCGCGCTCGATGGCGGTGGCGAGGTGGTCGCGGTGGCGGCGGACATCGCCACCGAGGCCGGCCGCGCCGCCGCATTGGCCGCCTGCCCGCAGGTCGACATCCTGATCAACAACGCAGGCGGACCGCCGCCCGGCGATTTCCGCGACTGGGAACGCGAGGACTGGCTGCGCGCGCTCGACGCCAACATGCTGGCACCGATCGCGTTGATCCGCGCCACCGTCGATGCGATGCAGGCGCGCGGCTTCGGCCGCATCGTCAACATCACCTCGGCCGCGGTGAAGGCGCCGATCGACAGCCTGGGGCTGTCCAACGGCGCGCGCGCCGGCCTCACCGGCTTCGTCGCCGGGCTGGCGCGGCGCACGGTGGCGCACAACGTGACCATCAACAACCTGCTGCCCGGGCAGTTCGACACCGACCGGCTGCGCGGCAACATCGCCCACGCCGCGCAGCGCGAGGGCATCGATCCCGCCGACCTGGCCGAACGCAAACGCCGGCAGATTCCGGCCGGGCGCTTCGGCACCGCGGAAGAATTCGGTGCGGCCTGCGCCTTCCTGTGCAGCGCGCAGGCCGGCTACCTGAGCGGGCAGAACCTGCTGCTGGATGGCGGCAGCTATCCGGGGACGTTCTGAGAAGCCGGGAGTGGGGATTGGGGAGTCGGGATTCGTAAGCCGAGATTGGCGACGCGTGCGCAGAACGCGGTGATGCAGGTGGCGCTGCTGGCCGCGGCACAACGCGGGCGGCGATAATGCGCGGATGGATCCTTCCGCGTTCGACTCCCAGCACATCCGCCGCGCCTTCGCGCGTGCCGCCGCCAGTTACGATGCCGCCGCGGCGCTGCAGCGCGAGGTGCAGGGGCGCTTGCTGGAATCGCTGGACTACCTCGGCGACCGCGTCCCGCAGGTGGTGCTGGACGTGGGCAGCGGTCCGGCGCATGCCGCCGCGGCGATGAAGAAGCGCTGGCCGCGCGCGCAGGTGATCGCGCTCGACCAGGCGCTGCCGATGCTGCAGCAGGCCAAGCGCCAGGCCGGCTGGTGGAAGCCGTTCGGCCGCGTCTGCGCCGATGCGCGCGCGCTGCCGCTGGCCGAGCACAGCGTCGATGTGATCTTCAGCAATCTGTGCCTGCAGTGGGTCGAGGACCTGCCGGCGGTGTTCGCCGGATTCCGCCGCGTGCTGCGCCCCGGCGGCCTGCTGCTGTGTTCCAGCTTCGGCCCGGACACCCTGATCGAACTGCGCGAGGCCTTCGCCCAGGCCGACCGGATCACGCCGCACGTGAGCCGCTTCGCGTCGATCGCGCAGTTCGGCGATGCGCTGATGCTGTCGGGCTTCCGCGATCCGGTGCTGGACCGCGACGTGTTCAACCTGACCTATCCGGACCTTGCCGCGCTGATGCGCGAACTGCGCGCGATCGGCGCCACCAACGCGCTGCAGGCGCGCCGCCACACCCTCACCGGCCGCGGCCGCTTCGCCGCCGCCAGCGCCGCCTACGAGCCGCTGCGCGGCGCCGACGGCACCCTGCCCAGCACGTGGGAAGTGATCTACGCGCACGCCTGGGCGCCGCCGCCGGGCGCGCCGATCCGCGAGGGCGGCGGCGAGATCGCCGCGGTGCCGCTGTCAGCGATCCCGATCCGCCGCCGCGGCGACTGAGCCAGGCAGCACCCGGAACAGCACCCGACCCTGGTAGGGCATCCCCAACGCTTGCGCCTGTGCGCCCTGCGCGGCGATGCGCGCGGCGACCTGCGGCCAGGCCTCCTGCTTGCACACCCACACCCGCCCGGCGCGCGGTTGCCGCAACACCGTGAGCAGATCGGCGTCGTATTCGGGACCGAAACGCGGCGCGGCGCGCACTGGGTCCAGGCGGATCTTGCGTACCTGCGCGCCCAACTCCAGGCGCAGGCCGTAGCGCGCCATGTCCTCGACGAACACCACCTCGCGCACCGGCGCATCGGCACGCTGCGCGATCGCCTGCGCCCAGGCGCCGGCATCCTTGTGCGTGGGCAGCAGCGCCACGGCCAGTTCGAGCGCCAGCAGCAATCCGCACCAGCCCAGCAGCCACGGCCAGCGCCACGGCGCCCGGCCCTCCTGCGCGCGCTGCCACGCCGCCAGCAATGCCAGCGGCACGAACAGCGGCAGCACGTACAGCGGCAGCCGTGAGCGCGATAGGCACAACACCAGCAGCGGCAGCAGCAGCCACAGGGTCAGCAACAGCGGCGCGGCCTGCTGCAGGCGCAACGCCGGATCGCGCCACCACTGCCGCAGTTGCCGCTGCAATTGCCAGGCCCAACGCGCCAGCGCCGGCGTCCACGGCAGCGTGCCCAGGACCAGGATCGGCGCATACGCCACCGCCCAGCCGTACCACTGCGCGTTGCGCCCGAACGCATCGCTGGCCACGCGCTTGACCACCTCGTCGCCGACGAAGTACTGCAGCAATCCCGGATGGCCGTGGATCACCGCCAGGTACCAGGGCAGCGCCAGCACCACGAACAGGACGATGCCGGAGAGCTGCAGCGCGCGCCGCGGCGGCCCTGGCGTCACCGCGTTGAACAGCAGTAGCGCCGGCAGCGGCAGCAGGCCAGGCGGGCCCTTGGTCATGAACGCAAGGGCGAAGCCGGCCCACATCGCCGCGATCCAGCGCTTGCCCTGTCCGGGCGGATGCGCCCGCGCTTCGACGAAGGCCCACACCGCCAGGGTCTCGCAGGCGGCGAGCAGGAAGTCGGTGGAAATCCATTGCGCCGCGCCGAACGGGGCCAGCATGGTCGCGTACAGCAGCGCCGCCTGCGCCGGCAGCTCAGGGCGTTCGGGAAACAGCCGCGCGGCCAGGCGCCACACCAGCAGCACGCACAGCAGGTAGGACAGCGCCGATGGCAACCGCGCCGCCCAGGGCGACGGCCCGAACGCGGCGACGCTGGCGGCGATCGCCCAGTAGGTCAACGGCGGCTTGGTCCAGTGCGCCACGTCCTCGCTGCGCCGGGGCGTGAGCCAGTCGCCGCTGTGCAGCATGTTCAGCGCGACATTGGAGTAACGGCCCTCGTCGGCATCCCAGATGCCGCGGGCGCCCAGCAGGGCCAGCGCGAGCGTGCAGGCCAGCAGCGCCACCGCGACGGCCGGGGAACGAAGCAGCGCGCGCATCGGCAGTCCTCTCGGTCGACGCGGCGACCATAGTCACCGCGCCTGCGGCCGCAGATGACGGCCGGCGGACAGTTTTGCGACAGCGCGAGCGCGCCGGCCTCAGGCCGGCGCGTGGCTCAGGCAGAGACCTGCGCGATCCAGTCTTCCAGGTTGTAGTAGTTGCTCACCCGGGCGATCCTGCCGTCGCGGATGTCGAAGAACGCCCCGCCCGGCAGCACGTAGCGCTGGCCGCGCGCCTCCGGCAGGCCGGTGTCGGTGTGGTGGTATTCGCCATGCACCACGTACTCGGCGGCGGCGCGGCGGCCGTCCTGCGCGGCCAGCACCACGATGTCGTGCAACTGCTCGCGGTAGCTGGCGTTCATGCGCTGCAGGAAGGCGGCGAAGACCTCCTTGCCGGTCTCGCGCGCGCCCTGGTTGAGATCGTGGGCGACATCGTCGGTGAGCATGCCCAGCATGCCGTCCCAGTCGCCGCGGTTGAACGCCGCGTAATAGGCCTGCACCAGGGCGATGGCCTGGTCCTGCGCAGGAACTCCGTGGTTGCTCATGGCTGCCTCCCTCGGGCCGTGGAAAGGCCCATCATACGGCGCGGCACAGCCCTGCGGCGGGCAGCCACCGGCGGCGGCGATGGAGGCACTGGACCTTCTGCAGCCGCAAGCGCCAACGGGGTCGGACACAGCGCGCCAGGCCCGCGATCTTTCGCGACTCGGGACGGCACTGCCACGGGGCACCAAGGCTGCGCGCGCGCTGCGTGGGCGCGCTCCATCGGCCGCGCAGTGCGCGCCTGTTTTGGGCGCCGCCCCATGGGAGCGCCTTCGATGCGACGGCAAACTCGCTTGCACATCCCTCGCAGTCGACACACCCGGCGCTGCGCAACCAATCGGAGGAGTGTGCATGTCTCGCACTGTGGTCCTGTCGCTGTCGCTGTCGCTGTCGCTGTCGCTGCTGCTCGCTGGCTGCTCGTCTGTCCGCTCACCGCCCCAGACTCCAGCCACTGCGGCACCATCGCCCCCGACACTCCTGGACCGCGGCAGTTACGACGTATCGGTGCAAACGCCCTCCCTGGCGCAAAACGAACGCGTCCGTTTCATCGTCCTGCATTACACCGCGCTCAATGACGCCCGTTCACTGAAGGTGCTGTCAGGCCCGGATGTCAGCGCCCATTACCTGGTGCCGGCGCGCCCGGCGCTGGTGGATGGAAAGCCGGTCGTCCTGCAACTGGTGGCCGAACAGAATCGGGCGTGGCACGCTGGCGTGAGCGCCTGGAATGGCCGCAGCAATCTGAACGATACGTCCATCGGTGTGGAGATCGTCAATCTCGGCTTTGCACAGGGCAAGGCCGGCAATCGGCAGTGGTACGCCTTCGCGCCGGAGCAAGTCGCCGCGCTGGTGCCGCTGCTCAACGACCTCATCACCCGCTATGGCATCGCACCGCAGAACGTGCTCGGCCACAGCGACGTGGCGCCCCTGCGCAAGTACGATCCAGGTCCGCTGTTCCCCTGGGAAATGCTCGCCCGGCACGGCATCGGCGCATGGCCGGACCAGGCGAACGTGCGCCGCTACCTGGCCGGGCGCGATCCCAATGCGCCCGGCGATGTACTCGCGCTGCAACGGGCGCTCAAGCGTTATGGGTACAACGAGGTGAGTGTCGACGGGCGTTGGAGCGGAAAACTGCAACGCATCGTCGCCGCGTTCCAGATGCACTTCAGGCCACGCAAGACCAGCGGCATCATCGACGCTGAAACCGAGAGCATCGCCAACGCCCTGGTCGTCCAGTACGTCGACCCGGCATGGTGAGCGCGCGGGCTCGCATCCGCGGGTCGGCGCGCGCAACGCCAAGACATGCAGGAACCGCGCGCGTGCGACGACCGCGATCCAACGAAGCGCCTGCACGCCGATGACCGTCAGGTCGTGACGGGAGCGCTGCTGTAGCGTCGTCGCCTGCAGCGGCCTCGACCCGGCATCGCCGCTGGTTCGACGGATTCACCCTCGATCTCCGCCGGGATCCCTGCTCGTCCGCCGAGACGCACAGCGGCCCTGCTCCGCGATGTGCGCCCTTGCACGGCCGTGATCGCGCCCGGCCAGATGCAGGCCATGGCGCGGCTGCATGACGTGCGCGGCCCGCATGGGCCGCGCGCCGGCCTCGCCATCACCTCGTGTACGCGACCGTTGCGGTGGCGATTGATCCGGGTGCGCTCGGCAGCGGCCGGCACCAGGGAATGCGCCGTTGCGTACCGCACCCCGCAGGTTCAGGCGCCGGGGACCACCAGGTCGCGATGGAAGAAGTACAGCTCCTGCAGCAGGAAGCGCCAGCGGGTCTGGAAGCTGCGGAAACGGCTGCTCGGGGTCGACGACGCCAGGGCGTCGATCTGCAGTTCCTGGCACAGCCGCAGCGCCCGTGCCATGTGCAGCGGATCGCTGACCACGATCACCCGGTGCAGGCCGTGTTCGCGCATCAGCCGCCGCGCCTCGATCAGGTTCTGCCGGGTGGTGCGCGACACCGTCTCGATCAGGATCGCGTCGGCCGGCACGTCGTGGCGCAGCGCGTAGCGCCGGGCCACCTGCGACTCGGCGAAGCGCGCGCCGTTGCCGAAGCCGCCGGTGAAGATCAGGGTCGGCGCGTAGCCGCGCTGGTACAGGTCCAGGCCGTGGCGGATGCGCTCCTCGAACACCGGCGACGGCTTGGCGTCGTAGGCCGCGGCGCCGAGCACGATGATCGCGTCGGCCGGCGCCGCCTGGTCGCGGTCGCCGACCCAGACGATGTAGATCGCCACGCCCAGCAGCCACAGCCCCAGCAGCGCCGCCAGGCGCACCAGCCAGCGCAGCCAGCGGAAGCCGCCCCGCGCGCTCATGCCGCGCCCCATGGCAAGGCGTCCAGGTCGACGTTGCCGCCGGACAGGATCACCCCGACCCGGCGCCCGGCAAAGCGCGCCGGCTGCGCCAGCACCGCCGCCAGGGCGATCGCCGAGGACGGCTCCACCACCTGCTTGAGCACCTGCCACAGCAGCCGCATCGCCGCCACGGTCGCCGCGTCCTCCACCACCAGCACCTCGGCCTGGCCGTGCAGCAGGGCGAAGTTGGGTTCGCCGAGGGTGCCGCGCAGGCCGTCGCAGAGCGTGTCCGGGACCATGTCCAGGCGGCGCTCGCCGGCCGCCAGCGAGCGCGCGGTGTCGGCGGCGCCGGCCGGCTCGGCCAGCAGCAGCTGCGCCTGCGGCGCCCGCGCCGACAGCGCCAGGCGGCTGCCCGCGGCCAGGCCGCCGCCGCCGACCGGCACCACCAGCAGGTCCAGCCCGCCGCTGGCGTCCAACAGTTCCAGCGCCGCGGTGCCCTGCCCGGCGATCACCGCCGGATCGGCATAGGGATGCACCAGGGTCGCGCCGGTATCGCGCTGCACCTGCGCGCACAGCGCCTCGCGCGCGGCGATGCTGGGCGCGCAACGCCACAGCGTGGCGCCGTGGCGGGCGATGTTGGCGAGCTTGACGGCGACCGCCCCCTCCGGCACCACCACATGGCAGCCGATGCCGCGGGTGCGCGCGGCCAGGGCCAGCGCCGCGCCATGGTTGCCGGAGGAATGGGTGACCACCCCGCAGGCCGCCTGCGCCGGGTCCAGCGCCCACACCGCGTTGCAGGCACCGCGGAACTTGAACGCGCCGCCGCGCTGCAGGTGTTCGGCCTTGAAGTACAGCTGCGCGCCGGTGGCGGCATCCAGCGCCCGCGAACGCAGCACCGGGGTTGGCCGCGCGTGCGCGGCAATGCGTGCGGCGGCCGCCAGGACGTCGCCGAACTCGGGCAGAAAACGTGAGACCATGCGCGAAAGGGTAGCGTATCGTCGCCAACGTGCAGCGCCCGCGACCCGCGCCGGTTCGCCGTCGTTGCGCGCAACTTAAGCGTTCAAGTGCAGCCGATGAAGTTAAGGGGGGATTCAATGCCACGGACCGAACCTGTCAGCCAGCCTGCTGGAGGGCAAACGCCATGAAACTGCGCCTGATCTGCGCCGCTGGACTGCTGGCCGCACTGGGCGGCTGCGCCACCTACGATTACGCCGGAGGCGGCGAGGGTGGCTACTACCGTGGCGCCCCGTCGGTCGAATACCGCTACCCGGCCGGCTACTCCGAGTACTACTCGCCCTACGGCGCGGTGCCCTACTACGGTTACGGCCCGTCCTATTACGGCTACTACGGGTACGGCGTGCCCTATTACTACTACCGTGGCTACGATGGCCCGCGCCACCGCCCGCCACCGCGTCCGCGGCCGGACGACGGCGGCTCGCGGCCGCCGTCGCCGCCGCCCAGCGTGGGTGGTCGGGTACCGACGCCGTGGCGCGACATGGACCGCCTGCGGCGTCCGGACGCGCTCAATTCGGCACCGCGGCCGCAATCGATGCAGCCGGCCCGGCCGGCGATGCAGCGGCCCGAGGGCATGCAGCGCCCGCCGGCGCCGCGCCCCGGCAATATGGGTCGCAGCAATGGGACACGTCGCACACTCGAACCCTAAGAAAGGGCTTGCGTTCGCCTGTCCCAGCACGCACTCTACGTCCTACGGGGTGACCGCCTGCGTCGCTTTATGACCCGAAGGGGTCGACCCCACCGTCTATGTCGATGTCCGACAGGGAAATCTGGATCCCCCCTGTTCCGGCCCTGTCGGGCGTCGGCGCCTCACAACGAAAAGCCCCGGTCCGCCGGGGCTTTTCGCGTTGGGGCCTTGCCATTGCTGGCGTGGCGCCGGCGACCGGCGAAAAACGGGCATAAAAAAGGGCCGGTAGTCCCCCGACTACCGGCCCCCAGCTCCCCCAACGTGCGCGTGACTGGCCCCTGTTCCAATTCCAGTCATACGCCCCTGACGCATTGCCACGTTGGGTGCAGTGGGAATATCTGCAGATTGCGTGCCAACTTGAGGCCCGGATCTGCAATTTGTGATGCAACCGCTAAAATTCCTGTTCACACCCTGGGCGACGTCCCGTGTCGCCCCCTGCCGCCGGCCCCGCGCCGGCCGACGAGACCCCGATGAGCGATTCCTTCTACCGCCATGACGTGATCGTGATCGGCGGCGGCCATGCCGGCACCGAGGCGGCGCTGGCGTCCGCGCGTGCCGGCGCGCGCACCCTGCTGCTGACCCACAACGTTGAGACGGTGGGGGCGATGAGCTGCAACCCGGCGATCGGTGGCATCGGCAAGGGCCACCTGGTCAAGGAGATCGACGCGCTGGGCGGGGCGATGGCCCACGCCGCGGATCTGGCCGGCATCCAGTGGCGGACCCTCAATGCCTCCAAGGGCCCGGCGGTGCGCGCGACCCGCTGCCAGGCCGACCGCAGCCTGTACCGCAGCGCGATCCGGCGCCTGGTCGAGGCGCAGCCGAACCTGACCGTGTTCCAGGCCGCGGTGGACGACCTGGTGATGGACGGCGAGCGCGTGCGCGGCGTGCTGACCCAGACCGGGCTGCGCTTCGAGGCCGCGGCGGTGGTGCTGACCGCCGGCACCTTCCTGGCCGGCAAGATCCACATCGGCCAGACCCAGTACGCCGGCGGCCGCGCCGGCGATCCGCCGGCCACCGCGCTGGCGCAGGCGCTGCGCGACGGCCGCTTCGGCGTGGACCGGCTCAAGACCGGCACCCCGCCGCGCATCGACGGGCGCAGCCTGGACTATGCGGCGATGGAGGAACAGCCCGGCGACGATCCGCTGCCGGTGATGTCGTTCCTGGGCGAGGTGGCGCAGCATCCGCGCCAGGTCTCGTGCTGGATCACCCACACCACCGAGCGCACCCACGCCATCATCCGCGGCGCGCTGGACCGCTCGCCGCTGTACACCGGCCAGATCGAGGGCATCGGCCCGCGCTACTGCCCCTCGATCGAGGACAAGGTGGTGCGCTTCGCCGAGAAGGCCAGCCATCAGATCTTCGTCGAGCCGGAAGGCCTGGACGTGGTCGAGATCTACCCCAACGGCATCTCCACCTCGCTGCCGTTCGACGTGCAGCTGGAGCTGGTGCGCTCGATCCGCGGCTTCGAGCGCGCGCACATCACCCGCCCCGGCTACGCCATCGAGTACGACTTCTTCGACCCGCGCGGACTCAAGGCCTCGCTGGAGACCAAGGCCATGCCCGGGCTGTTCTTCGCCGGGCAGATCAACGGCACCACCGGCTACGAGGAAGCCGCCGCGCAGGGCCTGATCGCCGGCCTCAACGCCGCGCGCCAGGTGCGCGGGCTGGAGCCGTGGTCGCCGCGTCGCGACCAGGCCTACATCGGCGTGCTGATCGACGACCTGATCACCCATGGCACCAGCGAGCCGTACCGCATGTTCACCAGCCGCGCCGAGTACCGGCTGCAGCTGCGCGAGGACAACGCCGACGCGCGCCTGACCGGCATCGGCCACGAGCTGGGCATCGTCGACGAGACGCGCTGGGCGCGGTTCCAGGCCAAGCAGGAGGCGGTGGCGCGCGAGAACGAGCGCCTGCGTGCGCTGTGGGCGACGCCGGGCAACGCGCTGGGCCGCGAGGTCGCGGCGACGCTGGGCGTGGCGGTGAGCCGCGAGACCACCGTGCTGGACCTGATCAAGCGCCCGGAGCTGGACTACGCCGCACTGATGCGGGTGCCGTCGCTGGGCCCGGGCGTAGCCGACGCGCAGGTGGCCGAACAGGTGGAGATCGGCATCAAGTACGCCGGCTACCTGGACCGCCAGCGCGACGAGATCGCCCGCCAGCAGCGCCACGAGGACACCCCGATCCCGGCCGCGTTCGACTACGCGCAGGTGCGCGGCCTGTCGGCCGAAGTGCAGCAGAAGCTCGAGCGCGTGCGCCCGCAGACCGTGGGCCAGGCGCAGCGCATCCCCGGCATGACCCCGGCGGCGATCTCGCTGCTGCTGGTGCACCTGGAGCGGGCGCGGCGCAGTCGGGTGGCGTGATCGGTCGCGAACGCGCATCGCGCGCAGCACCCCCACGCAGGAGCGGCTTCAGCCGCGACCTGGGCGTGTCGGCAATGCCCCGTCGCGGCTGAAGCCGCTCCTTTGTTTTTCCCTTCTCCCCTCGGGAGAAGGTGCCCCGAAGGGGCGGATGAGGGTACGGATGGTGCACTAAGGTCCGGAGGCGGCGCTGCGCTCCCGGACCCTCACCCCAACCCCTCTCCCGGCGGGAGAGGGGCTTTGACTACGGAAGCCGACGCATCCGCGCGACTGGCACATGGTTCCAGACGAAGCAGCGCGTGCCAGCGCCGGCGGCGATTGCCGGAAGGGGGTACGCGCTGCGGTTGGGCTCACTCCTGCGCGGCCACCGGCAGCAGCCGATGGCGCAGCAGCAGCGCGGCCAGGTCCAGGGTTTCGCCGGCCACGCGCATCACCCTGCCCATGTTGATGAAGCCGTGGATCATGCCCGGGTGGACGCGCACCAGGGTTTCCACACCCGCCTCGCGCAGGCGCTGCGCGTAGTGCAGGCCTTCGTCGTGCAGCGCGTCGCGGTCGGCGAGCACCACCAGCGCCGGGGCGACGCCGGCCACGTCCGGCGCCACCACCGGGGAGATGCGCCAGTCCGATGCCAGCGACGGGTCCGGCAGCAGCTGGCGGTCGAAGTAGCGCATCGCCGCTTCGGTCAGCGGCGGGATGCCGGCGTTGTGCACGCGCGAGGGAAAGGGATTGTCCGGGCGCACGTCGGTCAGCGGATAGATCAGGATCTGACAGCGCAGGGCGATGCCGGCATCGCGCGCGGCCAGCGCGGCGCTCGCCGCCAGGGCGCCGCCCATGCTGTCGCCGGCGATGGCCAGGCGCTGCGGATCGGCGCCGACCTCGGCCGGGTGCGCGGCCACCCAGTGCACCACCGCGATCACGTCCTCGATGCCAGCCGGCGCCGGATGTTCGGGCGCCAGCCGGTAGTCCACCGCCAGCACCTGGCAGCCGGCGCGCGCGGCCAGTTGTCGGCACACGTCGTCGTGCGAGTCGAGGTCGCCGACCACGCCGCCACCGCCGTGTGCATAGAGGCAAGTGGGGGCGGGGCCGGCGTCGAGGCCGTGCGGGCGGTACAGGCGCAGCGGAATCGGGGCGGCCGGGCCCGGTGCCAGCAGGTCGCGGACCTCGGCCATCTCCACGCGTGGGAAACCGAATTGCGCGGCGACGCCGCGCATCATCGCCCGCGCCTGGGGCAAGGGCAGTTCCTCCATCGGCGGCTGCCCGGACTGCTGGGCCTGGGCGAAGAAACGGACGACGTCTGGATCGAAATACATGGGTGGCCCTCCCGGGGCGGCTGCGCAAGCGGCGTCGGGCGGATTGTTATATCCAATAACCATTTCCGCAAATAAGCGAACCGGAACGCCGATGCGCGGTAGCCGACGGGTCAGCGGCAGGCGGCCGATCGTCACGGCGCGGATGCGCGTGCAATGCAGGCGCGGCGAGGCATTGCGCAGCTTGGAGCACGCGCTGGCGACCGGGCGCGCACGCGTCGCCGCAACATTGCGGCGCAGCATGGACTTGCGCGCCGCGTGCCGGAACGCGGCTCAGTCGTCCTGCGCGGCGGCTTCGCGGCCCTGCTGGCGGATGATGGCTTCCTGCCGCGCGTCCTCGATCGAGGCGCGCACCGCGCGCACGTCGGCGCGACGGGTGTCGAAGGTGAAGCGGCCGGTGAGCGCGCTGTCCGGGCGCAGCGTGCCCTTCTCGTACAGCGCCCACATCTCCTCGCCGTAGTGGGTGGCGTTGAGCTCGGGCGCGAAGCGGCCCAGGCAGTCGCGCAGGTTGTGCACGTCGCGCAGCAGCATGCTGCGGGCGGCGTTGTTGCCGGCGGCGCTGACCACCTGCGGGAAATCGATCACCACCGGACCATCGGCGGCGACCAGCACGTTGTATTCGGACAGGTCGCCGTGGACCAGGCCCAGGCACAGCATCTTCACCACGTCGCCGACCAGCTGCGTGTGGAAGGCGCGCGCCTGCTCCGGTTCCAGTTCCACCTCGCCCAGGCGTGGCGCGCTCTGCCCGTCGGCGTCGGTGACCAGGTCCATCAGCAGCACGCCGTGGAAGTAGCCGCGCGGCTGCGGCACGTGCACGCCGGCGTCCACCAGCTGGTACAGGGTGTTGGCCTCGGTGTCCTTCCACGCGGCTTCCTGCTCGCGGCGGCCGAACTTGCTGGCCTTGCCGATCGCCCGCGCCTGGCGGCTGCCACGCACCTTGCGCCCTTCCTGGTACTGCACGCGGGCCTGGAAGCTGCGCTGCGCCATGTCCTTGTAGACCTTGGCGCAGAGCACGTCGTCGCCGGCCTGGACCACGTAGACCGCGGCCTCCTTGCCGCTCTTGAGCGGGCGCAACACGCCGTCGATGACGCCATCGTCGATCAGCGGCTGCAGGCTCGGGGGGATCTTCATCGGGTGCGGCGTACCTGGAGTGAGTCGCCGCGATTATGGCCCAAGGCTGGCGTGGTGCCCGGCGTGCCGGAGCGGCGTCGACCGTGTCGCCAACGCGCCGGAGATACGCACAACGCGGCTTGCGGCCTGTGCGACGAACGATTGGGCGGCGCGGCGGCGCCCGGCATTTGTCTACGACGGCCGCCGAGGTGTACCGCCGCGTTCAGCTTTCGAGACGGTGGCGCAGGGCTGTCGTGTTGTTTGCGGCGAGGACGCGCGCGAGGCGTTGCCTGGGTGGATGGTTGGATAGGCGTTCGACTGCCGTCGCGTCGGGACTGAAGTCCCTCCCACAGGAATCGCCTCCCGCACTGGGAAACCGGACGTCGCATGCTTGCGCACGGTCAGGTTCCGTCATGAAGACGGCAGTACGGCGGCTGCCGTGTTGGTTGCCACGGGGATGTCGCATAGGGCCTCGCCTTGGTCGACGGTTGGACGGCGTCCAACTGTCCTGCGTCGGGACTGAAGTCCCTCCCACAGAAGAGCGTCGTGCGTGGCGACGCTTCTGCACGCTCAGGCCTGCCGGCCTCGGGCTCGCCGCAGGCCAGCCCAGGCCCGGCCTCGCGCTGCCTCGGTTCCGGCTCAGGGCGAGGCAGCGACCTGGGCCTGGGCGTCGGCGCCGCCGCCGAGCACCTGGTACAGGGTGACGCGGTTGCTGGCGTCCTGCAGGCGCAGCGCGATCAGCGCCTGCTGCGCGGCGAACAGCGAGCGTTGCGCATCCAGCACCGGCAGGTGGCCGTCCAGGCCGGCGCGGTAGCGCGCGTCGGCCAGGGTGTAGCTGCGCTGGCTGGCGTCGACCAGGGCCTGCTGCGCGGTCAGCTGCGCCTGCAGGTGGTCGCGCGTGGCCAGGGCGTCGGCCACTTCGGCGAAGGCCGACTGGATCGCCTTCTCGTACTGCGCCACGGCGATGTCCTTGCCGAGCTTGGAGGCGTCCAGCGAGGCCTTCAGCGCGCCGGCGTGGAAGATCGGCGCGGTGATGCTGGGCACGAACGACCAGGTGCGGCTGCCGGCGGAGAACAGCGTGGACAGCGCATCGCTGCTGCGCCCGGTCGAGGCGGTCAGGCTCAGCGACGGGAAGAACGCCGCGCGTGCGGCGCCGATGTCGGCGTTGGCCGCCTGCAAGGTGTGCTCGGCGGCGAGCACGTCCGGGCGCTGCAGCAATACCGCCGAGGACAGGTGCGCCGGCAGCGGCGCCAGCGCCACGCTGCCCTGCATCGCCTGCGCGGTCGGCAGCAGCGCCGCCTCCACCGGCGCGCCGACCAGCAGTTGCAGCGCATCGCGCGCCTGCGCCAGCTGGGTGGCGGCGCTGGCGACGGCGACGCGCGCCGACTCCACGCTGGTCTGCTGCTGCGCCAGGTCCAGCCCGGACGCGCTGCCGATGCTGTGGCGGCGCTCGGTCAGTTGCAGAGTCTGCGCCTGGCTGTCCAGGGTCTGCTGCGCCAGCGCCAGTTGCGCCTGGTCCGCGCCCACGGTCAGCCACGCCGCGGCGACCTGGGCGACCAGGGTCAGGCGCACGTTGCGCTGGTTTTCCGCACTGGACAGCCAGTTCTGCAGGGCTTCCTGCTTGAGACTGCGCAGTTGCCCGAACAGATCCAGCTGCCAGCTGCTGAGCCCGACCTGCAGGGTGTCGCTGGTGCTGACCTGGGAGACGCCGTCGTCGTTGCTGGCGGCGCTGCTGCGGCCGCGGCTCATGCTGGCGTTGGCGTCGAACGAGGGCAACTGCGCGGCGCGCTGGAGGCGGTACTGCGCGCGCGCCTTGTCGATGGACAGCACCGCCACGCGCAGGTCGCGGTTGTTCTGCAAGGCCAGCGCGATGGTCTGGCGCAGCCGCGGATCCAGGAACACCTGCTGCCAGTCCGGCATCGCCAGCGTGTCGGTGGCGGCGCCGGCGGCGGGCGCCACGTCGACCGCGGCCAGGTCGGCCGGCACGGGTGCCGCCGGGCGTACGTAGGTGGGCGCCAGTGTGCAGCCGGACAGGGCCAACAGCGTGGCCACCGCCACGCTCATGCGGGTCAACGCGCTCATGCCTGCGTCTCCGGGTGGGCGACCGCCGGTCCGGGGAACATCCGGCGCACGATCACGTAGAACAGCGGCACGAAGAACAGGCCCAGGGTGATCGAGGCCAGGGTGCCGCCGGTGACGCCGGTGCCCAGCGAGTGGCGCGCGGCCGAGCCGGCGCCCTTGCTGAACACCAGCGGCAGCACGCCGAGCAGGAACGCCAGCGAGGTCATCAGGATCGGCCGCAGGCGCATCTGCACCGCGTGCAGGGTGGCGGCGAGCAGGCTTTCGCCGCGGTGTTCGAGGTCGCGCGCGAACTCGACGATGAGGATGCCGTTCTTCGCCGCCAGTCCCACCGTGGTCAGCAGGCCGACCTGGAAGTACACGTCGTTCTCCAGGCCGCGCAGGGTCATCAGCAGCACCGCGCCGAACACGCCCACCGGCACCGCCAGCATCACCGCGAACGGAATCGACCAGCTCTCGTACAGCGCCACCAGGCACAGGAACACGAACAGCAGCGAGATCGCGTACAGCGCCGGCGCCTGGTTGGCCGACAGCTTTTCCTGGTAGGCCATGTCCGACCACGCGTAGCCGAAGCCGTGCGGCAACTGCTTGCTGAGTTCGGCCATCGCGTCCATCGCCGCGCCGGAGCTGACCCCGGGCACCGCCTGGCCGGTCAGCTCCATCGCCGACACGCCGTTGTAGCGTTCCAGCGCGGCCGGTGCGCTGGTCCAGTGCGAGCGGGTGAACGCCGACATCGGCACCATGTCGCCGCCGCCGTTGCGCACCGTCCAGCGGTCCAGGTCCTGCGGCGCCATGCGTGCGTCGGCATCGCCCTGCACGTAGACCTTCTTGATGCGGCCCTTGTAGATGAAGTTGTTGACGAAGTCGCCGCCGAGCGCGCTGTTGAGCGTGGCGTTGATGTCGCCCGGGTCCACGCCCAGCGCCTGCGCCTTGGCATCGTCGATCTTGACCGCGTACACCGGCGCGTCTTCCAGGCTGGCGTAGCGCACGTTCATCAGCTTGGGATCGTGCTGGGCCAGCCGCAGCAGCTTGTCGCGCGCGGCGACTAGGGCGGCATGGCCGGCGCCTTCGTAGTCCATCAGTTCGAAGGTGAAGCCGGAGGCGTCGCCGAGGCCGGTGATCGCCGGCGGCGAGGTCACGAACAGTTCCGCGTCGGGCACGTCGGCCAGCGCCTTGTTCAGATGGTCGGCGATGGTCGCCGCATCGTCGTCGCGATCGTCCCAGTCCTTCAGCCGCACGAAGGCCATGCCGACGTTCTGGCCGGCGCCGGTGACGCTGAAGCCGGCCGAGGACAGCACCGAGCGCACGCCCGGGTCCTTCAGCGCGGCCTTGGTCAGCCGGTCGGTCACCGCCAGGGTCTGCTCCAGGGTGGAGCCGGCCGGCAGCTTGACCAGCACGTTGAGCATGCCCTCGTCCTCGTCGGGCAGGAACGCACCGGGCAGGCGCCACAGCAGCAGGCCGGTGACCGCGATCAGCAGCGCATAGGCGAGCAGGCCCAGCGCGCGCTTGCCCAGCACCCGCTCGACCAGCGTGCGGTAGCGCTCGGACAGGTGCCGGAAGCGGGTGTTGAACCAGATGAAGAACCAGCCCAGGCGCCCGTGCGAGCCGATCGGCGCCTCGCCCTGGTGCAGCGGCTTGAGGATGGTCACGCACAGCGCCGGAGTCAGGGTCATCGCCACCAGCACCGACAGGATCATCGAGGCGGCGATGGTGATCGAGAACTGCCGGTAGATCACGCCGGTGACGCCGTTGAAGAACGCCATCGGCACGAACACCGCGGTCAGCACCAGCACGATGCCGACCAGGGCGCCGCCGATCTGCTGCATCGAGCGCAGCGTGGCTTCCTTCGGCGGCAGGCCTTCCTGACCCATCACCCGCTCCACGTTCTCCACCACCACGATGGCGTCGTCGACCAGCAGGCCGATCGCCAGCACCATCGCGAACATGGTCAGGGTGTTGATCGAGTAGCCGAACGCGGCGAGCACGCCGAAGGTGCCCATCAGCACTACCGGCACGGCGATGGTCGGGATCAGCGTGGCGCGCCAGTTCTGCAGGAACAGGTACATCACCGCGACCACGAGCAGCACCGCCTCGATCAGGGTGATGACCACTTCCTTGATCGAGGTGGTGACGAACGGCGTGGTGCTGAAGGCGATGTGGTAGTTGAAGCCGTGCGGCCAGTACTGCTTGAGCTCCTGCAGGCGCTGGTCGATGGCCTTGGAGGTCTCCACCGCGTTGGCGTCGGAGTTGAGCTCGATGCCCAGCGAGGCCGAGGGCTTACCGTTGAAGCGGGTGATGCTGTCGTAGGTCTCCGGGCCCAGGCCGATCCTGGCCACGTCCGACAGGTGCACGGCGGCGCCGCTGGCATCGCTCTTGAGCACGATCGCGCCGAACTGCGCCGGGGTCTGCAGGCGGCTGCGGGTGGTCACGGTAGCGTCCAGGCGCTGCCCGCGCAGCGCCGGCTGGCCGCCGATCTCGCCGGCGGACACGTCGGTGTTCTGCGACTGCAGCGCGTTCTCCACGTCCGAGGGCATCAGCGCGTACTTGCGCAGCTTCTCCGGGTCCAGCCAGATGCGCATGGCGTATTCCGAGCCCATCGGCTGGATGTTGCCGACGCCGCTGACGCGGCTGATCTGGTCGTCGATGTTCGATTCCATGTAGTTGGCGACATCGAAGTTGTCCATGCTGCCGTCGTCGGAGGTGAACGCCACCACCTCGAACAGCGAGCCGCTGGACTTGGTGATGACCAGGCCGTTCTGCTGCACCGCCTGCGGCAACACCGACATCACCGACTGCAACTGGTTCTGCACCTGCACCTGCGCGGTGTCGGCGTTGGTGCCGGTCTCGAACACCAGGTTGACCTGCGCGGTGCCGTCGGAGGCGCTGGTGGAGGTCATGTACAGCAGGTGGTCCAGGCTCTGCTGCGACTGCTCGATCAGCTGGGTGACGGTGTTTTCCACCGTCTGCGCCGAGGCGCCGGTGTAGGTGGCGCGCACGGTGATGGTGGGCGGCGCCATGTGCGGATAGCGTTCGACCGGCAGCCCATGGATGGCCAGCATGCCGATCAGCACGATGACGATGGCCATGACCCAGGCCACCACCGGGTGGTTGACGAAGAAGCGCGACATGCGGGAGTCCTCAGTCGGCCTGGGCGTCGTCGCCCGGCAGCGCCGGCGCGGCATCGAGCTGGGCGGCGGTGACCGGATACGGCTGCGCCGGCTTGCCGAGTTCGGCGCGGCTGCCGTTGACCACGATCAGGCGCTCGCCCGGCTTGAGCCCGGACTCCACCAGCCAGTCGTGGCCGATGGCCTCGCCGGTGCGAATGTGCCGCTCCACCACCTTGTCGTGCGCATCCAGCAGCTTCACCACCGGCTCGCCCTTGCTGTCGCGGGTCACCGCCTGCTGCGGCACCAGCACCGCGCCTTGGTCGGTGGCCATCGGCAGCACCGCGCGCAGGTACATGCCCGGCAGCAGCAGGTGTTCGGGATTGGGCACCACCGCGCGCAGGGTGACGTTGCCGGTGCCGGCGTTGACCTGGGTGCCGACGAACTCCAGCGTGCCGGCGTGCGGATAGGTGCTGCCGTCCTCCAGCCGCACCTGCACCTGCGCCTTGCCGTCGATGGCATGGATCTGCCCGGCGTCGAGCTGGCGGCGCAGCGCCAGCATCTGCGTGCTGGACTGGGTGACGTCCAGGTAGATCGGATCCAGGCGCTGGATGGTGGTCAGCGCCGCGTCCTGCGCGGCGGTGAGCAGCGCGCCGACGGTGTAGGCGGAGGTGCCGATGGTGCCGGAGATCGGCGCGGTGATGCGGGTGTAGTCGAGGTTGATGCGCGCCGCCTGCAACGCCGCCTTGGCCGCGACCACCGCCGCCTCGTCCTGGCGCAGCGCGGACACCGCGTCGTCGGCGTCCTGCTTGCTGGCCGCGTCCATGTCGGTGAGGCTGCGGGTGCGCTCGGCCTTGGGCCGCGCGCTGGCCAGCGCCGCCTCGGCCTGCACCAGGTTGCCGCGGGCGATGTCGTAGGCGGCCTGGTACGGCGCCGGATCGATCACGTACAGCGCCTGCCCGGCCTTGACCTCCTGGCCCTCCTGGAACAGGCGCTGGCGCAGCAGCCCGCCGACCTGCGGGCGCACGTCGGCGGTCTCGTAGGCCACGGTGCGACCGGCCAGGGTGCGCTCCACCGGCAGCGTGCGCGCGCCCAGGGTCAGCACCCCCACCCGCGGCGGCGGCGCGGCCGCCGGCTTGTCGCCGGAGCAGCCTCCGGCCACGGCAATGGCCAGCAATACGGCACAGCGAACGGGACGACGAGGCGCCTGGAAACGGTCGGACATGGGGGAGTGCGGCTGGGAAGAAACGCGCAACGCTACTCCACGGATGTGTCGCATCGCACCATGTCTGTAACAGTGCGTTGTACGGGCTTCACCAAGGTCGGAGAAACGTCGGAAACCGGCACACAGCGTCGCACCGGCGGACGGCGCCATTCGTTCTATTACCGAACACAAATGCGATAATCGCCCAACGTGGCGACGTCCTTTCCAGACGCGGCATGTCATCGTGCGCACGCCCGCCTTCGCCGCCCTCGTGGCCGGCCGCGGGCGCCACGCGCCTACCCTGCTGCAGAGGATCGAAAACGTGCAAACCCAATCGGATGTGTCGGCCGGCGGCCGGATATTGCTGTGGAGCGTCGGCCTGCTGCTGGCGCTGATCGGACTGGCGCTGCTGGTCGGCGGCATCCGCCTGGCCACCCTCGGCGGCAGCCTCTATTTCCTGGCGATGGGCGCGGCCTGCGTGGCCTCGGCGCTGCTGGTGCTGCGGCGGCGCCCGGCCGGCGCCTGGCTGTACGCGCTGGCGTTCGTGCTGAGCGTGGCCTGGGCGTACTGGGATGCGGGCCTGGCGTTCTGGCCGCTGGTGTCGCGGCTGATGATGCCGGCGGTGCTGGCGCTGCTGGTCGCCTTGGTCTACCCGACCCTGCGCCGCGCCCGCGGCCTGCCCGGCGGACGCGGCGCCTATGCGCTGGCGGCGGTGCTGGCGCTGGCCTGCGCCGGCGGCCTGGCCGGCATGTTCGTGCCGCATCCGCCGGTGGTCGCCAGCGGCCCCGGCCCGGCACCGGTGCCGGTGACCCCGGCGCAGGCGCAGCGCGACTGGAGCCACTACGGCAACACCGCCGGCGGCAGCCGCTTCGCCGCGCTGGACCAGATCGGCCGCGGCAACGTCGGCCAGTTGCAGGTGGCCTGGACCTACCGCACCGGCGACATCGCCCTCAGCGACGGCAACGGCGCCGAAGACCAGACCACCCCACTGCAGATCGGCGAGACGCTGTACGTGTGCACCCCGCACAACAACGTCATCGCGCTGGACGCCAGCAGCGGCCGGCAGCTGTGGAAGCGCGAGATCAACGCGCAGTCCTCGGTCTGGCAGCGCTGCCGCGGCCTGGCCTACTTCGATGCCGACGCACCGCTGGCCCAGCCCAGCGCGGCCAACGCCTCGCCGGTGGCGGCGGCGGCGCTGCCGGCCGGCGCCAACTGCCGGCGCCGCGTGCTGACCAACACCATCGATGCGCGGCTGATCGCGCTGGACGCGGACACCGGCGCGTTCTGCAGCAGCTTCGGCCAGAACGGCCAGGTCGACCTGAAGGCCGGCCTCGGCGCCGCACCCGATCCGTTCTACCAGTTGACCTCGGCGCCGACCGTGGCCGGGACCACGGTGGTGGTGGGCGGCCGCGTCGCCGACAACGTGCAGGCCGACATGCCCGGCGGCGTGATCCGCGGCTTCGACGTGATCACCGGCGCGCAGCGCTGGGCCTTCGATCCGGGCAATCCGCAGGACACACAGCCGCCGGCGCCGGGCAAGACCTACGTGCGCAGCACGCCGAACGTGTGGGCGCCGATGTCCTACGACGCCGCCTCCAACACGGTGTTCCTGCCGATGGGCAGCCCGTCCACCGACCTGTACGGTGCCGAGCGCAGCGCGCTGGACCACCGCTTCGGCGCCTCGATCACCGCGCTGGACGCCAGCACCGGCCAGGTCAAATGGGTCTACCAGACCGTGCACAACGATCTGTGGGACTTCGACCTGCCGATGCAGCCAAGCCTGATCGACTTCCCGATGGCCGACGGCCGCAAGGTGCCGGCGCTGATCATCGGCACCAAGGCCGGCCAGCTGTACGTGCTCGACCGCGCCACCGGCAAGCCGCTGACCGAAGTCCGCGAGGTGCCGGTGAAGGCCGCCGACATCCCCCACGAACCGTATGCGCTGACCCAGCCGCTGTCGGTGGGCATGCCGCAGATCGGCACCAAGCACCTGAGCGAAGCGGACATGTGGGGCGCCACCCTGCTGGACCAGATGCTGTGCCGCATCGCCTTCAAGAAGATGCGCTACGAGGGCCTGTACACCGCGCCCGGCACCGACGTGTCGCTGAGCTTCCCCGGCTCGCTGGGCGGCATGAACTGGGGCGGGCTGTCGGTCGATCCGGTGCACGACGTGGTGTTCGCCAACGACATGCGCCTGGGGCTGTGGGTGCAGATGATTCCGCAGAAGGCCGAGAAGGCGGCCGCCTCCAGCGGCGGCGAGGCGGTCAACACCGGCATGGGCGCGGTGCCGCTGAAGGGCACGCCGTACGCGGTCAACAAGAACCGCTTCCTGTCGGCGCTGGGCATCCCCTGCCAGGCGCCGCCGTTCGGCACGCTCAGCGCGATCGACCTGAAGACACGCAGCATCGCCTGGCAGGTGCCGGTGGGCACCGTGCAGGACACCGGCCCGCTCGGCTTCAAGATGCACCTGCCGATCCCGGTCGGCATGCCGACGCTGGGCGGCACCCTGGCCACGCAGAGCGGCCTGGTGTTCATCGCCGGCACCCAGGACTACTACCTGCGGGCCTTCGACAGCGGCACCGGCAAGGAACTGTGGAAGGCGCGGCTGCCGGTGGGCAGCCAGGGCGGGCCGATGACCTACGTGTCGACCAAGACCGGCAAGCAGTACATCGTGATCACCGCCGGCGGCGCGCGGCAATCGCCGGACCGCGGCGACTACGTGATCGCCTACGCCTTGCCGAACGCCAAGTAGGAAAACGGCACGCCATTGCCACCTGCGTGCGGTGGCAATGGATGGACCCGCGTTCGTGAGACCTCACAGCGCCTCGACCGAGGCGCGGCAGGTTGGCCGACACATGGGGTACGGCGCCGGACCCGGCGCCGATCGGGTGACGCAGGCCAGGCCGCGCCGCAAAGCGCATTGTCCTCGAAGACTAGGCAGACCCGCGCCCGCGCCGCCCCGCCCTCACCGCGCCGGCTGCAGCCGCATCGTCAGCACCGCGGCAATGGCCACCAGCAGCGGCAACGCCAGCACGTAGTACAGATTGGCCGGCTGCCAGCCGGCGTCGACCAGCACGCCGACGGTCATCGGCGAAAGAATCGCGCCGACGCGGCCGATGCCGATCGCCCAGCCCAGGCCGGTGGTGCGCACGGTGGGCGCGAACACGATCGGCGCCACCGCATACAGACCGGCCATCGAGCCGAACAGCGCCGCGCCGATCACGAAGGCCACGGGGAAGGCCAGCTGCAACTGCGTGCCGAGCGTGGCGAACGCCGCCATTCCCAGTGCGGCGATCAGGAAGCTGACGGCGGTCAACTGCGGCAGCGCGAAACGTGCGGCCAGGCCGCCGAACAACGCGCCGCCGACGATGCCGCCCAGGTTCAGCAGCACCCCGCCGGTGACGCCCTGTTCGGCCGACAGCCCGGCTTGCACCAGCAGCTTCGGCGTCCAGCTCAGCACGAAATAGAAGGCGAACATGTGCATGAAGAAGCCCAACGCGATCAGCACGCTGTTGCGGCGCAGGCGCGGAGTGAACAGCGCCGCGTAGCCGGCCTTCTCCTGCACCGGCGGCCGCGGCGGCAGGACATCCAGGGTCGGTGCGCGCATGCGCGCCAGCAGCGCGTTGAGCCGCGCCAGCGCATCCGGCGGGCGCCGGCTGAGCAGGAAATCCAGCGATTCGGGCAGCAGCGCCAGCACCACCGGGATGCACAGCAGCGATGCGAGTGCGCCGAACAGGAAGGCCGCATGCCAGCCCCAGCGTTCCAGCAGCATCGCGGCGATCAACCCGCCCAGCGTGGCGCCGATGGGATAGCCGGTGGCCTGCAGCGCCACCGCGGTGCTGCGCCACTTCGGACTGGCGTATTCGGCGGTGATCACGCCGACGCCGGCGAGCATGCCGCCGATGCCGATGCCGGTGAACACGCGCAGCGCGGCCAGTTGCCAGATGTCCTGCGCCAGCGCCGAGGCGGCCATGCCGACGGTCAGGATCACCAGGCAGCACAGGATCATGTTGCGCCGGCCCCAGCGGTCGGCCAGCGGCGCCAGCAGCAGCGAGCCCAGCGCCATGCCCACCAGGCCGGCGCTGAGCGCGATCCCCAGCAGCTTGCCGGACAGGTGCCAGGCCTCCGACACGTGCGGGGCGATGAAGGCCATCACCATCACGTCGAACCCGTCCAGCATGTTCAACAGCACGCAGACCGCGATGGCCGTCCACTGGAAACCGCTCATGCGGTCCAGGACGAGCGCGGTGGGCGGGGCGGCGGCATGGCTCATGGGATCACTCCTGCTGGAACGGCGAACGAGAACCGCGGCGACGCGGCGTCACTTGGCGGGCGCGGCCGCGTGCAGGGCGTCGAGCGCCTGGCGCAGGCGCGCCGCGTCGATCTGCCCCGGCGCCGAGGCGCTGCCGAGCATGCCGAAGGTCAGGCTCTGCCCGAAGGTGCCGCCGGACAGCCGCGACACCGCGCCCAGCGGCCCCATCGCCATGGTCAGCAGCGGCTGCCCGCTGCGCTGGCGCATCTGCCAGGTGGCGTCGAGCAGGTGCAGCACGTCGCCGGGATCGCGCGGCATCACCGCGATCTTCAGCACGTCGGCGCCCAGCGCCTGCTGCCGCTGCAGCCGCGCCACGATCTCCGCCACCGGCGGGGTGGCGTGGAAGTCGTGGCTGGACATCACCACGTACACGCCCTGCCGGTGTGCGCGCTCGACCACCTGCCGCAGCACCGCCGGGTCGCGGAACATTTCCACGTCGAGCAGGTCGGCGAAGCGCGCCTCCAGCAGGCGCGCGTACAGCGTGCCGTAGGCGGCATCGTCGATCGCCACCGCACCGCCCTCGGCCTTGGTGCGGAAGGTCAGCAGCAGCGGCTTGCCGTGCAGTGCCTGCGCCAGGCGCGGCCCCAGGGCCGCCAGCGCGGCGGCGTCGGTGGCGCCGTCCATCAGGTCGATGCGCCACTCGGCCAGGTCCGCATCGGGCGAGGCGGCGATGCGCTGCGCCTGCGCCAGCGCCTCCCCGGCATCGTGCGCGGTGATCGGCACGATGATCTTGGGCAGGCCGGCGCCGATGGCGAGCCCGCGGATCTGCAGCACGCGCGGCGGCGGCAGCGGCGCGGCCGCGGACGGCGCGGCGGGCGCCGCTGCCGGAGGCACCGCAGGTGCGGCCTGCAGCGGCGATGCCAGCAGCAGGCCGGCGCAGCACAGGAAGGTCAGTCGTCGTGGCAACAAGGGCATCGGGATCGGCCTGGGCAGGAGGCGCGCAGCGCGCGCTCAGAAGGTGAGCTTGACCTGCAGCCCCACCGCCAGCGCATTGTCGGTGCGCGCATAGGCGAAGGTGCCGGGGTTGACGATGTACTGCACGTCCGGCCGCAGCATCAGCCACGGCGTCAGCTGCGCGCTGTAGGACAGTTCGTAGAGTTCCTCGGCGGTGTCGAGCGCGAACACCGGCGCCTCCGGTGGCACGCCGGCATCGAGCAGCGCCGCGCGCCGCGCGTCGAGCAGGCGGTGGTTGATGTCGGCGCCGACGTAGCCCAGCGCGATGCGGTCCTGGCTGCGCCGGCCGATGCCCTGGTAGACGCCGCCCACGGCGTACCAACGGGTGATCTGCGCGGTGGCATGGTCGGACACCATGTACTGGGCGAAGCCAGTGAGGCCGCGGCCGCGCTCGCCGCCGGGCGAATACAGCTTCTGTTCCACCAGCAGGTAGGCGCCGTCGCGGCCGGTGGTGGCGCGCGGGTCCAGGCCCTTGCGCGGCACCCGAGAGGAGTCGTAGTAGCCGCCGAACTTGTAGGTGCCCGGATAGGCGCCGCTGGCGCCGGGCGTCCAGGTGAGCTCGACGGGGAACAGCGAGCCGGTGGTGCCGCGCGCGGCCAGATCGAAGGCGGTGTGCACGTTGTTGTTGGTGCTGGGGTTGACCTGGAACCAGCCGACCCGCAGGTTCGCCGCCGGCGTCAGTTGCTGCGCCGCCTCCGCGCCCCAGCGCGCGTTGGGATAGTTGTACCAGCCGCTGTTGCCCGACATCGCCAGCGGATGCGCGCAGAACGCGGCGTTGACGAAGTTGGTCAGCAACGTGTGCGCGCCGAACTGGTTGCCCATCGCGTAGAAGCCGGCCTTGATGTACGAGCGTCCGTCGTTGAAGCGGCGGTCGTAGCTCAGTTCGGTCAGCCGGGTGAACTGGCCGCCGTAGGCTTCCTGGATCGGGAAGCGGTTGCCGAGCAGGTCGGCCGAGGTGCTGCGGCCGCGGCGGTCGTTGACGGTCACGTGCAGCGTGCCGCCGTCCCAGCCGGCGAGTTTCGCCAGGTCCAGGTCCACGCCCAGCCGCACCTGCTGCGCATAGCGCGCACCGCGCTCGCCACGGCCGCCGTCGACCAGGCCCATGGCTTCGCCGACGTAGTCGCCGCGCACGTTGACGCCGCGCTGCAGCCAGTCGCTGCGCGTGCCGTCCCAGTCGCCGGTCAAGGTGCTGTGCGCCAGGTCGGCGGCGTCCTGCGCGGCGGCGACCGCCGGGGCGAAGGCGATGGCCGCGGCCAGCAGCGACCAGGCCGGTAGCGACGCTAGGCGGCTCACGGCGCCACCGCCAGCGGCGCGCTCAGCGGCGAGGTCGCGCCATCGTCGCTGGTGACGGTGGCGGTGAGCGTGGCCAACGCCGCGCCGTCGCCGTCCAGCGGCAACACAAAGCGGCCCTGTCCCAGTGCATCCACTTGCGCCTCGACGCGGCCCAGATAGCGTTCGGCCTCGTCGTCGCCGGGCCGGCGATTGCCGAACAGCTCCACCGTGTAGAGATGGCAGGGCCGGCCGACGAAGCTGCCCTGCACCTGCGGCACGCCGGCGCCGCGTTCGATCTTGCGCAACTGCGGGGCGGCCTGGCCGAAGTTCGGCGCAGGCTGGCAACCGTCCGCCGCCGTGGCGCCGCAAATCGCCGCGCGCTTGCGCGGGTCCGGATCGACGCCGATGCCGCGCGAGCCGACGAAGGACGCATGCTCCAGGCCCGGCACGCCGAACACGATGGCACCGCGCGGCTGGCCCGGGGCGCAGGCACCGCCGGCGAAGCAGCGTTCGATCTTCAGGCCATTGCCGGACAGCAGGTTGGCGCTGAACCGGTTGGGCTCGCTGCGCGGCTGCGGGCGTACCGCGATGCCGATGCCGTTGCCGGTCAGGCGGTTGCCCTCGATCAGATTGTCGCGGCCAGTGACGCTGACCCCGATCGAATTGCCGGCGAAGTCGTTGTCGGCGATGGTGTTGCGGTTGCCCCAGTTGATCTGCAACCCGTCGGAATAGCGCTCGAACCGATTGCGCAGCACGGTGTTGTCGTTGCCCCACAGGATCTCGATGCCCTGCGAGGGCTCGGGGTTGGCGTCGGTGGAGCGGAACAGGTTGTCGGCCACCAGGTTCCAGGCCGCGCCGCGGGTCAGTTCCAGGCCGTCGCCGTTGTCGAGGAAGGTGTTGCGCTCGATGCGGTTGCGCACCGTGGTGGTGGCGGTGGACTGGCCGTTGCCGTCGTCGCCGGTCAGCATCACCCCGGCCCCCCCGTGGTTGGCGACGATGCGGTTGTCGCGCAGCACATTGTCGCTGGCGCGGTTGAGCAGCACGCCGATGCAGAAGTTGCGGATCTCCAGGCCGCTCAGTTCCACGCCATGGGTATCGCGCAGCACCAGGCCGGGCAGCGTGGTGCTGCGCACGTTGGTGCCGAACTGGCCCTTTTCCGCGCCCGGGCAGGCGGCGGTGCCCTTGCCGTGGATGTAGCCGGCACCGTCGATGGCGATGTACTGGCCGTCGTGCGCCCGCGCCAGGCCCACCACCTGCAGCGGGCCCTGCAGTGCCGGCAACGGCGCGCGCGGGCGGATCACGTACGGCGGCGCGCCCACCGCGGCGATCTCGATGCGGTAGCGGCCGGGGGCCTGGTTGGCGGTGGTGATCGCCCAGCGCAGGGAGCCCGGGGCATCGTCGTCGGCGTAGCGGTCCACGGTGAGCACGCTGCGCTCCGGCGGCGGCGGCTCGGCCTGGTAGGCGCACACGGCGCCGGGAAGCAGGGCCGCGAGCAGGGCCAGGCCGCGGGAAAACGCACAGGACATGCACCATCTCCAACAGAATCGGGACCGCACCGGCGGCGGGCGGCGCCGCGGCCGCCAGCGGGCACGCGTCGCGCGCTGCCAGGCGCCGGGACAGCGGCAACGCTAGTTTTATCGCACTGCACCATTCAAGTGCGAATATCGATTAGCGGTGCGTTTATCGCACAATCGCGTGCTGCGCCCAGCCGCTCGGGCGCTCCACGGGCGGCAGCCGGCGCCAGGCGCCGCGCTATCATCGGCGCCCGTGTGGCCGCCGGCCGCCCACCGCCGGAGAGCAGCATGTCCCCGATCCGCCCCTACCTCGACACGACTCCGCAGCTGGGCGCGCGCGTCTATGTCGACCCGGCCTGCACCGTGATCGGCGACGTGGTGCTGGAGGACGACGTGTCGGTATGGCCGGGCACGGTGATCCGCGGCGACGTCAACTACGTGCGCATCGGCGCGCGCAGCAACATCCAGGACGGCACCATCATCCACGTCAGCCACCACAGCCCGTTCAACGCGGCCGGCTACCCGACCCTGATCGGCGCGGACGTGACCGTGGGCCACGGCACCATCATCCATGCCTGCACCATCGAGGACCTGTGCCTGATCGGCATGGGCGCCTGCATCCTCGACGGCGCCACGGTGAAGAAATACGGCTTCGTCGGTGCCGGTGCGGTGGTCGGCCCGGGCAAGACCGTCGGCGAGGGCGAGCTGTGGCTGGGCAATCCCGCGCGCAAGGCGCGCATGCTCAGCGACAAGGAGATCGAGAGCCTGCACTACTCGGCGCAGCACTACGTGCGGCTGAAGGACCGTTACCTCACCGGCAACGGCTGAGGCCACTGCGGTGGTTGCGGCACCTGCGCCGCGGCTGGCGTGCGCCGCGCGCTTGCGCGACACTAGGCGCCTCTGGCGTGGGGACGCCACCGAACGAATGGAATCGCCGATGCTCAAGATCTCGCTGCGCGGCCTGCTGGCCGCTTTTTTCTGCGCGCTGTGCGCCACCTCCGGCCCGGTGCTGGCCCAGGACAGCGGCACGGACATGACCGCCGAGCAGTTCGTCGGCTCGCTGCATTTCCGCGACGGGCATATCGAACTGCCGCAGGCCAAGGTGCATTTCGACCTCGGCCCGGCGTTCCGCTTTCTGGACAAGGCCGACGCGCGCAGGGTGCTGGAGAGCTACTGGGGCAACCCGCCCGACGACGACGTGCTGGGCCTGATCGTGCCGCGCCAGCCCGCGCTCGACGAGAAGGGCAGCTGGGCGGTGGTCGTCACCTATTCCGACGACGGCTACGTGTCCGACGAGGACGCCAGCAAGATCGACTACCAGGCCATGCTCAAGGACATGCAGGAGGAGACGCGCGAGTCCAACGCGCAGCGCAAGAAGGCCGGCTACGAGCAGGTCGACCTGATCGGCTGGGCGGTGCCGCCGCGCTACGACACCGGCAGCAAGAAGCTGTACTGGGCGCGCGAGCTGGCGTTCGCCGGCGAGCACGAGCACACCCTCAACTACGACATCCGCGTGCTCGGCCGGCATGGCTACCTCAGCCTCAATGCGGTCTCCGGCATGGGCGAACTGGCGCAGGTGCGCGAGGGCATGCAGCAGTTGCTGCCGATGGCCGAGTTCGACAGCGGCGCCCGCTATGCCGACCACAACCCGTCCACCGACAAGATCGCCAGCTACGGCCTGGCCACCCTGATCGGCGGCGGCCTGGCGGCCAAGGCCGGCCTGTTCGCCAAGCTGGGCCTGTTGTTGGCCAAGGCCTGGAAGCTGCTGCTGATCGGCCTGATGGCGCTGGTCGCCGGCGTGCGCAAGCTGTTCTCCGGGCGCCAGCGCGACGGCGGCACGGTACGCTGATCGGCGCCGCCGGCGTGCTGGGCAATTCACGCCACGCCGGCTAAAGTGCCGCTTCGGAGCAGGACGCAGTCGAGAGCAGCATGCCGCCACAGGCAGCCGGCCGAACGGAAGGACGGCCTCCCCACATCGCAGGTGCCCGTGTCCGCCGCACCACCTGGCGGCGGTAAGCGGCATGCTCGATACCTACCGCGAAGTCATCACCCCCGAGGGCGTGCCGCTGCATCTGCCGGCCGCCGGTGCGGTGCCGCGCGCGCTGGCCTGGCTGATCGACCTGGCGCTGCGCTTCGCCCTGCTCACCGCCATGGGCATGTTCCTCGGCCTGCTCGGCGGCCTCGGCCAGGGCCTGTACCTGGTGGCGATGTTCCTGGTGTTCTGGGCGTACCCGATCGTGCTGGAGGGCTGGCGCGGCCAGACCCTGGGCAAGCAGGCGCTGGGCCTGCGCGTAGTGGCGCGCAACGGCGCGCCGGTGGGCTGGATGGCCGCGATCACCCGCAACCTGCTGCGCACCGTGGACATGCTGCCGTTCGGCTACGCCGTCGGCCTGATCGCCTGCCTGTTCGACACCCATTCGCGGCGCCTGGGCGACCTGGTCGCGGGCACGCTGGTGGTGCACCAGCCGCCGCGCGAGGACGAGGCGCTGCCGCCGATCGCCAGCGCGCTCGCGCCGCCGCGACCGCTGCTGCCGGCCGAACAGGCGGCGCTGATCGCCTTCGCCGAGCGCGCGCCGCGGCTCACCCCGGAGCGGCAACTGGAACTGGCCGCGCTGGCGCAGCCGCTGACCGAGACGCCGGGCCAGGCCGGGGTGCTGCGCCTGTACGCGATGGCCAACTGGCTGCTGGGCCGCCGATGAAACAGGAACAGTTCGTCCTCCGTCATCAGCAGGAATGGCAGGTGTTCGAGGCCTGGCTGCAGCGCAGCGCGCGCAGGTCGGCGCCGAACAAGGCCGGCGCCGCCAGCGACGCCAGCAAGACCGCCGCGCCGCCGACCGCGATCCCGATTCCAGACCAGCCGACGCCGCTCGCCGACGAGGACATGCCGGCGCGCTACCGGCGCGTGTGCCATCAACTGGCGCTGGCGCGCAGGCGCGGCTACAGCCCGCAGGTCACCGCGCGCCTGCAGCACCTGATGCAGCAGGGCCACACCGTCCTGTACCGGGCGCCGCGTCCGCGCTGGCGGCGCGCGGCGGAATTCCTGTTCGCCGAATTCCCGCAGCTGGTGCGCAGCCAGGCCGGCTACATGGCGGCGGCCACCGCGCTGTTCGTGGTGCCGCTGGTGACCATCTTCGTGCTGCTGCAGTTCCGTCCGGAACTGATCCACGGGTTGATGGACCCGATGCAGGTCACCCAGGTCGAGCGCATGTACGACCCGGCCGCCAGCGCACAGAAGCTTGGCCGCGACAGCGGCACCGATTGGCAGATGTTCGGCCACTACATCATGAACAACATCAGCATCGGCCTGCGCACGTTCGCCAGTGGCCTGCTGGCGGGACTGGGCACGGTGCTGGTGCTGCTGTTCAACGGCATCACCATCGGCGCGGTGGCCGGGCACCTGCACCAGATCGGCTACGGCGTCACCTTCTGGCGCTTCGTCGCCGGGCATGCGCCGTTCGAACTGACCGCGATCGTGATCGCCGGCGGCGCCGGTCTGCAGCTCGGCCTGAAGGTGCTGGCGCCGGGACGGCGGCGGCGCATCGATGCGCTGGTCGAAGGCGGCAAGATCGGCGCGCGGCTGTGCCTGGGTGTGGCTGCGATGCTGCTGGTGGCCGCCTTCATCGAGGCGTTCTGGTCGTCCATCGCGACCGTGCCGGCGTGGATCAAGTACAGCGTGTCGGCGGCGCTCTGGACGCTGGTGCTGGCGTGGCTGTGGCGCGGCGGGCGCGGCCGCGCGGAGGCCATCGATGCGGATTGAGCGCCTGGACGTGGTGCTGCGCGCACGCTCGGCATGGGAAGCGATGGAACTGGGCAGCGCCCTGGTCCGCCGCCACGCCGGGGCGATCTGGAAGCCCTGGCTGCTGGTCACCCTGCCGCTGTTCGCCGTGCTCAACCTCGGCGCCTGGGCGATCGATGCGCTGTGGCTGGCGCCGCTGCTGCTGTGGTGGCTGAAGCCGGTGCTGGACCGGATCCCGCTGTTCGTGATCTCGCGCGCTGTGTTCGGCGACGTGCCGCGCGTGCGCGACACCGTGCGCGCGCAGGGCGCCTGGGGCTGGCGCACCCTGATCGGCTACCTGACCTGGCGCCGGTTGAGTCCGGCGCGCAGCGTGTTCATGCCGCTGGAACTGCTGGAAGGCGCGAGCGCCAGCCAGCAGCGCGAGCGCCGCCGCACCCTGGGCGGGGCGATCTACGGCCACGCGCTGCTGATGGCCAGCGTCTTCGCTACGTTCGAGGGCATGCTCAGCCTGGCCTGCATCGCCACGATCTTCCTGTTCGTGCCCATCGACCTGCTGCCGGAAACCGCGCGCGCGGCCTGGTCGCTGATCGGCCAGCAGACCCCGGTGTGGGCGGACATCGGCTTCAACGCCATCGCCTGGCTGGCGATGACCCTGATCGAACCGTTCTTCGTCGGCGCCGGCTTCGGCCTGTACCTCAACCGGCGTACCCAGCTCGAAGCCTGGGACGTGGAGATGGCACTGCGCCGGATGGCCGCGCGCCTGCGCGGCGCCGCGCCGCTGCTCCTGCTGTGCGTGGCGCTGCTCGCCGCGCCGGCCGCGGCGCTGCGTGCGCAGCCAGCGGCCGACGACACAGCGGTGCAGACGGCGGCGGAGCAGGATGCTCCCGCCGACGCCGGGCGCGATGACGGGACCGATGCCGACACGGACACTGACAGTGATGCGGATGCGGATGCCGACACCGACAGCAAGCCCGCCGCCGATACCCACCACCACAACGCCGCGCATCCGGTCCCGCTGGACGAAGTGTTCGACACCGAGCCCGCCGCCGATGCGCGCTTCGCCCGCGCCGCCGACCGCGCCTACGCCGATCCGCTGCTGACCGCCAAGCGCACCATCGGCTACTGGAAGAAACGCAATCCCGACGAACCGCCCAAGCCGGACGACAAGCAGCAAGACCTCACCGCGTTCGGCAAATGGATGAAGGCCGCCGCCCAGGCCATCGCGTTCGTCGGCGAGTGGGGCATGTGGGTGCTGGCCGGCATCCTGCTGCTGGTGCTGCTGCTGACCGCCAGGCACTGGCTGCCGTGGATGCGCGGCAGCGGGCGCCGGCGTGCAACGGTGGCGACGGCACCGGAGCACACGCCGGTGCTGGCGCCGCAACCGCTGCCGGACGACGTGGCGACGGTGGCGCGACGCGCCTGGCGCGAAGGCCGCCACCGCGACGCGCTGGCGCTGCTGTACCGGGCCAGCGTGGCGACGCTGTGCGAGCGCGCCGATCTGGTGCTGCCGCCCAGCGCCACCGAGGCGCAGTGCCTGCGCGCCGCGCAACGCCTGCCCGACGACGCCGACCGCGGCCTGTTCGCGCGCATGGTGCGGGTCTGGCAGCACGCCGCCTATGCGGGCCGGCTGCCCGAGGACGGCGCCTTCGACGCGCTGGTCGACGACCTGCAGCGCCAGTTCCGGTGGCAGGCATGAACAGCGGCACGCGCAATGCGCTGATCTTCCTGGTCGGCCTGCTGCTGGTCAGCGTCGGCGCGGCCTGGTTCTTCGGCCGCTACGAACGCGCCGAGCGGGAGATCGTGCTGCCGCCACGCGGCGAGGCCGCCTACAACCCGCTGTACGCGCTGCGCCAGACCCTGCGCGCCGACGGCGTGCGTGCCGAGTCGCGGCAACGCCTGGACCTGGAGGCGATGCGCCTGCGCCCGCACGACAGCGTGGTGCTGTATGGCGACCCACGCATGCTCGGCAAGGCCGACGGCGACGCCTTGCTGGACTGGGTGGAGCATGGCGGACATCTGGTGCTGCGCACGCCCACCGCGGAGGTCAAGCGCGGCGACGTGCCGATCCTGGAAGCGCTGGACATCACCGTCGAGGCGCGCAGCCCGGACGACTGCCTGGTCATGGCGGTGCCGGGCGCGGCGCCACACAAGGTGTTCTGCGGCGGCCGCCGCTTCAACATCGACCCGGATACGCCCAGCAACTGGTGGAGCGGCGAGGACGACGACTTCGTGTTCGCGCGCGTGCCCTACGGCGACGGCAGCGTGGACGTGCTGTCGGAACTGGATTTCCTCGAGAACCAGGACGACCGGCTCGGCAAGATGTTCGAGGGCTCGCCGATGGAAGACGATCCGGTGCTGCGCAGCGGCGGGCTGCGCGAGGCCGGCAACCGCCTGCTGGCACGCCAGGTGCTGGGGCCGAACTACGGCCAGGGCACCATCCACCTGATCTATTCGGCCGAACTGCCATCGCTGTGGCGCACCCTGTTCACCCGCGGCTGGCCGGCCTGGCTGCCCGCGTTGCTGGTCCTGCTGGCCTGGCTGTGGTCGCGCATGCAGCGTTTCGGGCCGCTGCTCGCGGCGCCGGCCGAGGATCGCCGTTCGCTGCTGGAACACGTGCGCGCCAGCGGCGAACACCTGCTGCGCTACGGCCGCGCCGACCTGCTGCACGCGGCGGTACGCGAGGCGTTCCTGGCGCGGCTGCGCCGGCGCGCGCCGATCGCCGCCGCGCTGGAGGGCCCGGCCCAGGCCGCCGCCATCGCCGAACGCCTGCAGCTGCCCGTGGCGCAGGTCGAACAGGCGCTGCAACCGCCGCCGCCCAACCAACCCGCCGCCTTGCGCGAGCGCATCCGCCTCCTCGTCCAGATGAGAAACCAGTTATGACCACCGCCTCCTCCGACGCCGTCGCGCCGCTCGCCGGCCCTGCCCTGATCGAACGCGCCGAGGCGATCCGCGCCGCGGTCGGCCACGCCTTCATCGGCCAGCCGGAGGTGCTGGAGCAGATCCTGATCGCGCTGCTGGCCGGCGGGCATGTGCTGATCGAGGGCGTGCCCGGCCTCGGCAAGACCCTGCTGGTGCGCGCGCTGGCGCAGGCCCTGGAACTGAACTACGCACGCGTGCAGTTCACCCCGGACCTGATGCCCAGCGACGTCAGCGGCCACGCCGTGTACGACCCCAAGACCGAGAGCTTCAAGATCCGCCGCGGCCCGGTGTTCACCCACCTGCTGCTGGCCGACGAGATCAACCGCGCCCCGGCCAAGACCCAGTCGGCGCTGCTGGAAGTGATGCAGGAAGGCCAGGTCACCATCGAAGGCACGGCCTTCCCGCTGGCGCCACCGTTCCTGGCGCTGGCCACGCAGAACCCGGTCGAGCAGGAAGGCACCTACCCGTTGCCGGAAGCGCAACTGGACCGCTTCCTGCTGAAGATCCTGATCGACTACCCGCAACTGGAAGACGAGGCGCGCATGGTCGCCGCGGTCACCAGCGGCCGCAGCGCCGGCGACTTCGACCTGTCGCAGGTGCCGCGCGTGCTCGGCGCCGAGGACGTGGTGGCGATGCAGGCCGGCACCGCGGCCATCGCCGTCGACCCGCAAGTCATCGACTACGCCGTGCGCATCGTCGCCGCCACCCGCCGCTGGCCGGGCATTGCGCTCGGCGCCGGCCCGCGCGGCAGCATCGCCCTGGTCCGCGCGGCGCGCGCGCAAGCCGTGCTGTCCGGCCGCGACTTCGTCATCCCCGACGACATCCGCGACGTGGCCAAGCCGGCCCTGCGCCACCGCATCGCCCTGGCCCCGGAACTGCAGATCGAAGGCCAGAGCGCCGACGACGCCCTCGGTGGGTTGCTGGCCAAGGTGGAGGCGCCGCGGAAATGAGCGGGGAGTCGGGAATGGGGAATCGGGAATGGGAAAAGCCGGGGTTCCCGGCGTTGCCCGTAATTCCCGATTGCAGTGAGCTGACGAACGCAGCGACCCGTCGCGCTGCAGCCCTGCCGCTTTTCCCATTCCCCATTCCCCATTCCCCACTCCCGGCCCCCAAGCGATGAGACCCGCCCCGCTCCTGCTGGCCCTGCTCGCGCTGTGGGCGCTGTACGGCCTGGCCGTGGCGCTGGGCTGGCTGCCGCTGTGGAGCTGGCAGGCGGTCGCAGCGGGCATCGCCCTGGTCGCGGCGCTGGATGCATGGCGGCTGTGGCGCCGGCCGACGCCGCAGGTGCGCCGCGAGCTGCCCGAAGCGCTGCCGCTGGGCCTCCAGCGCGACGTGGTGCTGCACCTGGACAGCGCGCAGCGCCAGCGCGTGGACCTGTTCGACCTGGTGCCCAGCGGCTGGGAGCTGCAGGGCCTGCCGCAGCGCATGACCCTGCCCGCCGCGCATCAGACCCAGGTGCGCTATCAACTGCGTCCGACCGCGCGCGGCCGCTTCGTCTTCGACGGCACCCACCTGCGCCTGCATGCGCCGTGGCGCCTGTGGTGGCAGCAGCGTCTGGCCGGGTCCGCACGGACCGTGCGCGTGTATCCGAACTTCGCGCCGCTGACCCGCTTCGCCCTGTTCAGCGCCGAACAGGCTTCGCGCCTGGTCGGCGCGCACCTGAAGCGGCGCCGCGGCGAAGGCACCGACTTCCACCAGATGCGTGAGTACCGCGTCGGCGACAGCCTGCGCCAGATCGACTGGAAGGCGACCTCGCGCGCGCGCAAGCTGATCTCGCGCGAGTACCAGGACGAGAAGAACCAGCAGTTGCTGATGCTGATCGACACCGGGCGGCGCATGCTGGCCAGCGAGCGTGGCCTGTCGCACTTCGACCATGTGCTCAACGCCGCGCTGGTGGTGTCGTACCTGGCACTGCGCCAGGGCGACGCAGTCGGCATGATGGCCAGCGGCGGCGACGCGCGCTGGGTGGCGCCGCAGCGCGGCATGGCCACCGTCGACGTGCTGCTGCGCGCCAGCTACGACCTGCAGCCGCAGCCGGTGGCCACCGATTACCTGACCGCGGCCACCGAACTGTCGCTGCGCCAGCGCCGCCGCGCGCTGGTGATGCTGGTCAGCAACGTGCGCGACGAGGACATCGAAGACCTGCTGGCCGCCGTACGTCTGCTGCAGCGCCGCCACCTGGTGTGCGTGGCCAGCCTGCGCGAGCGCGAACTGGACCAGGCGCTGGCGGAGGACGCACACGAGCTGCCGCAGGCGGTGCAGGCCGGCGCGGTGGCGCGCTACCTGCAACAACGCAGCGCTGCGCACGACGCACTGCGCAGCCACGGCGTGATGGTGCTCGACGTCACCGGCGAGGAACTGCCCGCCGCGCTGATCGAGCGCTACCTGGCGGTGAAGCGGGACGGGTTGCTGTAGCGCGTGGCGGCGGCGCCGCCGCACCGCTCGGCCGCGCAAACCACGGCACTCACTGGCAGTGCTGCAACAGCTTCTCCAGTTCCGCCGCGGCGACCGCGGCAGGTGCCTTGCTCTTGATCAGGTCATAGCAGGCCATGGTCGATATGCCGCTCGCCAACCGTTGCGCAGCCACGCCGGTCGAGAACATCTTGCCCAACCCGATCGACGCCGAGCCCTTGCCATTGACGGTGCTCGTGCCATCGAAGCTGCCAAAGACGGAATAGGAGTCGCCCAGATTGCTGCGCGCGATCTTCGCATTGGCGGACTTGAGAATGGCTTCCTGCAACTCCGACGCTTTTTGCTTGCTGGCGTACTCGGACGCCACGGCGGCGGCGTTCTGCCGCAGGTCGTTCTCGCTCTGAGCGAAGCCCGCGAGAATCGCCTGATCTTCGGCAGTGGGCGCGAGCGCGTCCATGGCGCTCTTCGCGGCGATCACGTCCGCCTCTTCGACCGTGCCCGGGCTCGCAGCCGCTGCCTGCAGCGACGCCCATTTCAGCTTCGCCTGATCGTATGCGCTTTGCCGCTTGGCGGCTGCGCTGTAGCTGTCGCGCAGTTGCTTGAGCTTGCTATCGGCCTCGATCATCGCCTGCTTCGCCAGCGTCTCCTCCGACAGCGCCCTCGCATAGTCAGTCGATGCCTTCTTGGCCGCTTCGATCCGCGCATCTTCGCTGGTCCCGTCGGCGTCCGAATCGCCCTCTCTGGCGACGCCGGAGATCACCAGCAGCTCGTAGCCCTTTTTGCTGCAGTCGGCACCGGCAACGCCGTCGTTGCACTTTCTCGCCACCGCCACCGGCACATAGGCCGCATCCACCTGCTTGTAGCCCAGGTTCATCGAAATGCCTGGGTTTTCGGTGGATGCCGTGGAAACATCGACACCGAAGCTCGTCTTCGACGCGTAGACCAACGGCGCCTGCTCCAGATGTGCGCAGCCGCCCAACAGCAGAACAGAGAAACAAGCCAGAGACGTTTTCATCGTGACACCTCCTGTGATGCGATGCAGACCTGAGACACATCGCCACCGCCGGCCTGCAGGATCGCAAGCAGGCGGCGGACCTCGGCTTCGGTATTGGACATCAGCACGATGCGGCACGCGTCCGCATCCAGGGGAACATAGATCGCGGTTTCGGCGTGCCAGCCCAGCGTCCACGCGCGCGGGGTCTGCGAAATTCCCAGCCCGCGCGAACGGATCGCCACAGGGGCCAATCCCGTCGTGGCGACGCGTGCACCGAACAGGCCACGCACGACCACGTCCTCGCGCGCGGTGGAGACCGTCACCACCGCGCACGCACTGCAGTTGGCTGCGACGCACGCCAGCAGCACCAGCACTCTGGCGCGAATACGAGATGCAGACATGCCGGCCCCCGCAGCACTCCCCGATGTCGATCTTCGTCAGACGGGCAAGCCCGGTCAATCGTGACGAGTATCACATCGTAGACATTTCGCATGCGTCGCGCGTGGCGCGACTGCGCCGGCCGCATTCACGGCGAAGAATGAAACCGCAGACGCCGCCGCTACGTTGCCGCGGCAGGCACCGACGGCAGCTGCGCACTGGCCTGCTGCAGACGCTGCAAGGTCCGCAGCATAAGCGGCCGATGCCGCGCCAGCTTCATCCACGCCGGCAGCCGCGCCACCATCGAGCGCCCGAACAGGCCGCGGCGTTCGCGCAGCGTCGCCGCCACGTAGTCCTGCAACTCCTGCAGATGGCGCGGGTTGTAGGCCCACAGCAGGCCGGCGCGGGTCGGCGCGACCAGCGCCAGCGGCATGCCGAAATGCGGATCGTGGGGCGAGCCGTCGCGCACGCGCCGCGGCTGCACGGCCACCGCACAGTCCTTGCGACACGACGCGCAGCGGCCGGGCAAGGTGTTGGGCGGCGGTACAGCGGCGGCCGACGCTGCGCAGACATGCACCCACTGATGCCCGCAGTGGCCGCAGGCCCGGCGGCCGACCAACTGCACCATTCCCACCCAGTCGTCCGCCGCGCTGTCCAACGCAGCGCTGCACTGCCCGCAACGGAAGCGTGCCTGCCAGCGATACGGCTCCCACTGCGCCAGCACCCAGCCCAGCGTGCCGCAGCGATGGCAGCGCACTGCGATCTGGTCGGCGTAATCGACCAAGCGCACGCCGAGGTTTCGATGCCGACGCGGCGCTTCAGGCGACGCCGCGTCGGCGCGCGACACCGACTCACGCATACAGCACACCCGGCCGCGCGTCCTCGACGATGGCGTGCGGCAGGAACCGCGCGCTGTCGCGGGTGATCGGGCCATCGTCCTCGCGAATGCCGATGCCGCAGGCGCGGTCGCCGACGATCCAGCTGCCGACCATCGGGTAGCGCCCCTCGAACGCCGGCAGCGGATGCGCCTGCTGGCGGATGTAGGGCCCGGCATAGGGACCGTCGCTCTCCAGCACGCGGCCATCGTCCAGGTGCAGCACGATGTTGGCGCCCTCGCGCGAATGCAGCGGCTTGCGCACCCAGCCCGGCGGCAACGTGGTGCCGTCGTCGAATGCGGCCGGCAGCAGGTTCGGATGGCCGCGATGGCGCTCCCACAGCAGCGGCAGGATGCCCTTGTTGCTGAGCAGCGCCTTCCACGGCGGCTCCAGCAGGCGCAGGCCCGATCCCGGCAGCGCCTGGCCGAAACGCTCGGCGAACATGTCCTCCAGCGGATACAGCTTGAACAGCGCGCCGATCACCGTGTCGTCCAGATCGGTGTAGCGGCCGTCGCTGGACAGGCCGATGTCCTCGATCGCGATCAGCTCGCCGCCGACGCCGGCCTGCGCGGCGCAGTCGCGCAGGTAGGCGATCGTGCCCTGGTCCTCTTCCGAATCGCGCACCGCGGCGAAGTACAGCGACGGCGGCAACCCGCCGGCGATCGCGGAGAAGCGCTCCAGCAGGGCTTCGTGGATGGAGTTGAACTGGTCGGCCTCGTCCGGCAATCGGCCCTGCGCGCGCTGGTCCTCCAGCCACTGCCACTGGAAGAACGCCGACTCGAACAGCGAGGTCGGCGTGTCGTAGTTCAGTTCGTACAGCTTGGCCGGGCCGCGGCCGTCGTAGGCCAGGTCCAGGCGCCCGTACAGATGCGGTTCGCGGCGCCGCCAGCTGTCGGCGATCCAGTCGCGGAACGCCGGCGGGATCGCCAGCCGCTGCATCAGCGCCTCGCTGGCGACGATCTCGTCGAGCAGGCCCATCGCCATCGCGTGCAGTTCGGCGCTGGGGTCTTCCAGATCGCGCTCGATCTGGCGCAGGCTGAACGCGTAGTAGGCGCGTTCGTCCCAGTAGCGCTGGCCGTCGATGGTGTGGAAGCGGAAACCGTACTCCGCGGCCTGGGCGCGCCAGTCGCCGCGCTCGACGATCGCGATACGTTTCATGCGGGGTCTCGTGCGATGAGGGAAAAAGCGGTACTCAGCTGCCGAAGCCGCGCCCACCGGCGGATTCGCCGAAACCGCCGCGGCTGACGGTGACCGCCCGGTTCGGCGTGGCGCCGATATGGGTCATGGTCTGGTTGCCGCGCAGCATCGTGCCGCTGCTCGCCGCACCGGCGCCACCGGAATAGGACGCCGGCCGCTGCCACTGGTTCTGCCGGTCCTGGTAGGCGGGCGCGGCATTGAACCCGGCAGCGCGGTTGTTGTTGAGCATCTGCGACAGGAAGAAGCCGGTCATCATCGGCCCGATGAAGGAATGGCCGTGGCTGTCGCGCTGCTCCACGCAGCGATCCTGCGCATAGTCCTGCGCGCACTGCTCGCGGCTGGCGTACTTGGGCCCCTGCTCGGCCGCCTGCTTCTGCGCCTGCGCGAAGGCCTCGCGGCAGGTCGCGATGTCATGGGTCTGCGCCACGCAGGCGTCCACCGAGGTGTACAGGCCTTCCTGGGCCTTGGCCTCCGGCTCGCGCCCGCAGGCGGTGAACAGCAGCGGCGCGGCGCTCATCAGCAACAAGGCGGTCGTCTTCGACCTTTTCATGGCAACGTCTTCCTGAGTCCAACCACGATGATGCCCGGTTCCGCCGGCCGCGGAAACCCGCGGCCGGCGGTTGGGCATCACCGCGGACGCACGCGCGACGCGTCAGCTCGGCGGCGGCGGCGGCACGTAGCTGGACAGGCGCGCGTCGAAATACGGCTGCACCGCGGCGATGTTGGACTTCACCTGGATGTCCATGCCGACGTCGCGGCTCATGCCCAGCACGTCGTTGTCCGGCCAACCGGGACCGAAGCACCACTGCGTGCTGGGAATGTTGTTGGCCTGCAGGTGCGCGAGCATGCGCTTGGTCGCCAGTTCCGCGCTGGCGTTGCCGGCCGGATAGCCGTGCTCGCCGAGAAAGCCGCGCTTGCCTCGGTGTCCCAGCCAGTCGATGAACGGCTTGACCATCTCGATGCCGGTGTCCGGCGCAACGTTTTCATTGCGATTGGTCCAGGCACCGCCTCCGCGGCCCTCGTCGTCCAGATAGTTGTGCGCCTCGTAGACGATGCGGTCGTACGGGTCGGGGATCGTGTCCAGGTTGTTGGACGCCTCTTTCCACCGGCGGGCGCTGGCGTATTCGTTGCCGCAGACGAACACGTAATGCGACCGGTCGAAATCGAAGATGCGCGCCGCGGTGGCGGTGGCAGTGCGCAGCCAGTGATCGGCCATCACCAGCGTGCTGCCGTCGGCGTTGCGCTCCGGCCCCTGGTAGGGCTCGTTCATCAGGCCCCAGCCGAAGATCGCCGGATGCGAGCGGAAGCGCTGCACGATGCGACTCCACAGATCCGGCAGGCCGGCGGCGTTGTACAGCGTGCAGCCCGGCGTACCGATCACGCGATATTCGTAGAGCTTGAGCAGGTTGTCGGCAGGATCGAAGTAGGCCAGGTACAGGAAATTGCCTTTGCGGTAGGTCCCGTTCCACACCGATTGGTCGGCCGGATCGGCGACCGCGCGGCCGTCCGGCCCGATCAGCTGGCCGGCGCCATCGCGCCGGTAACCGGACTTGCTCGCGACCTTGATCGGCAAGCGCATGTAGTCGTGCAACTCCAGGATCGCCACCTTGCCGCGCTGCGCGAGCCGGTTCAGCACTTTCTCGACTTGGTCGCAATACGTGGCGTTGAGCGGCATGCCCTGGCCGGTACTGAAGCGTGCGGCGGTGGTGGGCAGGCGGAACAGCGTGCAGGCGCCGGCGGCAACGATGTGCTGGTCGCTGATGTCGCGGTAGTGCCGGTCGATGATGGCGTTGTCGACGAAGTTGTTGGACGCCAGCCCGGACAGATTGAGGCCGGCGAACGGCAGCGTGCCCGCGGCGCGGGCCTGGCCGCCAAGGCCCCACAGCACGGCGCCGGCGGCGATGCCGGCACCGGCGCGCAGCACGCTGCGGCGGCCCGGATCGGTAGGGGTGGAGGCAAGGGACGGGATGGGGGAGGAAACAGCGGAAGACGACGAACGCACATGCCGAAGCATGGACACCTCCTGTGGTCATGATGGGCGAGCCGGGCCTACGCCCCCTGACGCACCGGCCACCGCAGTCTGCCAAGCGCAGGCAGGCGGGTCTGCGATCCGCTTCGCACTCCAGGCCGGCGCGCGGCGGCGCCAGCGTGCGTGCTAACGTGGTCGGCCCACCCGGTGGATGCCCAGGACGGTTGCAGCAGCAACGATCCGATCGCGCCACCATCGCCAGCCTCCCCGCCCGCTCGTTCGCTGCTCCCATGCCCGACTATCGCTCCAAGACCTCGACCCACGGCCGCAACATGGCCGGCGCCCGCGCGCTGTGGCGCGCCACCGGCATGCAGGACGCCGACTTCCACAAGCCGATCATCGCCATCGCCAATTCCTTCACCCAGTTCGTGCCCGGCCACGTGCACCTGAAGGATCTCGGGCAACTCGTCGCGCGCGAGATCGAGCGCGTCGGCGGCGTGGCCAAGGAGTTCGACACCATCGCCGTGGACGACGGCATCGCCATGGGCCACGACGGCATGCTGTACTCGCTGCCCAGCCGCGAAATCATCGCCGACTCGGTCGAGTACATGGTCAACGCGCACTGCGCCGACGCGCTGGTGTGCATCTCCAACTGCGACAAGATCACCCCCGGCATGCTGATGGCCGCCCTGCGCCTCAACATCCCCACCGTGTTCGTCTCCGGCGGGCCGATGGAAGCCGGCAAGACCAAGCTCGCCGACCACAACCTGGACCTGATCGACGCGATGGTGATCGCCGCCGATCCCACCGCCTCCGACGAGAAGGTCGCCGCCTTCGAGCGCAGCGCCTGCCCCACTTGCGGCTCCTGCTCGGGCATGTTCACCGCCAACTCGATGAACTGCCTGACCGAAGCGCTGGGCCTGGCCCTGCCCGGCAACGGCACCGTGGTCGCCACCCACGCCGACCGCGAGCAACTGTTCCTCAAGGCCGGCCGCACCGCGGTGGAACTGTGCCACCGCTGGTATGGCGCCGAAGACCCGCGCGCGCTGCCGCGCGGCATCGCCACCTTCGAGGCGTTCGAGAACGCGATGACCCTGGACATCGCGATGGGCGGCTCCACCAACACCATCCTGCACCTGCTCGCCGCCGCGCAGGAAGCCGAGGTGCCGTTCACCCTGCGCGACATCGACCGCTTGTCCAAGCGTGTGCCGCAGCTGTGCAAGGTGGCACCGAACACGCAGAAGTACCACATCGAGGACGTGCACCGCGCCGGCGGCATCGTCGCCATCCTCGGCGAACTGGCGCGCGGCGGCCTGCTGCACACCGACCAGGCCACCGTGCACAGCCGCACCCTGGCCGACGCCATCGCGCAGTGGGACATCACCCAGAGCGACGACCCCGCGGTGCAGACCTTCTACCAGGCCGGGCCGGCCGGCATCCCCACCCAGGTCGCCTTCAGCCAGGCCACGCGTTGGCCGAGCCTGGACGCCGACCGCGCCAGCGGCTGTATCCGCGACGTCGCCCACGCCTACTCGCAGGAAGGCGGCCTGGCAGTGCTGTACGGCAACATCGCCGAGGACGGCTGCGTGGTGAAGACCGCCGGCGTGGACGAATCCATCCATGTGTTCGAGGGCAACGCCAAGGTGTTCGAAAGCCAGGACGCCGCGGTCAAGGGCATCCTCGCCGATGACGTGAAGGCTGGCGACGTCGTGGTGATCCGCTACGAAGGCCCCAAGGGCGGCCCCGGCATGCAGGAAATGCTGTACCCGACCTCGTACCTGAAGTCCAAGGGCCTGGGCAAGCAGTGCGCCCTGCTCACCGACGGCCGCTTCTCCGGCGGCACCTCCGGCCTGTCGATCGGCCACGCCTCGCCGGAAGCGGCGGCGGGCGGCGCCATCGGCCTGGTCCGCGACGGCGACCGCATCCGCATCGACATCCCCCAGCGCCGCATCGACCTGCTGGTCTCCGACGCGGAACTGGCCACGCGCCGCGCCGACCAGGACGCCCGTGGCTGGAAGCCAGCGGAGCCGCGCCCGCGCAAGGTCAGTACGGCATTGAAGGCCTACGCGTTGCTGGCGACCAGTGCGGACAAGGGGGCGGTGCGGAACAAGGCGCTGCTGGAGGGGTGAGGCATTTCCTCCAGCAACCTCGGCGGTTGATGCGCCGTTACGCCTTCATCGTCACGGGTGTAACTCATACGATAGTTCGAACGTCGGGTAACGTAGCCAGCATTGGCGCACGGAGCCCCGGCCACCATCAGGCAAGTCATTGATGCAGGGCGGGAATTTCCCGCTTTGCAGACGTCTGGCGTTGGTTGATACTTGGGGCATCACCGCTTTTGGGCCGTCCAAATAGTAGTTAGGCCGCAATGGAAAGAACTTCTGGGAAGTGCGATGAATGCGGGAGCCGATACATCGCAACGGCTTCAAGCATGTCATCGCTTTGTCCAGAGTGCACTCATATTCTGTATGGCACTCCAAAGTGTCCACATGAGTTCATTTCAGGGCAATGTGCCATCTGCGGCTGGGATGGCTCCAGTTCGGCATACATTCAATCTCTACTCCGGTCGCGTCCGTCGCCGGCCTAACAACTCATTCAAGCCGACGTCGCTTCGCGGCGCAGCTTAATTCAAGCATTAGACGCCATGGACGCAGATCGGGATTTTGAAGTAAAGAGCTATCAAGAGATCGCCAACTTGACGCTTGGCGGCTACCAGCTTATCGAGGCACTGCTAAAGACTTACTTGCGTAACTACTTCAACATCGCCAAGCATCGCTTGGGTCGCGACTTCCACTTCGGCTTCACGGGCAGCGACTATGACAACGCCGCGCTTGGCACACTCCTGAAGGTCTTCGCAAAGACATGCTCAGACTCTCAGCTTGTCAAAGATCTCCAAGCCGAGATTCCTCATCGAGACTATGTTGCCCATCAGGCTTCGCTGGTCATGTTCCGGCGACAGCCGTGCAGTTCGGAGGAAGTTCAGGCGCTGTCCAAAGAACTATCAACCCGTAGTAGTTCAATTTCTAGCCTTCTGACTCGCTTGAACAACGTGCACAACCTTCTTTTGGCGCCCGACCGCGGAGAACCCGGGCTTGGCGCCTAACAATTCTGTTGAGGCTAGAGGTAATTCCATTTGTGCGTGGGTACACTCATGTCCATGCGGGCTGAGCAGCGGTTCGTTTCGAGGCCTGTAGTGCTCCCCGCTGCAAGGCCTAACATCTCGTTCAAAGCGGACGCACTGACGCGCGCCGCTTAACTCTAGCGTTGGGCATCACAAGTATGAGCTACACGCTGCAGGCAGTGATCGCAAAATCGGGAGTGCTTCCCGATTCTTTACCGTTCGAGTTAGAACGGGTCCAGCTCCAAAATGGCTTCGAGCTCGTTCCGCTCACATCAACTATTCGAGATGTCCATAGGATTGCCTTCTGTCCACTGACTGATGAAGGAGACGAAGAGCTTCCACTGTCACTCCTGAAACTTTGCGAGCCTTTGAGTGCAGGCGGAGAAGTTGCCTACATAGAAGCAGAGATTTTTGGTGGAGCGGGAATGCAAGCTCACGCAATTTTCGCTCATGGCAAAGCAATTGGGTCGCCAGTAGTCGCTCAATCCGCCATCAACACTGCTCTTGCTAGGCTGGGCGCAGAGCGGGGAGAAGCCACGGACGAATTCGAATCGGTCGGGCTAGGTTTGCACCGAGATACAGATCAATGGGTGCCGAGAACATGACGCCCAACCAATCGCTCCATCGGACCGCTCCGGCGGCCGCTGAACTCAAACGTTAGATGCCATGTCCAAGCTCCTCTCAATCCTGCTATCGACAGTTCTGCTCGGTGGATACTCCGCCGCTGCATGCAGTTCTTCACTGGACCTGTATGGTGCTTTCTTCAAGGCCGGCCATCCCATCAAGGGCGAGACGATCGACGAGGCTGTTACTGGGGCAGACCAAATTGCCAACTTGAATCGCTCTGTCGAGCTAATCAAGCGCTACCCGGACGTCAGGTTCGAGATTGCGGGCCATACGGATCAGTATGAGTGTTCCGGGCAAGAGTGCCGCTATCTCGCCCAACGTCGAGCGCTTCTCCTATACAGGTTCCTGCTAGCCGCTGGGGTAGATCCGCTTTGTGTCATTGCTCTAACCGAGTACGGGTCCACTCGCCCGATCGCTGGAAAACGGGAGGAGAACTCGCTCAATCAGCGCGCCGAGCTAAACGTGGACATTGAGCCGTAAAGTGCTCCAGCATGGCACCTAACAATTCATTCAAGCCGACGCCGCTTCGCGGCGCGGCTTAATTCAGGCGTTAGGGAGCGCGGACAGATTCATGGACCTTGATACAATTCATGGGCTGGAGGAACTGGCACTTGGCGCCGCGCTCTTGCTGCTCCCGGTGCCAGTCCTTGCCCTCGGTGCACGAGAAGGCCGCAAGCTTCTGGCGGCAGCACCCGGCGTCGTTTCCTTCGCCCTCTTTGTACTTGCCTTCGCTCAACTACACCTTGCACGCCGTGAGGCTTCAGATCTTCTCCAGTCAGCCTATGGAATCGGTGCGGTAGTAGCTGCCACCCTACTGCTGCCATCTGTCTTAAATCTCCGCAGCCGCTGGCTCGGTCTGGTCCACCTAGTCACGTTGGCCGGCGTGCTCTGGTCCTGGTTCATTGGTGCAATGCTGCTAGCCCGGGATGGCCTATAGATGGGAGCGCTAGGCTTGCCCCCTAACAATTCATTCAAGCCAACGCCGCTTTGCGGCGCGGCTTAACTCAGGCGTTAGACCCCAAAAATCATGGACCTCGTTGACACTCTGCGAAAGAAAATCGACGTGCTGGAGGACGGCGATTACGTAACTGGACTGAAGGCAGTGCTGCTGCACATTGAGACCGCCTTCAGACATCTTTCACGCGGACAAGACGCCGACGATGAAACGGCCTTCACCGATGCGATCTATCGGACAAACCAAGCGTTTGAAGGCAGTGTCAAGGAAGCCTATCGAGTATTGGCTGGCCAAGATCCTGCAAAGAAGCGTCCCTTCGACATCGAAAACTATCTTGAGCAGAACAACGTCTTTCGCAGTAGAGTTCTCAGCCAACTAACTACGTATCGTACGGAGTGGCGCAACCCATCGGCCCATGACTACAAGCTCGACTTTGACGAGAGCGAGGCGTTTCTAGCAATAGTTTCTGTATCCGCCTTTGCATGCCTTCTCCTCGATCAGATTGCTGAACGCCTCGCCTACACAAGATCACAGGCGGAGGCCGAAGCGCAGAAGGCAGCACTGGAAGCTAGCCTGGCCCAAACCGTGAACGCCGACCTGCTGGTCAGAGTCACAGAGCTACTGAATCAGTTCTGTGCAATCCACTTGCCCTCTGCATCGTCATCCGGCAGAGCAACTGAGTCGCAAGTGATTGGCGCACTCCATGGCTTTCTGTCGTCAGCCGCACCGGAACTCACGGTTCAGACCGAAGCTCGTTTGGATGCTGAGAGGTCATTTCGAGCTGATTTGCTGGTATCGCGCGGTGGAGAGAAAGTCGTCATCGAGCTCAAGCGGCGGCTGATGAAGCAAAGCTATGCGAATGCTGTCGCACAGGTGGAGCAGTACTTGCTCATCGGTGGTATCAAGGATGGCATCCTGTTGTTCTTGCCGGATGCTCCGAGCGATATGGAGCGACTTGACACAACCATTGCAGGCATAGATGGGCGGCTCGTCGTTCTGTCGCCCGTGGGGTCTAACCCGTCGCTCAACCGGACGGCTTCCGGCCTGCGGCCTTCAGCCGCCGGTTAGCTCCAACGTTAGGTGCGCGATGCTAGATCCGCTCTCTTTTGAGGTTAGGGAAAAGCTGCTCAATCGCTTCCCGGAATGGCGGGAGCATGCGCGCGAAGAGACTGAGGAGTCTGGATCTAGCTACCTAGCCGTTTTTGTTCCGGCACCTCCGGAGGCTCAGACTCCCCACGGTCTGTGCATTACCACAGAAAACGCGGAGATAACGGTCGGCTTTGATCATTACCACGCACACTTCGGCGTCATCTCGCCCATGCCAAACCAGATCGAACCCGATGCGCTCAGCTTTATCGAGCAAATTGTTGGGGAGGAGGTCGCTGTGGTCTCATGGTGGGAAGGCGAAAGATGGCTGGGCTCCAGCCAGCTGCTGCCCAACGAGCGGCTTAGCCAGCCGGAGTGGCTGGTTCATTTAGGTGGGGGCCTGCCTCGTGTACGCTCGTGGAAGGGCGCGCACAATCACTGGTCACGCACTTAACAATTCATTCAAGCCAAACCCGCTTCGCGGGTCGGCTTAACTCAGGTGTTGGGTGTCACATGAAACAACGCATAGTATTTGTAGATGTTGATGACACGCTGATCCGCTCTGCCGGCACCAAGCGCATTCCAATGCCTCCGGTTGTGGCTCGCATTCGTGAGCTGCACGCCCAGGACGTTGCCCTCTACCTGTGGAGTTCAGGTGGCGTGGAATACGCCCGCGCCTCAGCTATTGAACTGGGCATTGAGGATTGCTTCGTGACTTTCTTGCCAAAGCCTGACGCTTACATTGATGATCAAGCAGTTCATGAGTGGCGCTACTGCCAGCACGTGCTTCCGGGCAATGCAGGTGACGCCTAACAGTCCATTCAAGCCGAACACGCTTCGCGTGTCGGTTTAATTCAAGTATTAGGTGCTATGGAAGGTTCCAAGAGTCGTGCCGCATTGCTCCGCGAGGTGTTCGCGCAAGGGTTCCGCACTCCTGATTGGCGACACAAAGAGCCGCCGCCTGTTGTGCCCGCCGAGCTATTCTTCGCCGACAACGGCGACAACGAATGCATCGCCATCAACCTCGACGATCACCTGGCATTGGCTTTTTCCGTGACAAGCTTCAAGAGATCGCTGCAAAGCCCGAGGTAGCGGCTGTTCTGGTGAATATTTACGACCTTGACCCGATCATCGACGGGGCGTGGCCGTATGCAGAGAACGTCCATATTCTTACGTCTGCGCCGGAAGATGTAGTTCAGTCGTGGGCTGCTGAACTGCGCTCTGATGGCGCAGACCAAGGCTGGCCTTACGGCGAACCGCGCGAGCTGCCTCCGCTGGTCGAAGGTCAGCGTTGGTGGTCGCTGTCGTGGGACTAGCCCGCGCCTAACAATTCGCCCAAGCCGACGCCGCTTCGCGGGTCGGCTTAATTGAGGTATTAGGCATCATGAAAAGTGGCCTGCTGGCTTTGATTTTTCTAGCGATGCTCGGCTGCGCTCGAAACGTCCAGCATGACCAGCTCACAGACATTCCATTGGCACAGAAGCCCGACGTTCCTGGTACAGAAGCTGCGTGCAAGGCTGCCGACCAGTTCTGGATCGAACAAGGGTTGCCCGGTGGCGACAAGTCGTGCGCAGTCAAGACAAGCGACGGGCTGAAAATCTGCACCGATAGCACGCAATGCGAAGGAGCGTGCCTGGTGGCGGATGCGGTGCCCGTTGGCACTCAGGCGATTGGTAGCTGTTCGACTTGGATGGCAACCTATGGCTGCCACAAGTACATCAAGGATGGGCTGGTCCGTGAAATGTGTGCGGACTGATGCCTAGCTAATCATTCAAGCCGACGCTTACCACGCGGCCCAACTCGGGCGTCAGGCTGCGGAATGACTCTCCTCGATCGGCTACCACCCCCGCTTTCACCCTGCTGCTCGCTGCCTGCACGCCCGGCGCGTCAAAGGACGCGCCGGCAAAATCCGGGCTACCGACCACGGAGAATTAATGCATCGCGAGAGGGGGTAGTTGGATGCCCCCGAACCACGACGCCTCCCTTCTCTTTTGTAACCCGAGCTGTGGCAGACTCTCCGCAACGCAGCGCGCTTACAAAAACCTTGGATCCGATTGCGGTCCCGGTGGTGGCTGTCTGCCAAATGAGGCGCTCTTGCGGGCGAAGTGGTGCAACAGCGAGCGCTTCACTCACATCCAGGTGCCACATGAACTACGTCGTCGCCCTTTCAATAGCAATCGGCAGTTGGCTTTCACTCCCCGGCGGCTCGTGGACGCCGAATACCGAGGATGTCGCCGCAGCCAGGCAGCAGCTCGAGCCGTATGTGACGCGCCAAGCGTCCATGGGCAAGATTCGGCTTCCCGACTGGAGCAGCTACACCTTCCAATACCAGGGCCAGACGTTTCGTGGTGACAAGGTCATCCTGATCAATGCGTTCTGTAGCACTCCACCAGCGACGGCTGCCACCCACATGGTCGTGGTCTTCGATGGCGGACCATGCTACTTCACTGCACGCTGGGATCCTGTCGAGAAGATCTTTCTGGATGTCGTCTTCAACGGACACGCATGATGGCAACCAAGGATTCGATCGACTACCCGGCGGGTGATCTTGAAGCACGTGAACCACTGCTGGTGAGCTGTGGCCCCAATGGCGAACGGATCGCCAGCGTGGTCTGCCGGCATCTGCTCCGTTGTCAGCCGGCGCCCGCGGGATTCATAGAGAACAGCAGCGATCCCAACGACCTTCAGGCCTGGTGCCATGACTGCGAGGAGATGTTCACCACCGAAGGTGACATGACGAAGGCTTTCAGGGCGTTCAACGACATGAGACTCGTCTGCGTCGACTGCTATGCCCAGGCAAAGGCACTGCATGGTATCTCGATGAGCTAAAGCACCTCGTTCAGTTCGGCACTGAATTGGGCGCTGACAGCGATGGAAGCGACCCGGTCCACCATGCCACCCAAACGGACTAAAGGCTCCTTTCCATCCAGCCAACACGACATCAGCCCGTGAAATACAGCGCGACACTACGATTGCTGAAGCTGAAGAATATCCACCTGGCCGCTGGCGACGACCATGGGGAACCGATCGACGCCATTTCGATGCCAATGCCTGACCGCATCGAGATCGAAGTCGAGCCGGCGACCGGATATTGCTTCCTGTATCGCTACACTGCGACCGGGCAGTTCTGTGGCGACACTTGGCACGAAAACCTGGATGCAGCATTCCAGCAAGCCAGTTTTGAGTACGGCCTCTCTCCGCAAGACTTTCTGATAACGGAACAAAGCGATCCGTCGCACTAGCCAGGCGGCGCAGCACCGAAATGCTGAGGATCGGAGAAAGGAATGCGTCCACTTAGGCGGTTGAAGCCTATATGCCTGGTGCGTGGTGGTGGCTTCCGGCCTATTGGCGCGGCCCGTGTCAGCATTCGAGCTCCATACTACTGCGGCAGTGCTGCACTTACCGATGTTGATCGGTGGCTCGGTATTCCCGCCGCGCTACCTCCTGCTCCTCTGCTCCATTCTCGATTAGTCTTTTCCAACGCGGCGAAGTGCGATTGACCGCTCTGAGCATCGTCATTGCACGCCAGCCGCGGCACTAGACATCCCAGACATCGGCCAACGAACAACACATGCAAACGCATCTGACTCAGCATGACTACGTGCAAGCCTGCCAGAGGCGAGCAGTGGAAATTGCCACTGGCATCGTGACCGGCTCGATTCCGCTGCTGGATGGCTGCCACCGCCTGGCCGCCCTTGGCCATCGTGTCGGTGTTGCCGACGATGACCCTGACTTTCGCATGTTCTCGCTGATCGAGTCGGAAACGGATGCGCTCCCCATCGGGCCGATCCGCAAGGAATGGGCGCCCGACGCCCTGGCGGAACTGGCCCCCGAACTACTGCATGCAGAGGGCTGGGCCAGGCCGATGGCCATGCGTGCCTGCCATTCCGTGATTGCCCGGTTCGGGCCATGAGCCAGACGACAGTCACTCGCGGCATGATGCCGCATCCCGTCCTATCCACACATGCTCCAATGCAATCGGCGAGCTTTGCACTGCGTCTGGCGATGAGCACGAGCATCCTGATGGCAACCTTGCCGTCAGCGCGTGCGACGGAGGAGTTGGAGCAGGCTTGGCTGTCCTTGATCCGTGAAGCGCTTCCCCCGTCCTGTTATGCAGAGAGGCTGGCCGTCGAAGCCACCGTCAGCGGCAATAATGGCTGGCGTCAAGAACGCTGGCGCGTGGTTACCTGCCGAGGGGAGGCGAGCTACGTGGTCGCCTACTATCCGCCGGTCGCGTTTCCGAACCGCAAAAGCCCGTTCGAGATCACCAGGCTCGATACGGGAGCCTTGACGATCGTCCACCGCGCTGCGACGGACAGTCGTTGAACTCCGCTTCCATCACGCACCTCGGAAATGCCCGCATGAACTGGAAAGCGATCCTTGCCTACACCGCGCTACTGTTCCTTTTCCAGTGGGGCACTGGCATTGCCAGCAGGTTATTCGACCCTCTTGGATGGATCAATGCCTGGAATCTCCTCTCGTTCCTGCTATGCTCCGCGCTGTTTGCACACATGACGCGACGCGTGGCGCAGCATCGCCTCGCGCACGCCTGCCTCATCCTGGTCATCTACGCCGCTTTCGCGGATGTTCTCGCGGCGCTATTGCCACCAGACATGACGGACGAACCAGCCATGTTCGTCGCTGTGGAATGGCTGCAGCTGCTCGCCTCCGCAGGCCTCGGCCTGCTTGTCGGCTGGGTGCTTCGGCGCGCGGCCGATCAACGCCGGCTGCTGTAGTCGCGTGCAGCACGCGACTACACCTGCCAATGTCGCCCGAAGGTTGGCTGACGCTCATGGTCAAGATCATCAGATTCGTTGAAAAAGGAACGGCGCTGCTCCTCCTGGCAACGCTTGTCGCATTGGTCGCTTACGATGCGCTCGCTGTCCGCCCACATCTGGCCCGAATCCGCGATCTGCTCGCCCACGCCAATCCAGAAGACGCCACTCCTCCCGAAGCGATTCGCAGGCTGATCGATGCGAATGTGGGATCGCCCTCCCCGCATGCGGCTCGCCTGGTGACGTCCCTCGTCTACACGGATTTGGCGCAAGGTCAGTCGCACGTGCGCAACGCGCTTTGGAGCGTGCTGCTACCGGTGCACTTCGACGAGTCGCACATCTACGGCCTCTACTGCAGTCTTTCCTACAACGGCACAGATCATGGATTGAGCAGCTTTGCCAATCGGGAATTCGGCAAACCGCTTAGCCAGCTCTCACCACTGCAGGCAGCGACCACCGTTGCGGTCACCCATGCTCCTACAATCTACTTGAAAGATCGCGACAAGCTGGGCAGGCGCGCTCGGACGCTATTGGCAAGGTCCCGGCCTCCGCATTAGACCCCCATGCTGCCGCAGGAGGCGACACCGTCGTTTTGTCCACACCGACTCTCCTCTGACATGACCCGGCACAACGGGATTGGCACAACATGAAGAAGACAATCGCAAGCATTGCCATGACAGCGACCTTGACGAGCCTGCCGCTCGCAGCACTAGCGTCTGAGCCAGTGCCATCCATCAGCCAAGCGACACTGCAGGAGTCCGAGAGCGAATACCAGCACAGCCAGCTCTGCGGCAAGGACGAGCTTACCCTGTGGACGTGCCAGACGCGCAAGCGAGAGTTTTCGCTATGCTCGTCGAAGGCGGTCAACCGGACCTCGGGCTACCTGCAGTATCGGGCGTCGGAGAGCGGCAAGCTGGTGCTGCAGTACCCCGCACAGCAGAAGCCGCCGACGGGTCTCTTCACTTACAACACGTTTCCCAACGGAAACGCATCGATCGAGTTCAGCAACGGCGGCTACCGGTACAGCCTGTTCGACCCGCTCAGATCCGCTTCGTCCATCTCCGTCTCCGGACCTGGAGCATCGGACAAGACCACGCAGATCGCCTGCGGCCCGAACCAGACACTCCAGCTCAACTACACGATGCGGTTGATGTACGACGCAGGCGTGTGGGTCGATCCCTGAGTGCGCCGAAACAGGCCGCGGCGTCGGCGTCCCGCTCCTCCCGACCGGCCGCCGACCGAGTGCGGTGGCGGTAGCGGTCGATGCAATTTGCGCTTGCTACACTCGGCGCGGCGGCGCTGCTCCCGAGAGCGACCAGGTCGACCGCCATGCCAAAGCCGCCACACCTTACGTTTTTTTTCCGCAACCTCTTTCTCCCTCATCGACTATCGGTGCCATCATGAAACAAGCCATCGCGCTTCTGCTGCTTGCCTTCGCCTCCTCGTCCGCTTTCGCGGCGGGCAGATCCTGCGAGGAGTTGAAGGCCGAGCTCACCGCGAAACTCGATGCCAACGGCGTCAAGGACTACACGCTGAACATCGTCGACAACGCCGACGTCAAGGATCGGAAGGTCATCGGCAGTTGTGCGGCGGGAAGCAAGAAGATCGTGTACAGCAAGAACAAGCCGTCGACGTAAGCAACAGGAGCTGTTACGTCATGCATGCAACGTGGACGCGAGGCATTGTCCTCGCACGTCGAAGGAGCGTTTCATGCAGGTAGTAGATCACGAACCGCATGCCTGGTTCCTTCTGCGCGACGGCGACACACTGCTGCTCGACGTCAACTGCAGCCATGGCCCCGTCGGTTATGCGTGGACCATGGCGCTGACAGCTCAGGAAGTTGCGCAGTACCGCGCGCTCGGGCGTGATTTCATCGCGCAGCTCGCCGAGCGCGTGCAGTCGACCGCGCCGGGGGTGTTGGGCAATCGGTCGCCGTATCTGATTCGCAAGGCGGATGCAGAGACCCGCCAGCGCGTGACCTTGTGCATCAAAGCCTGGAGGCAGAGCGACTGACCGTCCTGGGAGTTTTGCATGGAAATCCGTGCGGATTTTCTGCTCATGACAACTGCGTTGTGCAAGCCACGCCTGGTGATCAGGTGATGCATCCGACCGGCATCAACAGCGTAAGCCACTCCTTATCGCATCCAGCCCCGCTCTGGCATGATTCATGACAGGCTAGGTACCCGGAAAGAGAAAGCCGCCATGCATGACATGACCTGGAGCGCTTCCGAGAAAAAGGCAGCCAGGGCACTGTTAGACACCGCGCTTCAACGCGAACTCCAAGCCTATCTCCAAGAGTTCAAACGCAGTGCCGCAAGCATCGACACGCCGGGCGCTCTATGGCCCTTGGTCGACCAGGCAGTAAAAAAGCAGCGCGAAATCGCTCAGACATACGACTAACGCTATTCTCAGCTCACCCTCGTCTTCGCCGTCCTTTTGCGTCGCGGCATCATTCAGGAAGCGGAAGTAGGCGCGCTTGGTGACGAGAAGGCCAGGCACATCATCGCCCTTGCAAGCCTGAAGGTGTGATGTATCCAATCGCGTGTCGAACTGCCGCCGTCTACGGCACACGATGCAGTACGCCGGCACCAATACCCGCCGGAAGGCCTTGTGTTCCGACATACGCTGCTACGGATGTGCTGAGTTTATGGCGATTCGCCGGCTGATGCAGCGCGCCGCGTCGCCCTTTTCTCGCGGCATTGCGAGATCGCGCCGACGCTCGGACTGTAGTAGGTTCATCGCGTACGGGTCGATGGGCAGACCCGCCGACGCGAAGACAGGTGCCGATTACCATGCGTGTATTTCTGGACGATGAGCGCGAGACACCCGCAGGATGGACAAGGGCCTATTGGCCGGATGACGTCATCGCGCTGCTCCAAACCGGGAAGGTAGAGGAACTCAGCCTGGACCATGATCTCGGCGACGATGCACGCGGAACCGGTTACGACGTGGTGCTCTGGATCGAGGAAGCAGTGGCACTTCGGTCCTTCGTTCCGCCCAGGATGCACGTCCATTCTGCAAACACTTCGGCGAGAGATAAGATGCGTCTTGGCATCGAGGCGATCGAGCGGCTAGCGGCAAAGAACAGACCCGTTGCATGATCCCATTGCGATGCGGCTGAGATGATGGAGAAGCCGACTACTTGTCCGGCACGTGCCTACTGCTCCAATACCTGACACTCGCAGATGATCAATCCAGATTGGACAACCAGAGGCAAATCGGTCGCGCAGTTGATCGAAGAGCTCAAGACATTCGAGAACCAGGACATGGAGGTCAGAATCTCCGTCGATGGCGGCAACAGGTCCTTCCCGATTTCGCTGATTGGCAAGACGGATGGCAAGTATGCCGTCTTGAGGAATTGCGAAGACAATCCTTCCATCGTTCATCATGTGTCTGAGGATGGTTAGCGATTCATTGGCACGGTATTTCAATCTCAGCTTTCACGCTGATGGCAGGCCTCGCCGCAGCATCCTCCCTGTGACAGTCGACAATGACAGAGAATCCGGAAGCCCAACGTCGCAACGCGCCCCGCACAACGGTGCAGTCCGAGCCGCGCGCATCCGAAGAGGCCGCGCTTCCCCTTCCGAAGGAAACGCTCTGGGCCTTGTTCGATTACTTGAACGACGCGCTCGCCGATGGCTGCGATCACTCCTTGCGACTCACCACACAGTTCCTCGCGTCCCAGGATGTCGCTCCGGAGTCGGTCATCCCCTGGCTCGGTGCGCACGGAGGCTTCTGCGATTGCGAGGTGCTGTTCAATGTCGAGGAGCGCTGGGGCAAGCCGTGACCGGACATCGACCTGATGCATGACCTTCCGCATCACTTCCTGGCCGATCTGCTGCTGCATCCTGCGCAACCAGGAAGCAAGGCGACTGCGCTCGTCTCCGGCCAGTGGTGCGCCATTCTCTGCATCGACCAGCAGCAGTGGTCGGCCCGCCTCACCTTCACCGGCAGCCCGGCGCCCGGGGTCACGTTCCGCGCAGGGGTACAGTTGCTGATGCCTGACGCACTTGCCCACTTCCCGGCGGGCGCCGATTTCACGCTCTGGGCGAACGGCAGCGAAGGGACAGGCCACGTGGTCTTGAGGGCGGCCTGACAGGCACACGATACCCGCATGCACGTCGACATCACCCACCACGTGGACGCCAGCGAGCCCGACGACGGGTACGGTTACTACTATGCCTACACCCTCTACCGCTTCAGCGACGGCAGCGATCGGTTGCTGGCGCGCAGCTACGACGACGATGCGGATCATGCGCATTTCCTGAACATCGAAGTGGACGGGCACGTGCGCTTGATGATCGACGCGGACCTGCGGCATCCGCTGCTGCTGGCCGCCGCGGCGTACCTGGGAGAGACCGGCAAGCGTAGACTGCGCTGGCTGAGCGGCCGCGGCGACGGTTACGAGCCCCTGCCCGCCCAGCCCACCATCGGACCAGCGGAGGCTCCATGAAGCGCGTCACCGGGATTGGCGGCATCTTCTTCAAGGCACAGGACCCGGCCGCGCTGCAGGCCTGGTACCAGCGGCATCTCGGCATCGACGTGCAGGCCTGGGGCGGCACCGCCTTCGCCTGGAACGACGGCAGCGGCGCGCCGGTCACCGGTTCCACCGTCTGGTCGATCGGCGCGGCGGCGCAGGAGCCGCACTTCTCGCCCGGCACGGCACCCTTCATGATCAATTACCGGGTGCACGATCTGCACGCGCTGGTCGCGGCACTGCGCGAGGAAGGCTGCCACGTGCTGGACCGCATCGATGAGTCCGAATACGGCGCCTTCGCCTGGGTCATCGACCCGGAAGGCAACAAGGTGGAGCTCTGGCAGCCGCCCGCCGGGCAGTAGTGCCCGCTCCGGCCGGTCGACTGGCCGGCCGGTAGCACGGGACGCCCGACCGATCAGCGTCGAACCAGCCCCGCCGACATCGCCCGTGCACGCCGACCGGTGGATTGGCGCCGCCGACCGGCGGCACACGATCTTCGCTCGCCCTGCACTGCGCTATCACTACTGTCCGCGCTCATTGTCCTGATCGGGATCCGCGCCACCAATGAATGCCTCCCTCCCGAGTTCCCCCTCGCCCCTGCGTCCCTTCGCGGCGCGGGTCCTGGTCGTCATGGCGCTGGGCGCGCTGGCGCTGCTGGCCTGGCAGTTGTCGGAGCTGCTGCTGATCGTGTTCGGTGCGGTGGTGGTGGGCGTGCTGCTGCACGGGCTGGCCACGCTGTTGCGCAAATGGTTGCCGCTACCGGAGTGGGCGGCGCTGGCGCTGGTGATCCTGGTGCTGGTGCTGGCGCTGTCGGCGATCGTGCTGCTGTTCGGCGCCGAGGTCGCCGCGCAGATCGACACCTTCCGCGCCACCCTGCCGGCGGCCTGGAACAAGTTCCACGCCTGGCTGCAGTCCGGTCCGCTGGGGCCGCAGATCGAGCGCATCCCCGACCAGTTGCGCGACGGCGCCTCGACCCTGGCCACGCACGCCGGCGCCATCGTGCTGTCGGCCGGCGGCGGCGTCACCGACGCGGTGCTGATGATGGTGGGCGGGCTGTACCTGGCCGCGCAGCCGCGGCTGTATCGCCAGGGCCTGCTGCACCTGTTGCCGCGCGACCGCCGCGGCGTCGCCGACGAGGCGCTGACCGCCAGCGGCCAGGCGCTGCGCGCGTGGCTGACCGGCCAGTTGCTGGCGATGGCGGTGATCGGAACCCTGACCGGCATCGGCCTGTGGCTGCTGGGCGTGCCGGTGGCGCTGGGCATCGGGCTGCTGACCGCGCTGCTGGACTTCATCCCCATCGTCGGCCCGATCGTGGCCGCGGTCCCGGCGATCCTGCTGGGCTTCACGGTCAGCCCGCAGGTGGCGCTGGGCGCGCTGCTGCTGTTCGTGGTCCTGCAGCAACTCGAAGGCCACGTGCTGCAGCCGCTGATCCAGGCGCGCGCGGTGGACCTGCCGCCAGCGCTGCTGCTGTTCTCGCTGTTCGGTATCGGCGTGCTGTTCGGGCCGATGGGCGTGGTGCTGGCGGCGCCGCTCACCGTGGTGCTCTACGTGCTGGTCAAGCGCCTGTACGTGCAACATGCGCTGGGCGATGCCGAGGGCGCGGATGGCGCCGGAAAGCCCGCCGCCTGATCTGCGGTGCGTGCTCCCACCCCGCCCCGCACGCGACGATGCCCACCGATCCGCAGGACCTGCAACGCGATCTGGCCGAGACCTTGCACGGTGCCGCCGCGTACAACGACAAGGGCTATGCCTGGCTCGGACACGATGCCCAGCAGATCGCCGACATGCAGCACCGGTTCCAGGCCCAGTTGACGGAACTGGCCGCGCGCCTGGGCGAGGCGCGACTCGGCGCGGCGCTGAGCGCCGCCATCGCCAGCGGCGCGGCCGCACGCGACGGCTCGGGCGACTATGTGTTGCTGTGCGAGCAGGTATTCGGCCGCGCGCGGGTGCGCCGCTGACGGCCTCGGGCACCGCCCGGCGCAGCGTCATCCAGCGTCACGGGAGCGCGGCCTGCGATACGGCCGCTGAACGCCGGCCCCGCGCTGGGACCGGCTGGCTTTGACTTGTCATTCACGCGGCCCACACTGGCGGGTGCCTTTCCCTCGCCCGATGACCCCGTGAAGAAGCCGCCCCAGGATCCCGCGTCCACCCCGCCCGCCGACACCGACACCACCCCCGAAAACCCGCAACGCCGACGCCTGCTCGGCGGCCTGGCGCTGGCCGGCAGCGCCCTGGCGCTCGGCGGCCCCGCCGAAGCCCACGCCGAGAGCCCCAAGCGCGCGCCAGCGCGTGCGCTGTCGCCGACGGAACTGGATCGGCAGCTGCGGCAGAAGATCGAGCACGTGGTGGTGATCTACGCCGAGAACCGCAGCTTCAACAATCTGTTCCCCGAGTTTCCCGGACTGCAGCAGCCGCTGTCCAAGGTGACGCCGGCGCAGGCGCGGCAGGTGGACCGCGACGGCAGCGTGCTCGACATCCTGCCGCCGATCTGGGGCGGACTGGCGCCGGACGAACAGGTGGTGGCGCATCGCCGCTACAAGATCGGCGAGGACGCGATCGGGCCGCTGCCCAATGCGCCGTTCGCGCTGCGCACGCCGGACGGCCAGCTGCTGCCGCACGGCATCGTGACCCGCGATCTGGTGCACCGCTTCTACGAGAACCAGATGCAGATCAACGGCGGCCGCAACGACGGCTTCGCCGCGTGGAGCGACGCCGGCGGCCTGGTGATGGGCCACTACGCCGATGCGCCGGCCACGCTGCGGCTGTGGAGCCTGGCACGCGACTACACGCTGTGCGACAACTTCTTCATGGGCGCGTTCGGCGGTTCGTTCCTCAACCACCAGTACCTGATCGCCGCGCAGGCGCCGTACTACCCCAAGGCCGACAGCAGCCCGGGGCGGACGCAGATCAGCGTGCTGGCCAGCGACCGGCCCGACGAGATCCGCCTGGCGGTGCAGGACGATTCGCCGGGCACCGCGCTCAACGGCCGGCCGCGCTTCGTGCGCAACGGCGCGCTGACCCCGGATTTCTGGGCGATCAATACCCTGAGCCCGCCGTTCCAGCCCAGCACCAGCCAGGACCCGACGCGCCCGGACTACGCCGACCCCAACAGCCCCAACACGCTGCCGCCGCAGACCCACCGCCACATCGGCGACGCGCTCGACGCCAAGGGCGTGGACTGGGCCTGGTACGCCGGCGGCTGGGCGCTGGCGGTGCAGGGCAAGGGCGACACCGGCGACACCAGCGAGTTCCCCGGCAGCCCCAACTTCCAGATCCACCACCAGCCGTTCAACTACTTCGCCAACCTCGCCCCGGGCACGCCGGCGCGGACGCGCCGCCTGCGCGACGGCGGCCTGGGCGACACCGCCCCGCAGAACCGCTTCCTCGCCGACGTGCAGGCGGGCACGCTGCCGCCGGTGACGTTCTACAAGCCGCAGGGCAACCTCAACATGCACGCCGGCTATTCCGACGTGGCCGCCGGCGATCGCCACATCGCGATGGTGGTGGAGGCGCTGCGCAACAGCCCGCTGTGGGAGAAGACCGTCGTGTTCATCACCTTCGACGAGAACGGCGGCTGGTGGGACCACGTGGCGCCGCCCAAGGCCGACCGCTGGGGCCCGGGCTCGCGCATCCCGGCGCTGGTGGTGTCGCCGCACGCCAGGCGCGGCCACGTCGACCACAGCGTCTACGACACCGGCTCGATCCTGCGCTTCATCACCCGCCGCTTCGGCCTGGAGCCGTTGCCGGGCCTGGTCGAGCGCGAGCGCGCGATGCACGCCGCCAGTGGCATGGTGCCGGGCGACCTCACCGCCGCGCTGGACCTGGGCTAGGCCGGCGCAGGTTGCGCAGGACGGGGCGGACTGCCGCCGCCCTGCCCCGCGTCCAGGCAATGCGGCACTCAGGCGGCGTGGAACGTGCCAGCGCCGCGCTGGCGACGGAACAGCAGCAAGGTGCAGGCCAGGCCGATCAGCGCCGCCAGCGACAGCCACAGCGCCGGGGCAGCCCGGCTGTGCGTGGTGTGGATCAGCCAGGTCGACACCGCCGGGGTGAAGCCGCCCATCGTGGCGGTGGCCAGACTGTAGGCCAGCGAGAAGCCGGTGGTGCGCACCTCGGCGGGCATCACCTCGGTCAGCGCCACCACCATCGCGCCGTTGTAGGCGCCGTACAGCAGCGACAGCCACTCGCCCACCAGCAGCAGCCGCACGAACGACGGCGCATCGACCAACCACTGCAGCGCCGGCCACACCGTCAGCAGCATCGCCACGCTGGCGAACACCAGCAGCGGCTTGCGGCCGATGCGGTCGCTCAACGCGCCCATCACCGGCAGCCACACGAAGTTGGACAGGCCGATGCAGCCGGTCACCACCAGGCTGTCCAGCTCGCTCAGGTGCAGCTCGGCGCGGCCGTAGGTCGGCATGTAGGCGGTGATCAGGTAGAACGACACGGTGGTCATCATCACCATGCCCACGCCGGCCAGGATCAATCCGACATTGGCGCGCAGCGAGCGCGCGATGCCGGCCAGGTCCGGGGCCTGACGCGCGGCGAACTCCGGGGTTTCCTGCAGCGAGCGGCGGATCAGGAAGATCAGCGGCACGATCAGGCTGCCGATGGCGAACGGCACGCGCCAGCCCCAGCTGTCCATCGTGCTGTCGGAGAGCAGCGCGTGCAGGGCCACGCCGAGCGCAGCGGCGAACACCACCGCCACCTGCTGGCTGGCCGACTGCCAGGCCACGTAGAAGCCGCGCCGGCCCGGCGTGGCGATCTCGGCCAGATACACCGACACGCCGCCCAGCTCGGCGCCGGCGGAGAAGCCCTGCAGCAGGCGGCCGAGCAGCACCAGCAACGGCGCCAGCACGCCGATGGTGCCGTAGCCGGGGACGAAGGCGATCAGCAGCACGCCGGCCGACATCAGCCCCAGGGTCAGGATCAGGCCCTTGCGACGCCCGTGCCGGTCGATGTAACCGCCGAGCACCAGCGCGCCGATCGGCCGCATCAGAAAGCCGGCGCCGAACGTGGCCAGCGACAGCATCAGCGAGGCGAACGCGCTATGCGACGGGAAGAACGCATGGCCGATGGCCGTGGCATAGAAGCCATAGACCATGAAGTCGTACATCTCGAGGAAGTTGCCGGTGACCACGCGGAACACGGCGGCGGCGCCGTGCGGCGCGGCCTCGGCGGCGGGGGGCGTAGCGGAAGAAGTCATCGATCGGAGTCTGCTGGAGAAGAAACGGCACCGCCTTGCGATGTCGTGCGACGGCACGGGCGGCGCGCGCGGCAACGGTACAACACGTCGCGTACGCATGCCGCCATGACGCTGCACGTCGCTACGTACGGGTTAATGCACAGCGGTACGACGCCCAGGCCGGAACTGCCGCTGATGCAACATCGGGTGCATCTCGATACGCGCCGGTGATGCACCAAGCGTCGATGTCGATGTCGATGTCGATACGATCTCTACGTCCGCTCTCGGCTCGCTGGCGCCATCGCCTCACGAAACAGGCCAGCACGCGCAGGTCGCAACGACGCCACCACGTCCGAACGGGTAGCCTGCACGCTGTCACGCACCAGGAAGCGCCACCGATGCGTCCCGTTCGACCGCTGCATCTCGGCGTGATCGCCGACACCCATGGCCTACTCCGCCCCGAGGCGCTGGCGGCCTTGCGTGGGTGCGCCGCGATCGTGCATGCCGGCGACATCGGCAAACCGGACGTGCTCGACGCACTGCGGGAACTGGCACCGCTGCACGCGATCCGCGGCAACATCGACACCGCGCCATGGGCACAGGCGCTGCCCGAGACCCTGGACCTGGACATCGACGGCGTTCGCGTGCACGTGCGCCACGACCTGAAGACCCTGGCACGCGTCGCCGACGGCGTGGACGTGGTGATCAGCGGCCACTCGCACAAGCCCTTGCTGGAGACCCACGACGGCGTGCTCTACCTCAATCCCGGCAGCGCCGGGCCGCGCCGCTTCCGCCTGCCGATCAGCCTCGGCCACCTGTATCTGACACCGACCGGCCCGCGCGGCGAGTTGCAGACCCTGGGCTAGCGCAGGCGGTTCCCGCGCCGTGGCGCAGCGACACGCGACGCGCGGCGGGCAGGCGACGAACGCGCGCGATCTTCGCTACAGTGGAGGCGGGGAGGTGTGCGGCCAGCGGAAGGCGTGGCGACGCCAGGATGCGGCAATGCGAAGGGGAGCGAGCATGCGCAAGGGATGGAACGTGTTCAGCAGGGTCGGCCTCGGCCGCATGACCAGGGACGAGTACCAGGCCAATCTCAACGGCCTGAACATGTTCTTCGGTGCGGTCCTGGGCCTGGTGCTCACCGGCACCGAGCGCCTCAACGCCTGGCAGTTCGGTGTGGTCCTGGGCGTGCTCGCCAGCCTGGTCACCTCGATCCTGTTCATTTCCAGCAGCCGGCACCGGGTGGCGTACGCGATCTACACCCTGCTGATGGTGCTGGCGCTGCCGAAGGTGATCGACGTGATGCTCAAGGGCCAGGCCCTGCTGCCGGACAAGGTGCAGCCGACGCTGATCGTGTGGACCATGATGACCATCATGGTGGAGTTCTGGGGCCGAGAGAAGGACGCCGAGACCGCTGCCGCAACGGCCGCGGACCGCACGCTCGGCTAAGGCGGCGCGCGGGCGCGAATACACGTCGCGCACCGTTGCGATGGCGGCGCGTCGCCTCACCAATCGGTCGGCGCGTAGTCCTTGAGGAACTGGCCCCACACGTGCTCGCCGGTGTTGAAACCGTGGATGATCGGATCGACGATGCGCGCGGCGCCATCGACGATGTCCAGCGGCGGATGGAAGCGCTCTTCCTGCACCTTGCGCGCGGCGATCTCGGCCGGATCCTCGTCGGTGACCCAGCCGGTATCCACGCTGTTCATGTGGATGCCGTCGTTCTGGTAATCGGCCGCCGAGGTGCGGGTCATCATGTTCAACGCGGCCTTGGCCATGTTGGTGTGCGGATGCCGGGTGGTCTTGAAGTTGCGGTAGAACTGCCCCTCCATCGCCGACACGTTGACGATGTGCTTGTCGCGCTCGGGCGTGCGCAGCATCAGCGGCTTGAGCCGCGCGTTGAGGACGAACGGCGCGACCGCGTTGACCAGTTGCGTCTCCAGCAGCTCCACCGAGGACACTTCGTCCAGCAGCAGGCGCCAGGAGTTGCGCCCGCGCAGGTCCACCTGCTGCAGGTCCTGGTCCAGGCGCCCCTCCGGGAACAGGTGCTGCTGGGCGAGCAGGTCGTCGGCCAGCAGCGGCACCTGCGACAGCTCCGCGGCGCGCAGCAGGCCGTCGGCACCGGCGCGCCCCTGGCCCGCCCCGGCCATCTGCGTGCTGCCCCCAGCCGGCAGCAGATCGGGACCGCGCAGGCCTTCGTATTGGCCCACCAGCCGGCGCACGTGCTCGGGCAGGTCGTGCAGCGCGGCGGTCTCGCCGGCCAGCATGTGCGCGTAGAACTGCGGCGGCCGGCGCACGGTCTGGCAGGCGTTGTTGACGATGAAATCCAGGCGGCTGCGAGTCGCCAGCAGCTCGCTGCAGAACGCCTCGACGCTGGGCGTGTGGCGCAGGTCCAGCCCGTACACCTGCAGGCGGTGGCCCCACTCGGCGAAATCCGGCTCTTCCGCGTAGCGCGCCGCCGAGTCGCGCGGGAAGCGCGTGGTCACGATCAGCTCCGCACCCGCACGCAGCAGCTTGAGCCCGGCCTGGTAGCCGATCTTGACCCGGCCGCCGGTGAGCAGCGCCACGCGCCCGCGCAGGTCCGCGGTCTCGGTGCGCTTGAAGTAGTTCAGCTCGGCGCAGGGCGGGCACATCTGGTCGTAGAAGTGATGCAGCTCGATGTACTTCTGCTTGCACACGTAGCAGTGGCGCAACTCGGGCGAATGCACCGCCGGCGCCTCGGCCACGGCCCGCGCATGGGTCAGCGCTTCCGGGGTGTGCGGCGGAAAATAGTTGGGCGTGCTGAACACCGGTTTGCGCCGCAGCGCGCGGATGCCGGTCTGCGCCAGCAGTGCCTCGGCCTTGCGCACCTTCTCCTGGTGGCGCTCGCGCGCCTGTTCCTTGAGCAGCTTGCGCCGCGCCTTGGGCTCGGGATTGAAGACCTGGGCGACCACCTGCAGCAGGCGCACCCGCTCGGCTTCCGGCAGGGTATCGAGCACGCGCCGGTCGGCGGCGATGGTCTCGAGCAGGTCCAGGGTGATGCGCAGGCGCTCGGCCTGGGGCAGGTCGTCGGGAGAAACGGGGGCAGTGGCGTTCAAGACAGATCCGGGATGGGCGACGGCGGGCCGCGGCAGAGCGCCGGCACGATGCCGACAGGGCAGCACGCGGCCCTGCGGCGCCACCGCCCGCCGAAGCGGGAACAGCGGCGGCACGGGCCGCGGCGGGCCGGAGGAACCGGCCACCCGGGCATTTTCGCCGATCCGCGGCTTGCGATCCACGCGCGCTGCGATCGCCGTGCCCGACACCCCGCCCCGGAGGCGGGCCGGGGCCGCTCAGCGCGCTGGTGTGGTCGCGAACTCGCCGCGCTGCAGCTTGGCCACGTCGTTGCCTTGCGCATCCCTGGCCTGCAGGTCGGCGCCCTTGGCGGCGAGATCCTTCAGCACCTCGGTGCGCTGGAACAGCGCCGCGTACATCGCCGCGGTCTGCCCGGCGTTGTTGCGCTGGTCCGGCGCGCAATCGGCCTGCATCAGCCGCTTGGCGATGCTCAGCTCGCCCTTGAAGATCGCGCCCATCAGCGCGGTGTTGCCGCGCTTGTCCTGCGCGCAGGGGTCGGCCCCGGCGCGCAGCAACTGCTCCACCGCCGCCTGCTGGCCGTGGTAGGCGGCCAGGATCAGCGCGGTGTAGCCCTTGTCGTCGCGGGTATCGAGGTCGTAATGGGCGCGGATGAACTCGGCCAGCATGTCCTGGCGGCCCTGCCGCGCGGCATCGAAGAAATAGCTGCGCAATTGCGCCTGCACCGCGGCCGGATCGGGCGCCGCAGGTGCGGCCGGTGCAGCGACCGCCGTGGCGCTGAACGCGAGGCCAAGAAGGACGAGGACAACACGACGCATGGGGAGTCTCCGCAAGAAAGTGAGCGGCGCGGCGATACCGCCGCCGGGCCGCGCGTGGGACGGATCAATCCTGCAGCTGCGCGGCCAGTTGCCTGACCCGCGCCAGGTCGCCCTTGGCCACCCGCGCCACGCCGCTGCCGTAGGCCGGGTCGGCCTTGTACAGGTAAGAGAGCATGAGGTGCTTGCTCGCGTCGTCGGTGCCGGCCAGCGATTCGCCGAAGCTCTGGATCAGGTCCTGCTGTTCCTTCTTGCTGTAGCCGCGGAACAGTTCGCCGGCCTGCTTGAAGTTCTGCTCGCGCGTGATCCTGGCCTGCTGGGTGGTGCCGGACAGCGGCAACTGGCTGTAGCGCGCGTTCGGATCCTGCGGCCGCGCGCTGAGACGGCTCGGCTCGTAGTTCACGCCGCTGCTGGTGCTGCCGGCATTCATCGCGCCGTCCTGGTTGCCGTTGTTGACCGCCACGCGCGGCCGGTTCACCGGCAGGCTCAGGCCATTGGTGCCGACGCGGTACAGCTGCGTGTCGGCGTAGGAGAAGATGCGCCCCTGCAGCAGGCGGTCTTCCGACGGCTCGATGCCAGGCACCAGATTGGCCGGCGCCATCGCCACCTGTTCGGTCTCCTGGAAGAAGTTGTCCACGTTCCTGTTCAGCACCATCTGCCCGATCTTGCGCTCGGGCACGCCTGGCCAGATCTTGGTGGCGTCCAGCGGATCGAAGTCGAACTTGGCCAGGTCCTCGGGCGCGAGCACCTGGATGTACAGATCCCACTTCGGATAGTCGCCGCGCTTGATCGCGCCGACCAGGTCGTTGGTCAGGTGGCTGTAGTCCTTGCCCTGCACCGCCACCACCTGCTGCGGATCCAGGTTCTTGAGGCCCTGCAGGCTCTTCCAGTGGAACTTGACGTAGTGCACCTGGCCCTGCGCGTTGACCAGCTTGTAGGCATGCACGCCGTTGCCGTCCATGAAGCGGTAGCCGGCCGGCGTGCCTTCGTTGGAGTACAGCAGGGTCAGGGTGCGGGTCGCCTCGGGCACGTGCGAGAAGAAGTCGAAGCGGCGCGAATCATCGTCGAGGTTGGTGCGCGGGTCCGGCTTGAACGCATGCACCATGTCCGGGAACTTGATCGCATCGCGGATGAAGAAGGTCGGGAAGTTGTTGCCGACCAGGTCCCAGTTGCCTTCGCTGGTGTAGAACTTGGTGGCGAAACCGTGCGGATCGCGCAGCGTCTCCGGCGAATGGTTGCCGTGCACCACCGAGGAGAAGCGCACGAACACCGGCGTCGTCGTGCCCGGCGCGAACACCTTGGCCTTGCTCAAGTTGGAGATGTCGGCGGTGGCGGTGAACTCGCCATGCACGCCGGTGCCGCGCGCATGCACCACGCGCTCTGGGATGCGCTCGCGATCGAAGCGCTGCAGCTTCTGGATCAGTTGCACGTCCTGCAGCAATGTCGGGCCGTTGGGCCCGGCGGTCTGCGAGTTCTGGTTGTCGCCTACCGGCGCGCCATTGTCGCGGGTGAGCGTGGACTGCGCGGCGCTGGCCGACAGGATCAGGGAAGGCGACAACAGGACAAGCAACAACAGGGATCCAGGGCGCATGGCGTCGGCTCGTGTGAAGGGAGCTGCAGCATGGCGGGAGTGCGACGCGCAGAACATTCGTTCCTTGCGATCGATGCCATCGACGCGGCCAATCGCATCCGCGCACTGTGATCGCGACCATTGGTAGAGCGCGCAATCCGTTGCAGCTGCAGCGTCGTCGCTGCGTCACTCGACGACGATGCAGCCGCAGATCGACCGCAAAATGTAGACGCGCGCGCGTGCCAGCGGCAGCGGCGATGCCTGGCGATGCGGCCGCAAGCGCACCGCGGCGCGATGCACCGCGCGTAGCGCCGCGACGGCGGACGCTAGCGCTTGGCGCTCAGCGCGCGGCTGCGATCGGCGAACAGGGCCTGATCGGCTTGGCTGTAGGCGGCGCGCTGTACGGCCGCATCGATGCCGCGCTGGAAGTCGGCGCGGAACGCCGACTCGGTGATGCGCTGGGCGATCAGGAACACCGCGTGCGCCGTGTCGGCGCCGACCGCCTGCGCATCGGGAAAGCCCTGGCGTCGGATCAGATCGGTCAGGCGCTCCTGGCTTTGCTTCTGCGCCATGCGCACTTCGCGTGCATACGCGCGCAACGAGACGGTATCGTGCTGCAGACGCTGCGGCGAGTAGTCCCGCTTGAGATCGGCGCGCGCCTGCGCGTCGTCGCTGATCAACTGCAGCAGTTGCGTGCGATAGGCCGGATTGGCCGGCGCCGCCGCGGCAGCGTCATCTGTCGGTGCACCGGTCGGACCCGCCGCGGCGATGCCGGTCAGCACGCACAACGCCGCTCCGAACGCCCAGCGTGTGGCGATTCGCATGATGATGTTTCCCCCTGTCGCCCGCGATACTAGACCAGCGCGCGCGGCCTGTCCGCGCCGCGGCGGCGACCGCACGCCGTTGCCCTCAGTGCGATGCCAGCTCGGCAAACGGCGTCACATCGACAACCCAACCGACGTCACATCACCTAGCCGATCACCCGCTTGAACGGCGGCAGCGCGTCGATGATGCGCTTGCCGTAGCGCTTGGTCAGCAGCCGCGAATCGAGAATGATCACGCGGCCGTGGTCGTCGGCGGTGCGGATCAGGCGGCCGGCGAACTGGGTCAGGGTGCGCAGCGCGTGCGGCACCGCGATCAGGTTGAAGGCGTTGAGGCCGCGGCTCTCGAACCATTCGCCGAGCGTGGCGGTCTGCGGATCGGTGGGCACCGCGAACGGCACCTGGGTGATGACCACCGTGGTGCAGGCCTCGCCCGGCAGGTCCAGGCCCTCGCCGAAGGAATTGAGGCCGAACAGCACCGAGCCTTCGCCGGCGCCGATGCGGCGCATGTGCTCGCCGATCATCTGCGACTTGGAGCCCTCGCCCTGCACCAGCACGCGGTTGCGCTGCGCGAGCGGCAGCAGGTCGGCCACCTTGAGCATCTTCCAGCGCGAGGTGAACAGCACGATCGAGCCCTTGCCCCAGTCCAGTTCGCGCACCAGGTAGCGTGCCACTTCGCGCGGATGGCCCTCGCGGTCGTCCGGCGCCACCGGGAACGCCGGCACGATCAGCTCGGCCTGGTTGGGCAGATCGAACGGCGAGGACAGCGACACCATCTCCGCATGCGCGGGCAGGCCGTTGTCGATCGCCAGCGCTTGGAAGTCGCCGCCGCCGGTGAGCGTGGCCGAGGTCAGCACCGCCGCGTCCACCTCGCTCCACAGCAGCGAGCGCAGCACCTGCGCGGCCGACACCGGCGAGCAATGGCAGATCAGATCGGCATCGCGCGAGGCGGTGATCCAGCGCGCCATCGGCGGCTGCCCGTCCTGGTCCTCGCGGCGCCAGCCCAGCCACAGCGCGTACTGCTGCTCGACCATCTCCAGGGCCATGCCCAGGTTGCGCTGCAGGCGTTCCTTGGCCGCATCCTCCTGCTTGGACTTGGCCGCCATCTGGTGCGCGGCCTGCACCCAGTTCAGCAGCGCCCCGGTGTCCTGCGCCTGCGCATCGATCAGCGGCTTCCAGTCCTCGGGCAGGCGGCCGTTGGGCGCGCGCCACATCGGTTCGTCCTGGCCCGGCTCCGGCACCCACACCCGTTCGATCTCGGCGCGGAATGCCTTCAGGCCCTTGGCCACCCGCGCGGCCAGTTCGACCGCTTCGTTGGGCAGCTGATTGCCGATGCGGTCCTTGTCGGCGAGCCGGTAGGCGGCGCCGACCAGCGCCTGCAGGCGGCCGGTGCGCCGCGCCATCTCGTCCAGCGGCAGGTTCGCCGCGCCCTGGTCGATGGCGACGCCGGCGATGTGGTGGCCTTCGTCGAGCACCAGCAGCATGTCCGACGGCGGCGCGATCAGCGGCTGGCCGTTGTCGCTGTCGCCCAGCGACAGCGCCGACAGCAGCAGGGCGTGGTTGGTGACCACGATCTGCGCATCGCGCACCTCGCTGCGCGCCTTCAGCACCGGACACTGCACCGCGAACGAACAGCGGCGCCCGGCGCAGCCGGCCGCATTGGTGGTGATGCGCGCACGCAGCGACGGCGGCACCGGCTCCGGCGTGGCATCCAGGTCGCCGTTCCAGGTCCGGTCGGCGTAGGCCTTGGCCAACGCCCGCGCCTGCTCGGCCTCGGCCGGGCTCAATGGGCGGTCGTACAGCGGCGCCTCGTCCTCGAACATGCTGTCCTGCGCGGCCTCGCCATGCAGCTCGGCGACGTTGCGCGTGCACAGGTAACGGGTGCGGCCCTTGGCCAGCGCCACCGTGGCCTCCAGCCCGGTGGCCTTGAGGAAGGCCGGGATGTCGCGCTCGACCAGCTGCGACTGCAGCGCCACCGTGCCGGTGCTGATCACCAGTTTCTTCTTGCTCGCCAGCGCGATCGGCACGCCGGCGGTCAGATAGCCCAGGCTCTTGCCGACGCCGGTGGGCGCCTCGGCCACGCCGACGCCGCCGGAGGTGCCCAGCGCGCGCGAGACCACGCCGATCATCTGGCTCTGCGCGCGGCGCACGCGAAAGCCCGGCGTATTGGCCTGCAGCTTGGCGTAGGCATCGCGGATCGCCAGCTTGACCGGTTCGGTGAGCTGACGCGGGGACGGGCCGGACGCGGGCGGCGTCGACGGCGAAGCGGAATCGGTCATCCCGGCATTTTCTCACGTCCCGTCGCAAGGACTGAAACGCGGGAAATGAACGGCGCTGCGCGCCGCGTTACGGCTGCGGCGGCGCGGCCTTGCGCGGCAGCGCCAGCCACAGCGCGCGCAGCAGCAGGCCCAGCCCGACCACGTACAGCGCATCGTCCAGCAGATGCACCAGCGCATAGGCGTCCGGATGGGTGCCGCGGAACTGGGGCGTCATCAGTTCCACCCAGCCCAGCACCGCGTTCAACAGGCGCGGCAGGATCGCGCCCATCAGCAGCACCGTCAGCCCGAGCCGCGCCAGCGTGCGTGCGCGGCCCGGCGCCAGCCGCGGGAGCAGCAGCAACGCGATCAGCGGCAGCAACAGCCGCGCCAGCAGGCCGAGCCCGCCGGTCAGCACGCTCATGTCCAACACCGGGTGCACGCTCATCGCCAACATCCTCGCCTCCCTGGACGACGCACGCCCTTGTTCTTCAGTGCGATGGCGCCCGCCGCGCCGGCAGGGCGAACCACAACGCCAGCACCAGCAACAGCGCGCTCACTGCAGTCAGCAGCGCGACGATCGCCTCCGACGTGACCATCCACAGGTTGGATTCGGTCGCGTTCGCCGCGCGCGACATCAGCCACGCCGGCAACAACGACATGCCCGTCGTTAGTACCACGACCAGCACCAGCACTCCCAACCCCCACAAGCCGAGGGTACGCGGCCGGCCAGGGCCGCGCGTGGCCAGCAACCCCAGCCCGACCGCAGACATCGCCAGGATCGGGAACTGGAACAGCGCGGTGAGCAAGAGATAGTTCACGGCGACAGAGTCCACGCGGGGTCTCCTCTTGATGGGCAGCGAACGGGGCGATCGGCGCCGACCAGGACCACGCCATAGGCGCGGCCCGGGCGTCCCTGCGGTTCTCGCAGCACGATCTCCCTGGACGCGGGTCGCCGCGACGCCATCAGCGCGGGTTTGCGACGCGCGGCGGCATGGCGAAGCGCAACGCCAGCACCACCAGCAGCATGCCCACCGCGAAGATCAAGGCGACCGCGCCATTGACGATGCCCAACAAGCTCGAGATCGACGAGTAACTATGGCCTTGGGAAATCAACCACATCGGCACGAACCACAACGCCAGCCCCAAGCCCAGGGCCAGCAGCAGGACCGCCAGCCCGCAGATTCCCAAGGTGCGCGCACGGCCGGGACGGCGCGTGAACAGCAGCGCCAGTCCAACCACATAGACCAGCGCGAGCGGCAACTGCGTGAGCAGTCGCGTCAGCACCTGCAGCATCAATGATTCGTCCATGCGTTTATTCCCGGATAGAGGGTGGAGGCGAAGTGTTTCAGTCGGCGCTGACCAGCACGGCATCGCGCTCGCGCAGCGCGGCGTACACCGGGTCGGTGTCCGGGCGCACGCCGTGCCAGGCCTCGAAGCTCTCGGCGGCCTGTTCCACCAGCATGCCCAGGCCATCCACGGTGTCGCGGCAGTGCGCCGCGCGCGCCCAGGCCAGGAACGCGATCGCCACCTCGCCGTAGTTCAGGTCCACCGCCAGGGTCATGCTGTTGATCAGCGACAGCGGCAGGGTGAAGCTGGCGGCCGGGTCGCGGCCGATGGTGGTGGCATTGACGATCAGCTCGAAATCGCCCAGCTCGCGCAGGTCCTCCCAGTAGCGCGAGATCGCGCGCGACGGCTCGCCCAGCGCATCGACCAGCGCGTCGGCGCGTTCCGGCGCACGGTTGACCACCACCAGTTGCTGTACGCCGGCCTCCAGCAGCGCCGGCGCCACGCCGCGCGCGGCGCCGCCGGCGCCCAGCAGCAGCGCACGGCGGCCGCGCAGGTCCAGGCCGTTGCGGCCGGTCAGGTCGCGCACCAGGCCGGCGCCGTCGGTGTTGTCGCCATGCCACTGGCCGTCGCGGAAGCTGAGGGTGTTGACCGCACCGGCCGACTGCGCGCGTGCGCTGTGCACCACGCTGTGGGCGAACGCGGCTTCCTTCAGCGGCAGGGTCACGTTGGCGCCGACACCGCCGGCGGCGGCGAAGGCGGCCAGCGCCGCGGCGAACCCGTCGGCCTGGACGTCGATCGCCTCGTACTGCAGGGCGATGCCGGTCTGCTTGGCGAAGGCGGCATGGATGTGCGGCGACAGCGAATGGGCGACGGGATGGCCGAACACGGCAAAACGGGAGTTGGGCATGGAGCGCTCGTTGGTTGTTTTAGACTGGCGGCGACATTCCATGGAATCCCTCATGCGGACCCCTGTCCTGCCGCTCGCGCTGGCCGCGAGTTTACTCTGCGCGCCGTGTGCGTTCGCGCTTTCCGAATTCGGCATCGAGGGCATGGGTGTGGTATCGACCGCCGCCGACGAGACCCGCGCCAGCGTCGCGCCCGACGGCCAGCGCATCGTCTGGGCCAGTCCCGACCGCGCCGGCGGGCCCGGCGGAGGAGACCTGTGGCAGGCCGTGCTGCGCAACGGCCGCTGGCGCGACCCGCAACCGCTGCCGGCGCCCGTGAACTCGCCGAGCCTGGACAGCGACCCGTTCTTCAGCGCCGATGGGCGCTGGCTGTACTTCGCCTCGGATCGCCCCGGCGGCCATGGCGGCAGCGACCTGTACCGCGCGCCGGTACTGGCCGACGGCGGCTACGGCGCGCCGCAGAACCTGGGCGCGGCGGTGAATTCGCCGGGCAACGAGCGTGCGCCGACCCTGTCGCTGGACGGCACGCGGCTGCTGTTCGCCAGCGACGGCCATGGCGGCGCCGGTGGCCTGGACCTGTTCGTGGCACGCCAGGAGGGCCAGGCGTTCGCAGCACCGCAGGCGTTGGCCGGGGTCAACAGCGCCGACGACGAGACCGATGCGGCGTGGCTGGGCGACGGCCGTGCGCTGCTGTTCGCGCGTGCCCATGGCGGTACGAGCAGCCAGGTGCTGCTGGCGCAATGCGCCGGCGGCCGCTACGTGGATCCGCAGCCGCTGTCGCTATCGTTCAACGGCAGCGACGGCCACACCGCCGGCGCCGTGCTGGATGCGTCCAAGCCCAGCGAACTGCTGCTGTCCGGCAGCGCCCGCGCGCCGAAGGCCGGCAAGCGCGACCTGTACCGGATCAAGGCACCGGCCGCCACCGGTAGCGGCGACTGCAGGTAAGCGGATTGCGCGGCGACGCGAGGCAGATGCCGGTCTGCTGCCGCGCCGACACACAACAAGCGGGACCAGAAGGCCGTTGTGGGAGGGACTTCAGTCCCGACGCATGGCACTCGGACGCATCGCCCGGGTCGCTACACGCGCGCATCCCGCTCGGATCAGAGGCTCCCTGAAATGGCTGCCACCGTCCTCAGCCCAGCATCATGATGCGCAGCGACGATCGGGGCTGGCACGCAAGAAGACCCTGGATCGCACTGCGATCGGCGCATCGCCTCAATACACATCGCGTCGATAGCGTCCATCCGCGCTGAGCGCATCGAGCGCGTCCTCGCCCAGGATCTCGCGCAACGCCGTATCCACGCCGCGCGCCATGCCGGCGAGGCTGCCGCAGACGTACACGGTGGCGCCACGCGCCACCCAGTCGCGAACCGCGTCGGCAGACTCGCGCAACCCGTCCTGCACGTAGCGCTTGTGCGCCTGGTCGCGCGAGAACAGCAGATCCAGGCGCTGCAGATGGCCGGCGTCGCGCCAGGCGCGCAGCTCGTCGCCGAACAGCGCATCGTGCGCGGCATTGCGTTCGCCGAACAACAGCCAGTGCCCCTGCACACCGGCCTGCGCGGCCTCGCGCAGCAGGCTGCGCAGGCCGGCGATACCGGTGCCGTTGCCGATCAGCAGCATGGGCGCATCGCCATGCCGGCGGAACCCGGGGTTGGCGCGCACCTGCGCGCGCAGCACCGCGCCCACCGGCGCATGCTGGCACAGCCAGCCGGCGCCCACGCCGGGGCGGCCGTCGTCGCGCAGGGTCAGGCGCACCACCAGTTGCAGCAGCCCGTCGGCCGGCACCGAAGCAATCGAGTATTCGCGCAGCGGCAGGGTCGGCAGCGCGTCCAGCCAGGCCTGCAGGTCGTCGCCCGGCGTTGGCGGCGTCAGCGCGCGTGACGCCAGCGCCTGCCACAGCGGCTGCCGCAGGCCATCGGCCTGTACCGCCTGTTCCGCGTCCAGCGCCTGTGCGGCGAGCCAGGTGCGGATCGCGTCGGCCGCATGGCAGGGCTGAACTTCCAGGATGTCGCCGGCATGCCAGTGCGCCTGCGGCGGCGGCACGAGGTCGATACGCCACACCGGTGCGCCGGCGCTGCCGGGATTGAGCAGGACGCGATTGGTCAGGCGCCAGTCCAGCGGCTCCGGCGCCTGCAGCACCGGCGCCGACGCCGCCACGCCGGTGAGCGCGGACAGTTGCCATTGCCACTGCGCCAGTGCCTGCGGATCGGCGTTGTCCACTTCCAGCGGCGGGAACAGCGCCTGTGCGCCCTGCGCGTCCAGCCAGTGCTGCACCTCCCGCGAGAAGCCGCAGAACTGCGGGTACTGGCGATCGCCCAGGCCGAGCATGGCGTAGCGCAGCTCCGGCAGGGCCTGCGCCTGGCGCAGCACGCGGCGCACGAAGCCGCGCGCCGCGTCCGGCGGTTCGCCGTCGCCGAAGGTGCTGACCACGAACAGCGCGCGCTGGCTGCCGCGTAGCTGGGCCAGGTCCAGCTGCGCCAGCGAACGCACCTCCACCGCCAGCCCGGCGGCCTGCAATTGCGCGGCGGTCTGCCAGGCCAGGCGCTCGGCCAGGCCGCTCTGGCTGGCAAAGCCCACCAGCCAGGCGCCGGCGGCATCGCCGACCAGCCCCGGCAGCGCGCGGCGCGCGGCGCGCAATGCGCGCTTCTTGCGCCGGCGGTCCAGGTACAGCATCCAGCCGGTGACGAAGAACAGCGACATGCACAGGCTCGCCAGCAGCATCGCCACGCGCCCGGGCAGGCCGAAGAAGCTGCCGCTGTGCAGCGCGAACATGCTGGTCAGCAGGCGCCGGCCCAGCGGTTGCTGGCGATATTCCAGGTGGCGCAGGACGCGGCCGCTGGCCGGATCGACCTCCACGCTGTCGTAGGCACGGTCGTGCGCCGGATCGGGCGGCAGGTAGCGGGCCACGATCGGCTGGCCGCTGCGGCCGGGCAGGCGCAGGTCCAGGTAGGCGCGCTGCGCGGCCGGCACGGTGGCGAGGGCCGCCTGCAGCCGCGCGTAGTCCACCGCCGGTGGCTTCCCGCCGCGGCCGCCTTCCTTCTCCTTGGGTGCGGCATCGCCGCCGAGCATCGCCACCAGCCCCTGCCGGTACCAGTCGTAGGACCAGTACAGCCCGGTCGCGGCGATCAGCAGGTACACCAGCAGACACCAGGTGCCGATCACCGAGTGCAGGCTCCACAGGAAGCTGCGCCCCTGCCGGTTCCACTCCACCGCCCACCAGGCGCGCCAGCTCCACCAGCGCCGCGGCCAGCGCAGGTACAGGCCGGACAGGCAGAAGAAGATCAGCACGAAGGCGCAAACGCCGGTGACCGCCTTGCCGCGCTCGCCGGCGGCCAGGCGCCGGTGCAGGTCTTCGACGAAGGAGAAGAACCCATCCAGGCGCGGCGCCGGCAGCACCGCGCCGGTGTAGGGGTCGAAGTACAGGCGGCCGGCGTCGCGGCCCGGCAGGCGCACCGCGGACGGCCGCGTGCCGGTCGGATCGATCAACACGCGGTTGCTGCGGTGCGCCCCTTCCAGGTCCAGGCGCCGCGCCAGTTCGGCCAGCGGCAGCGGCTGCTCGCCGGCGGCATGACGCGCGGCGATGGCGGCCAGCGGCGGATTGGCCAGGCGCACGATCTCGTCCTCGAAGGCGAGCGTGGCCCCGCTCAGGCCCATCACCGACAGCACCAGCCCGGCGCTGATGCCGAGCAGCCAGTGCAGCTGGAACAACAAGGACTTGATCACGTCGGCGCAGTGCGGGACAGGGCGGTCGCGCATTGTAAATGAGAACGCTTATCGCATGCGATTGATCCGTCGCCGCGCGGCGTCTACCGCCAAGCGTGACCCACGGCGCAGTTGCCATTTGCGGCACATCCAGCGGTCACCCGACAGACATCGAATCTCGCCAGTTTCTTCACCTCCCCTGACCAGCCGAGGTTCCTGCAATGTCCGTCTCCCTGCGCGGTTGTCTTGCCCTGCTTGCGCTGTTCGCCGCCCAGGCGGCAAGCGCCGCCACCAGCTGTCCCACGCTCTACGCCGGCGGCAAGGCGCCGACGCTCGACGCGTCGATCACCAGCCGCACCACCGAGGTCTGCCATACCGAATACGTGCTGATGGCCTCCGGCGTGACCAAGGGTCCGCTGTACTCGGCCGAGCACATCACCGACCAGCAGGTCGCCGGCGCCGAATCGATCGGCCGCGTCGGCTCCTTCCACGACGAGACCGGCATCCCGGCCGCCGACCGCTCGCACACCTCGGACTACACCAACTCCGGCTTCGACCGCGGCCACATGACCCCGGCCGGCGACGCCTCGACCACCAGCTCGGAGAAGGAAACCTTCTCGATGGCCAACGTGGTCCCGCAGGACCACAAGCTCAACACCGGCGAGTGGGCGCGGATCGAAGAGCAGGTGCGTCAGCTGGCCAAGCAGCGCGGCGAGGTCTACGTGGTCACCGGCCCGGCCTTCGACAGCGGCACGCGCAGCAGCATCGGCGCCGACAACGTGCAGATCCCGAACTACGTGTGGAAGGCGGTGTACGAACCGGGCAACGGCGCGGCCGCCTACATGTGCGTCAACGACAGCACCATCAACTGCGACGTGGTGTCGATCAACGACGTCATCACCATGTCCGGCGTGGATCCGTTCCCGGCGATCAGCGCCAGCATGAAGGCCAACCCGATCGCGCTGACGCTGCCGTAAGCGGGGATTCGGGAGTGGGGAGTCGGGATTGGTAAAAGCGTCCTGATTCCCTGCCCGGGTTGGGGGCGGCCGGAGGCGCGTGCGCGCCAGCCGGCCGCCACCGCAAGCGCACGCCCCTCAGGCGGTGTGCGCGGTCATCGCCTCGACCAAGGCCGCGAACACGGCACTGCAGGCGGCGCTGCCGCGCACGTCCTGGTGCATCACGATCCAGCTCTCCAGGCCGACGCGCACCTGCTGCGGCAGCACCGGCAGCAGCGCCGGCGTGCGACGCGCCAGGGCAACCTGGCAGAAACCGATGCCGCAGCCGGCGCGCAGCAAGGCCAGTTGCGCCAGGTCGCTATCGGCGCGCAACGCGAACGCCTCGCGCCGCCACGGCGGCAGCGCACTGCGGGCGGCGCGCAGGAACGGCGTTTCCGTATCGAAACCGATCAGCGCGTGCTGCGGCAGTTCCTCCAGTGACTGCGGCAGACCATGCCGGTCCACGTAGTCCTGGTGCGCGAACAGCGCCACTGCCACCTCGCCGACGCGGCGCGCGACCAGCACGTCCTGGGTGGGCCGGGTCATGCGTACCGCCACGTCGGCCTCGCGGTGCAGCAGGTCCTGCACCCGGTTGCTCAACACCAGTTCCAGCCGCAGCTGCGGATGCGCGCGGCGCAAGGCCGCCAGCACCGGCGGCAGCACTTCCGCGCCGATCACCTCGCTGGCGGCGATGCGCACCGTGCCGCGCACCGCATCGCCGTGGCGGCCCGCCGCGCGCTGCAGCGACGCGGCCAGGCTGCCCATCGCCTGCGCATGCCCGCGCAAGGCCAGGGCGGCATCGGTGGGCAGCAGGCCGGTCTGCGAGCGCACGAACAGCGGCACCGCCAGCGCCTGTTCCAGCGCCGCCACGTGACGGCCGACCGTGGGCTGGGTCAGCCCCAGCGCGCGTGCCGCCGCCGACAACGAGCCCTCCTCCAGCACCGCCAGGAAGGAGCGGTAGAGTTCCCAGCCGATCGTATTGTCCATACAGAAATGTATAGCTGGTCGGCGTTCTTCGCCAATTTTCTTCTGCGGCACCCGCACCGAGACTGAGCGCCGACCCCGACGGAGCGCTGCCATGTCCTCTTCTTCTTCCACGGCCCTGGTGCTGGGCGCCAGCGGCGGCATCGGCGGCGAACTGGCGCGGCAGTTGCGCGACGCCGGCTGGCAGGTGCGCGCCCTGCAGCGCGGCCTCGCCCACCCCAGCGCGGAGCGCGACGGCATCCACTGGCTCCGCGGCGATGCGCTGCAACGGGCGGACGTGCTACAGGCGGCCCGGGGCTGCGCGGTGATCGTGCATGCGGTGAACCCGCCTGGCTACCGGCGCTGGTCGGAGCTGGTGCTGCCGATGATCGACAACACCGTGGCCGCAGCGATCGCCGAGCGTGCCACCGTGGTCCTGCCGGGCACGGTCTACAACTACGGCCCGGACGCCTATCCGGCGCCGGACGAAGACGCGCCGCAGGCCCCGGTCACGCGCAAGGGCGCGATCCGGGTGGAACTGGAGCGGCGCCTGCAGGCCGCGACCGCACGAGGCGCGCGCGCCATCGTGGTGCGCGCTGGCGACTTCTTCGGCCCGCGCGTGGGCAACAGCTGGTTCGCGCAGGGGCTGGTGCGCCCAGGACGGCCGGTCACGACGGTGACCCTGCCGGGCGACCCGGGCGTGGGCCACCAGTGGGCCTATGTGCCGGACGTGGCGCGGACCATGCTGGCGCTGCTGCAGCGGCGCGAGCGTCTGCCGGCGTTCGCCCGCCTGCACATGGACGGGCACTGGGACGCCGACGGCACACAGATGGCCGCCGCGATCGCGCGGGTGGCGCAGCGCCTTGGCCTGGCGCCGCCGCGCACGCGCCGCTTTCCGTGGCCGCTGCTGACCCTGGCCCAGCCGTTCTGGCCGCTGGCGCGCGAACTGCACGAGATGCGCCCGCTGTGGCGGCACCCGCTGCGCATGCGCAATGCGCGGCTGCTGGAAGTGCTCGGCGAAGAACCGCATACGCCGCTGGACGTGGCGGTGGAGGCGACGCTGCAGGGGCTGGGCTGTCTGCCGGCGGCGACACCATCGACATGACGCCGATGTATACGTAGGCGCGGCTGACGCCGCGCCTACGAAGATCCACGCAAATGGATCGCAAGATCGCCGCCTGTACAGGAGCGACTTCAGGGCACCTCGAATGACGCATCATTGCCGCGGCTCGGCATGATGTGCTGTCTCGATGGCAGGAGTGGCTTGAACCGCTCCTCCCAATGGCCTTCGCCGTTGCTGGAGGTGCCCTTCAGTCGCGACAGGGCCTTCCCGAGAACGGCGTCGCAACGGAGGCGCCTCCAACAAGCGGACGCCGGCTCAGCGCGCCTCGCGCAGCCAGCGCGCCACCTGCGGCGCGAAGTAGGTCAGCACGCCGTCGGCGCCGGCGCGCTTGAACGCCATCAGCGACTCCAGCACGCAGGCGCGCTCGTCCAGCCAGCCGTTGCCGATCGCCGCCTTGAGCATCGCGTACTCGCCGCTGACCTGGTAGGCGAAGGTGGGCACGCGGAATTCGTCCTTCACCCGCCGCACCACGTCCAGGTAGGGCATGCCGGGCTTGACCATCACCATGTCCGCACCTTCTTCCAGGTCCAGCGCGATCTCGCGCAGGGCCTCGTCGCCGTTGGCCGGGTCCATCTGGTAGGTGGTCTTGTCGGCCTTGCCGAGGTTGCCGGCGCTGCCCACCGCCTCGCGGAATGGGCCGTAGAACGCCGAGGCGTACTTGGCCGAGTAGGCCATGATGCGCACGTGCAGATGTTCGTCGGCATCCAGCGCGCGGCGGATCGCGCCGATGCGTCCGTCCATCATGTCCGAGGGCGAGACGATGTCCACGCCGGCCTGCGCATGCGACAGCGATTGCCGCACCAGCGCCTCGACGGTGATGTCGTTGAGCACGTAGCCGCGGTCGTCGATGATGCCGTCCTGGCCGTGGCTGGTGTACGGATCCAGCGCCACGTCGGTCATCACGCCCAGCTCCGGGAAGCGCATCTTCAGCGCGCGCACCGCGCGTTGCGCCAGGCCGTCCGGGTTCCAGGCCTCGGCCGCGTCCAGCGACTTGCCGGCCGGGTCGATCACCGGGAACAGGTCGATCACCGGGATGCCCAGTTCCAGCGCGGCCTCGGCCTCTTTCAGCAGTTCTTCGATCGACAGCCGCTCCACGCCCGGCATGGACGCGATCGGGGTGCGCCCGGGCACGTCGTGCACGAACACCGGCCAGATCAGGTCGTCGACGGTGAGGGTGTGTTCGCGCATCAGGCGGCGCGAAAAGGCATCGCGGCGCATGCGCCGGGGGCGATAGTGGGGATGGGCCACGTGCAGGCTCCTGGGTGGGCGGATGTTGGGAGGCCGCGCCAGTCGCGCGGCCGATGCCGCCAGGCACCGCAGGCCGCGCCGCCGGCACCGGCGTGAACGCAGGGCGGCCCGTGCGCAGGCCGCCGTCGGCTGGGCATGTTACTCCCGCCGGCGCGGTGCGCAGCGCGACATGCTGCAACACAGCATGCCGGTCGCCCGGCACGCAGGTCAGATCACCCCGCCGCCCAGGCTCAACCGGATCACCCCGACCACGATCACCAGCGCATTGAGCATCAGGCCGGTCTTGGCGCGGCCGCGGTTGGGCGCCGCGGTGAACAGCAGCCCGATCGCGGCGATCAGCGCGCCGACCGCGGCGAACGGGATCAGGAACCAGTTGCCCCAGCCGAGCAGCGGGATGAAGGCCAGGATCATCCACAGCAACGCCACGATGCCCCACAGCAGACTGATCAGGCCCATGCCGGCCTCCGTGCGAATGCGAGCCTGCACCATAGCGCGCGGCGAACGCCAGGCAACCCAACTCTTGGCACGGGGATCACGGCGGCCCTGCGAGGGTGCGACAGCGGCGGGTTCGGCACGATTCACCCGGCCCGCCTATGATCGCGTGAGATCCGAACACGGGGGTAAGGCCATGAACATCCGACCGCTGTTGCCGCTGGCGCTGCTGCTGGCCCTGGCCGGCTGCGCCAGTTCCTCGAAGGTCATGGTCGGCGCGGCGCGCCCGCCGATCGACCCGGCACTGGTGCAGATCTACTCCGCGCCGCCGCCGGGGGCGGTGGATATCGCCCAGCTCGAAGCCTCCAGCGCGGCCGGCTTCGGCACCCAGGGCCAGACCGACGCGGCGGTGGACCGGCTCAAGCGCGACGCGGCCAAGCTCGGCGCCAACGGCGTGGTGCTGATGGGCGTGGGCTCGCAGCGCTCCGGCGGCGGCCTGTCGGTCGGCGCGGGCAGCTACGGCGGCCACGTCGGCGGCGGCCTGGGCATCGGCATCCCCACCACGCAGAAGCGTGCCGCCGGCATGGCGATCTGGGTGCCGCCGGGGGCGCAGGCGCCAGCGGCAGCTGGACCGCAGCCTGCGCCGCCCCCCGCTCGCTGAATCGAGTCAGGTCGGTCGGCAACCGCTGACCTGCCCTGTCGATGCGCCGGCTCTGGCACATGCACCGCTCCCCCGAAACGAATCGTCCGGGTCCCCCGGGCCAGCAGATTGGCCCGGCAGCGAGCACCCTCCGCCGCTGAAACCCTTGCTAAGCTATTTGCAGGCAGAATCGACTGGACCCCTTCAAGGGTGCGGGTTCGGGATGCCGCTCGCCACGTAGCGACACGTTTGGTCCGAACGTCTGGGATGGACCGCTTTCGACAGAGGGAAGTGCGATGAAACAGTGGATATGGATTCTGGTTGCGTTCCTGGGATTTCAGGGCGTCGCGGGCGCACAGCAGGTCTATGAGGATCTGTCTTGCCGTTCCAACGATCCGTTCGTGTTCTGTACGCAGGGCTGCAAATCGCCCAACAGACATTGGAGACCCGTAGGTGCCGGCAGCGGATGGGCACCGGTTCCACCCTACTGCCCCTACCCCACGGTCGTCGGCACCAAATACTGCAAAGGGTGGTCCGTCATTGCGTACAACGCATGGTGGGAGCGCCAGCGCATCTGCCAGGTAGGCGGCGGCAAGGCCAGCGATTGGACGGGACGGCAGCGGCCGGAAAACGACCCAATCACTCACTGATGGCGGCGTGCAGCCGCCAACGGTGCATCCCGGCAGCGCTCATTTGCGCTGCGACGGCACGAACTCCTCGTCCACCGCCGCGGCCAGTTGGTCCGGGGGCAACAGCCCCTGGTCCAGCAGGAAGTTGTTGAACTTCAGGCGGTCGAACCTGGCGCCCAGCGCCAGTTCGGTGCGCATGCGCAGTTCCAGGATGCGGCTGTAGCCGTAGAAGTAGCTGCCGGCCTGGCCGGGCGCGCGCACCATGTAGCGGTCCAGTTCCTGCCGCGCCATCGCCGGCGACAGGCCGACGTCGTTCTCCAGCACCAGCCGCGCCCGCTCGCGGTCGATCAGGCCGAGATTGAGCATCGGGTCGAGCATGGCACGCGCTGCGCGCAGCAGGCGGAACTGCAAGGCGATCAACTGTCCGTCCAGCGGCTCGTACGGCACCATCTCGGCCTCGGCGTACAGCGCCCAGCCTTCGACGTTGACCGAGTTGAACGCGAACAGGCTGCGCGCCAGCGACACGCCGCGCTCGACCATGGCGGTGAACTGCAGTTCGTGGCCGGGCCGGCCCTCGTGCGCGCTCAGCGTCCATGCCGCGGCACCGAAGTTGAAGTCGTCGTAGTGCTCGCCCTTGCCGGCGCTGTCCGGATTGCCCAGCGGCAGCACGAAGGTGCCCTGCTCGCCGGTGTTGCCGACCAGCGGCGCCGGGCGGAAATGCGGCGCCGGTTGCGCGGCGCTTTCCGCCGGCGAGCCCAGGCGCATCTGCATCGGCCGCTGCGGCACGTCGACGATGCGCTGCTGGCGGATGATCGGATCGATGCGGTCGATGACGCTGCGGTAGTGGGCTTCGAGCTTGTCGTCGGCAATGGTGTCGCGCTTGAGCGCGCGCAGCACCGTGCGGTAGTCGCGGGCATCGTCGCCGCGCAGGCCCTTGGCCGCGGCCACCTGCGGCGCCAGCTGCTGCATCGCCGCGCGGGTTTCCATGAATTCCAGCTGCGCGCGCTGCATCAGCACCTGCGGTGCGATGTCGATGCCGACCTGCTTGAGCTGGAACGCATACAGCTCGGGCGGCAGGCGCGCATCCTCGCGCGCCTGCGGCAGCACCACCGTGCGGGTCCAGGTGGCGTAGTCCTGGAACTGCTTGTCCAGCGCCGCCAGCGCCGCATCCGCGCCGGTGATCTTGTACTCGGCGAACAGCGCGCGAATGCCCTTGGCGTAGGTGTCGACGTTGCTCAAGGCCTGCTCGACCTCGCGCCTGGTCGGCTGCAGGAGGTTGCCGTCGGCGCGCTTTTCTTCGTAGCGTTGCCGCGCCAGCATCAGGATCGAGGTGCTGCCCGGCGCCAGGCCGACGTAGCGCTGCAGCCGTAGCAGCGCCTTGGCGCGGCGCGCCGCCGGCACCTGCTCGGACAACAGGTTGTTGATGCCGCCGAACACGTGCTGCGGCGCGTCGGTCCATGGCAGCAAGAAACGCTCATTGAGCGTGCTGCCCTCGATGGACTGGTCGGCGGCGTGGATCAGGATCGCCAGATCCTGGCGCACGTTCGGATCGCGCTCCACCTGCAGTTTTTCCTGCAGCGTGCGGCGCGCGGCAGCGGTCGCCTCGCGGAAACGCCGCGCGTTGTCGGGCCCGAAATCGGAGACCTGGTCGTCGAATCCCGGCACGCCGAAGAAGCTCACTTCCTCGGCCTGGAACGGCGCCTGCGCCTGCAGCAGGATCTGCGCGAACGCATTGCTGCGCTCCACCCAGGCCGGCGCGCGCGTGGCGGATGCGGCCGCCGGTGCGGCCGCCGCGTCCATCGCCGAAAACGGCAAGGGCGTCGCCAGTGCCAGGGTCAGGGCGATGGCGAGGACACGTGGCTTCATGGCACAGCTCCGACAGAATGATGTCAGGACCGTACGCGGCGCGTGCCGGCTCGGCCATCTGCCGGAGGTCATGGCCGCCGCCACGCCGCGGTGCAGCATGTGGGTTAAGAGACCACGCCGCCGCGGTCGCGCACATGCTGTGCCGGCAGCAGAGCGCATGATTGCAGGACATGGGCGGTGCGATCGCGCCCTACCCAAGGCGGCCCCACCGCACCACGCGGCGCGGCAGATCGTTCGCCGCTGCTTACTTCGTCGCGTCGGCCTCGGCCGGCGTGGCACTGTCGTCGACGTCTGTGGCGGGCACCGGCGGCGCCTCGACCGCCATCCCGTCCGCCTCTTCGTCCTCGTCCTCGGCGTCCTGCCCGAGCGCATCGAGCAGCGGGATCGCTTCACCCGCATCCGGCAACACCTGCAAGGTGGTGTAGTGCCACTCGCCCGCATGGCGCTCGGCTTCGATGTACAGGGTGCCGTTGGCGCGGCTGCCGTGCAGCGACACGCTGAGCTCGGCATTGCCACTGCCGCCGCCGCTGCTGTTGAAGCTGCCGCTGGGCATGATGCCGTCCTTGATCGGCGCGCCCAGCGCAGCCGCCACGCGCGGGTCGTGTTGCGCGGCCATCACACCGACCCGGTACGGCTCGGACGACTTGGTGACGCGCGCGATGCCGAGCACGAACACCGCGATCGACGCCAGCAGCAGGGCGCCGAGCACCAGCACGATCAGCGGCACCGCCCACTTCCAGTGCCGTGCCCACCAGCCGCGCTTGGCCGGTGGCAGCGCCGTGGTGGAGGTGGGACCGGGCGTGCCGGGCAGCGGTGGCGGACTCGACATGACGTCACTCCTTGTCGTGCGGAAGCGGGAAGGTGGAAGCGGAACGGCGCACTCAGGGCTTGAGGCAGCGCGCCAGGAAGGCTTCGGTGGTGCGATAGCGGTGCAGCGCGTTGCTGCCGGACAGGCCGTGCTTGGCGCCCGGATAGGTCATCAGCTCGAACAGCTTGCCGCGCTTCTGCAGTTCGCTCATCAGCGAGGTGGAATTGGTGAACAGCACGTTGTCGTCGGCCATGCCGTGCAGCAGCAGCAGTTGCGAGGTCAGCCCGTCCAGGTGCGCGGCCACGCGGCTGTCGCGGTAGCCATCGGGATTGGCCTTGGGCAGGTTCATGTAGCGCTCGGTGTAGTGGCTGTCATACAGACCCCAGTCGGTCACCGGCGCGCCGGCGGCGCCGCAGGCATAGGCCTCGCTGTGCTTGGCCAGCAGCATCAGGGTCATGTAGCCGCCGTTGGACCAGCCGTACACGCCGATACGCGCCGCATCCACCCACGGCTGCGCCTTCAGCCAGGCCACGCCGCGCAACTGGTCGTCCACTTCCACGGTGCCCTGGTGCTGGTACAGCGCACCACCGAAATCGCGGCCGCGGCGCGGCGTGCCGCGGTTGTCCAGCGAGAACACCACATAGCCGTGCTGCGCCAGGTACTGGTCGAACAGCGCATCGCCGCGGCCGGGCCAGCCGTCGACCACGGTCTGCGCGGCCGGACCGCCGTACACATAGACCACCACCGGGTAGCGCTTGCCCGGGTCGAACCCGTCCGGCTTCATCAGCCGGTAGTGCAACTGGGTCTTGCCATCGGCGGCGGTCAGGGTGCCGAACTCGACCGGACGCTGCGCGGCGCGGTAGGCCGCATACGGGTGTTGCGGATCGGCCAGGTCGTTGACCAGCAGGGTGGCGATCTTTTCGCCAGTGGCGCGGAACAGCTCGATCTGCGGCGGCGTGGTGGTGTTGGACCAGCTGTCGACATACACGCTGGCGTTCTTGGCGAAGCTGGCGGCATGCGTGCCATTGGGCTTGGACAGCTGCGCGATGGCACCGCCGGCCAGCGGCACCGCGTAAATCTGCGTCTGCGTCGGCGACGCCTTGGTCGCGGAGAAATAGACCTTGCCGGCCGCCTCGTCCACCGCGAGCAGTTCGTCCACCACCCACTCGCCCTGGGTCAGCGGGCGCAGCGTGCGGCCGTCTTCCGAAGCCAGGTACAGGTGTTCGTAGCCGCTGCGCTCCGAGCCCCAGACGAAGCGCCCATCCTTGAGGAAGTGCAGGTCGTAGGTGAGCGGCACCCAGGTCGGGCTGGTCTCGGTGATCAGCAGGCGCTGCTTGCCGGTGGCCAGGGTCGCCTCGATCAGCTCCAGGCGCTTCTGGTCGCGCGACTGGCGCTGGAAGGTCAGCCGTTGCGGATCGCGCCAGTCCACCCGCGCCAGGTAGATGTCCGGGTTCTTGCCCAGGTCGATCCACTGCGGCTGCGCGCCGGCACGCGGCGCGATGGTGCCGAGCTGGATCTTGACGTTGGGCTGGCCGGCCTGCGGATAGCGCTGCTCCACCACCTCGGTGTGGTCGGCGTAGACCTCCGGGCGCTTCTGCACCGGCACCTCGGTTTCGTCGATGCGCGCGAAGGCGATCGCCGAGTCGTCCGGCGCCCACCAGTAGCCGGTGTGGCGATCCATCTCCTCGTCGGCGACGAACTCGGCCACACCGTTGCCGATGGTCTCGCTGCCGTCGCGGGTGAGCTGGTGCTGCTGGCCGCTGGCCAGGTCGATCACCCACAGGTTGCGCCCGCGCACGAAGCTGACGTAGCCGCCCTTGGGCGAGATCTTGGGATCGGTGACGAAGCCTTCGCCGTGGGTGAGCTTGCGCACCGCGGCGCTGCCGCTCTTGCGCAGGTCGTACAGGTACAGCTCGCCGCCGAGCGGGAACAGCAGCGCATGCGCGTCCGGCGCCCACTGGTACTCGACGATGCCGGTGTAGGCGGCGATGCGCTGGCGCTCGCGACGCGCCTTCTCCTCGTCGCTCAGGGTCTCGGTGCCGGGCAGCACCAGCTTGGAATCCACCAGCATGCGGGTCTGGCCGCTGGCGATGTCGTATTCCCACAGGTCCAGCTGGTTGCGGTCGCTGTCCTTGCCGCGCAGGAAGGTCACCCGCGAGCCGTCCGGCGCCACCTTGGGCTTCATCAGGGTCGGCCCGGACAGCGGCTTGCTGCCGGTGATGGCCTCCAGGGTCAGTTTCTCGGCGTGGGCGGGAACGATGGGGGTGGCGAGCATGAGGGCGAGAGCGGCGAACAGAGAGCGCATGAAGGTTCCTGATGGAGCACCGAGCGCACGGATGATGCGCGTGCGCCCGGGATTTGAGAAGCGCGCCGGCTCAGCGCTGCCCGAACAGGTGCTTGCGCTCGGCGTCGCTGAGCGGCTTGCCCGCGTTCGGGTTCACCTGCTCCTTCAAGGCGTAGGCGCGCTGGGTGGCCGGGCGCGCGGCGATGGCCTCGTGCCAGCGCTTGAGGTGCGGGAAGGCGGCGTAGTCGGGAGTCAGCCCGTTGTACACCTCGATCCACGGGTAGCTGGCCATGTCGGCGATGCCGTAGTCGTCGCCGGCCAGGTAGGCGCTGTGCGCCAGACGCTTGTCCAGCACCCCGTGCAGGCGCCGCACCTCGTTGCCGTAGCGTTCGATCGCATAGCCGATCTTCTCCGGCGCGTAGACGTTGAAATGCCCCATCTGCCCGGTCATCGGGCCGAGCCCGGCCATCTGCCAGAACAGCCATTCCAGCGCGACCACGCGCCCGCGCGGATCGGCCGGCAGGAAGCGGCCGGTCTTCTCGGCCAGATACAGCAGGATCGCGCCGGATTCGAACACGCTCTGCGGCGCGCCGCCGTCGGCCGGGGCGTGGTCGACGATGGCCGGCATCTTGTTGTTGGGCGAGATCGCCAGGAATTCGGGCGCGAACTGCTCGCCGGCACCGATGTTGACCGGCTTGAGCGTGTAGTCCAGCCCGGCTTCCTCGAGGAACAGGGTGACCTTGTGCCCATTGGGGGTGGGCCAGTAGTACAGATCGATCATGGCGGCGTTCCTGGACAGGGGATCCCGAGTGTAGCGGCGGCCCCCGGCTTGGCAGCGTCATCGCCGGCCGGGTACCCTGGCCGCTCCCGCAACGCAGCATTCCAGACCACGCCATGACTCCAGAGCGGCCCCGCCTGCATCCCCTGTCCAACCTGATCTTCGCCTCGCGCTGGCTGCAGTTGCCGCTGTACCTGGGACTGATCGTGGCCCAGGGCGTCTACGTGTTCCTGTTCGGCAAGGAACTGTGGCACCTGATCCACGAGGCGCCGAGCCTGGGCGAGCAGCAGATCATGCTGATCGTGCTCGGCCTGATCGACGTGGTGATGATCTCCAACCTGCTGGTGATGGTGATCGTCGGCGGCTACGAGACCTTCGTGTCGCGGCTGGGCCTGGAGGGCCATCCGGACCAGCCGGAGTGGCTGAGCCACGTCAACGCCAGCGTGCTCAAGGTCAAGCTGGCGCTGTCGATCATCGGCATCTCCTCGATCCACCTGCTCAAGACCTTCATCGCGGTCGGCGCGCTCGGCGGCATGCCGATGTGCTCGCCGGAACAGCTGGCCAGCGCCGTGGGGACGGTGGACCTGAAGAGCTGCGCGACGCTGACCGCCACCGGCGTGCTGTGGCAGACCATCATCCATGGCATCTTCATCCTGTCGGCGATCGGCATCGCCTGGACCGACCGGATCATGTCCGCGTCCGCGCCGGCGCGGCCGGCGCATTGACCGGCGCGCGCCGCGTCACGCTTTTTGCCGCATGGCAGCGGCTGCCACGCACGCGGCGGCCGCGGATGCTAGATTGACCGATGGGGTGCGCTGGCGGCATGGGGGCCGCAGCACCGCGAACGCACCGCCGTCGCATCGTTGATTGCCAACACCGGGGATTCAGGGGGACGCATGTCGCAACTCACCACACTCGCCAAGGCGCGCCGGGTCGCGCCGATCCTGTTGCTGGCCGCGCTGGCGGCCTGCTCCAAGCAGGAAGAGGCCGCACCACCCAGCGCTGCACCCGCCACCGCCGCGGCCAACGCACCGGCGCAGCCGGCGGTCTCGGCCAAGGTGCAGTCGATGGGCACCGAACAGTTGCACGACTCGGCCAGCCAGGCGCTGCGCGAGAACCGCATGTATGCACCGGCCGGCAACAACGCGGTCGAGTACTACCTGGCGTTGCGCGACAAGCAGCCGGACGACGCCGGGGTCAAGAGCGCGCTGACCGACCTGATGCCGTACACGCTGATCGCCGCCGAACAGAGCATCAACCGCGAGGACTTCCCGGAGGCCCAGCGCCTGATCGGCCTGATCGAGAAGATGGATCCGCAGGCGCCGGCGCTGCCGCGGCTCAAGCAGGGCGTGAGCAAGGGCATGGAGGCCGTGGCCCAGCGCAGCCAGGACGAGACCGACAAGGCCAAGAAGGACGCCGAGCAGAAGGCCAAGCTGGCGGCCGAGCAGCAGAAGCAGGCGCAACAGCAGGCCAGCGAGGCGCAGGCGGCGCAGCAGATCGCCGCACAGCAGGAGGCCGCGCGCCGCGAGAGCGCACGCCAGGAGGCCGAACGCCAGGCCGCCGCGCGTCCCGCCACGCCCGCCGCCACCGCGCAACCGGCGCCGGCACCGGCGGCGGCCCCCGCGACCGCGCCGGCCGCTGCCGCCACCGCACAGACGCTGCGCCCGATCAGCACCCCGGCGCCGCGCTATCCGCCCGAAGCGCTGCGCTCGGGTACCGCGGGCGAAGTGCTGGTGGAGATCACCGTCGGCACCGACGGCGCGGTCACCAATGCGCGCGTGCTGCGCTCCACGCCGCCGCGGGTGTTCGACCGCGAGGCGTTGAACGCCACCAAGCGCTGGCGCTTCGAACCGGTCGGCGCGCCGGTGACCACCCGCCGCACGCTGGCGTTCAATCCCGGCGGCTGAGCCCATCAATGACACCTGCGTGCCCGGCAGCGGCCGGGCGCGCAGCGAAGCGCAGGCGCAACACCGCGCCGACCGCAACACGTCGACCAGCGCGATCAGGACGTCGGTGTCATGCCAGCACTGCGCGCGGAGACGCCGAAGCGCCCCTTGCGCCAGGCCATCCAGGTCGCGATCGCGCCCACCACCGTGCACACCAGCAAGCCGGGCAGCGAGGCCTCCGGACCGAACGCGCCACCGCTCAACCATTCCGGCACCCCGGCCTGCGCCGTGCTGCGCGCGATCGCCGGCCCCATGTCGGTCCCCGATACCGCCGCGCCGAACAGATAACCCTGGGTGAAGTTCCAGGCCGCATGCACGCCGATGGAGACCCAGAGCCGGCCGCTGAGCACATAGAACGCGCCCAGCATGACGCCCGCCTCCACCGCGATGCACAACGCGGCGAACACGCTCGCGTTCGGATTGCCGAGGTGGGCCAGGCCGAACAGCAGCGCCGACAGTGCGAACGCCAACCATGGCCCGAACGCGCGCCACAGCAGCCGCAACAGGATCGCGCGCAACATCAGCTCTTCCACCACGCCGGCCTGCAACGCCTTCCCGAGCGGCGCCCACAGCGGCGCCGCCCCGGTCCAGCGGATCGTGTAGACGCCGAACGCCGCCATGATCGCCATCACCGCCGCGAACATGGCCGCCCCCAACAGCAGCCCCACGCCCAACTGCAAGGGCGCGGCGCGCCAGGCGAGTTCCGCCGGCCAGCGCCGCTCGCCCAGGCGCACCGCGATTGCGTAGAGCACGGCGGCCGTCAGCGCCGTCGCATACGGCGCGAACCGATCCGCGCCCGGCGGAAGCAGCCTGGCGCACAGCAGCGGTACTGCCGTCGCCACGACGATCATCAGCGCCAGCAACGCGATCGCCCAGAGCAGCGCCCGCAGCCAGCGTACCCTTCCCGGCTGCGGGATGCGCGCCTCGCCCAGCACCAGCAGGCGCCCGGCGCCGGCCGCCATCATTGCTGGGGCATCGTGTGGATCTGGAGACATGCAAAGGCTCGCTGCGGAGGAAGCATCGGCAGGACGGACAACGCCGCTGCGCGCAGCGAGTGTGCATCACGATCGCGTTTCCTGCGCGTCTCCGCGACGACGGGCGTGCAGCGCGCGGACCCGGCCCGCGCGCTGCCTCCTGCTCAGCTGGAGATCGCCAGCTGTTCCTGCCGGTAGCGGCGCACCGCCGCCAGCCACAGCACCGCGGCCAGGCCGAAACCGGTGAGCAGGTACACCGCCCAGATCTGCGGATCGATCGTCTCGCGGCGGATGATCTTCATCAGCATCTGGTTCTGCGCCAGGAACGGCACCGCGAACTGCCACAGCGTGGTCTTCAGCGGATACACCATCAACGCATAGCCCGGCAGCATCGGCAGCAGCATCAGCCAGGTCATGTGGCTCTGCGCCTCCTTCATGCTCTTGGCCGAGGCCGCCAGATAGGTCAGCAGCGAGGTGCCGATGAACAGCATCGGCAGCAGCACGAACAGCATCTGCAGCATCGCCACGAAGCTGACGTTGAGCTGGCGGCCGATGCCGCTGGCCACCTGCGCGCTGAGCTTGAACGCGAGCAGCGTCAGCAGCAGCGACACCAGGCCGACCACGCAGGCGGCGGCGATCTTGCCGCTGACGATGGCGCTGCGCGAGGCCGGCGTGGCCAGCAGAGGCTCCAGCGATTGCCGCTCGCGTTCGCCGGCGGTGGCGTCGAGGATCAGGTAGGCACCGCCGATGAACGATGTGATGGTCAGCAGCACCGGCAGCAGCATCGCCAGCAACGCGCCACGCTTGGCCTCGGGCGTAGCCAGGTCCTGCAGTGCCACATCCAGCGGCCGCGACACCTGCGAATCGATGCCGCGCGCCAGCAGGCGCAAGGCCCCGACCTGCTGGCCGTACATGCTCAGCGCGGCCTGCACCCGCTGGGTCGGGATGTCGGCGTCGCGGCGGGTGCTGTCCTTGATGATCTCCACCAGCGCCGGGCGTCCTTCGTGCCAGGCGTTGGCGTAGTCCTCGTCGATCTTCAGCGCCAGGTCCACGTCCTGGCTGCGGATCGCGCCGGTCAGGTCCTTCGGCGGCGCGACCGCGTTCAAGCCCTGCGCGGCGAGGAAGGCGACCAGGTTCGGCGCGCGTTCGCGGCCGATCACCGGAATGTCCAGCGGCTTGTCGATCTGCGTGCGCACGCGGCTCTCGGCCAGCGCGCCCATGCCCAGGATCAGCGCCGGATACAGCAGCGGGCCCAGCAGCAGCGCCAGCGCCAGGGTGCGGCGATCGCGAGAGAGGTCGCGCAATTCCTTGCGCATCACGGTGAATACGGTACGGAGCAGGCTCATGCGTGCAGTCCCTCGTCGCTGCCGATCGCCTTGACGAAGGCGTCTTCCAGATTGGGTTCGCCGGTGAGGGCGCGCAGTTCATCGGCGGTACCGGCGGCCACCACCGTGCCCTTGGCGATGATGACGATGCGATCGCACAGCGCCGCCACCTCCTGCATGATGTGACTGGAGAAGATCACGCAACGCCCTTCCTCGCGCAGCTCGCGCAGGAAGCCACGCAATGCGCGCGTGGTCATCACGTCCAGGCCGTTGGTGGGTTCGTCCAGGATCACGTTGCGCGGATCGTGGACCAGCGCGCGGGCGATCGCGGTCTTGGTGCGCTGGCCCTGGCTGAAGCCTTCGGTCTGGCGGTCGAGGATGTCGTCCATGTCCAGCGCCTTCGACAGCAACCGGGTGCGCTCGGCGATGCGTGCCGCCGACAGCCCGTGCAGCTCGCCGAAGTAGGCGATGTTCTCGCGCGCGGTCAACCGCTTGTACACGCCACGCGCATCCGGCAGCACGCCCAGCGCGCGCCGCACCGCCATCGGATCCTGGCCCACGTCCATGCCGTCCACGCGCACCTGGCCCTGGTCCGGCGCCATCAGCGTGTACAGCATGCGCAAGGTGGTGGTCTTGCCGGCGCCATTGGGACCGAGCAGGCCGGTGATCTGGCCGTCGGCGGCCTGGAAGCTGACCCCTTGCACCGCCTGCACGGCGCCGGCGCGGGTCTTGAATGCCTTGTGCAGATTGTCGGCGACGATCATGCGTGCCCCTCCCTGTCGAACGCTGCGCAGCTCATGGTTCCCATCCGTTGAATGAAGTGAAGGCCGGCACGCCGCTCATCGCGTCCAGGCAGGTGGCATCGAGGTGCTTGGCATCGGCGGTCTCGAAGAACTGGCCGAGCAGCTTGGGCATGCAGCCCAGGGTCATGGTGCCGTGGCCCTGGCCACGCACCACCAGGTGACGGCCGTTGGGCAGGCCCTTGAGTACGCGCTCGGCGTAGCGCGGCGGCGTCACCGGATCCAGCTGGCCGGAGGTCAGCAGCACCGGCAAGGTCGAGGTGAACGACGCGGTGAAGTCGGCCGGCCGGGTGCCGGTGGGCCACACCGGGCAGGGCGCGAAGAACATCTGCGCCACTTCCGGACCGAGCAGCGTGTCGTGCGTCTGCGGCGCGCGGTAGCGGTCGGCGTCCTCGGCGCAGATCACCGACCACTGCATGCCGCGATTCATCTGCCCGTCCAGTTGCCCGCCCATCATCTTTGCCAGCGACATCAGCGGCCCGTAGCGGCCGTTGGCCGCTTCGTCCAGCACCAGCGGCAGCAGCGACGCGGTCTGCGGCGCGTAGGAGAACGAGAACGCCAGGCTGGTAACGGTGTCGGCGGTGACCCGGTCGTGGCGGCTCTGGCCGCTGGCCGGATCGCGGTAGTCCACCTCCACCGGCGCCTGCCGCAGCCGCTCCACCACTGCGCGCAACTGCGTGCGGGTATCGGTGGGAAAGCGCTTGGCGCAAGCCGGATCGGCCTTGCACTGCTCGGCCTGCAGGGCGATCGCATCCTCGAAGGTAGTGGCGAACTCGCCACCGACCACCAGGTCGTTCGGCGCCACGCCATCGATAACCACGCTGCGCACGTGCGGCGCGTAGCGGCGCGCGTACTGCTGGGCGACGCGGGTGCCGTAGGAGCCGCCGATCAGGTTGATCTTGTCCACGCCCAGCGCGGCGCGCACCGCATCCAGATCGCCGATCGCCTGGGTGGTGGTGTAGTAGCGCGGATCGGCGCGGCCCTGCAGCGACTGTGCGCAGCGCCGCGCGTAGTCGACCAGTTCGTTCGCGGTGGGCGCGCGCGCCGGATCGGCCAGCGGCATCTCCTTGCCGTCCGGTCCCAGGCAGCTCAGCGGATTGGACTGGCCGGTGCCGCGCTGGTCGATCAGGAACACGTCGCGGCGCTTGCGGGTCTCGCGCAGCGCCATGTCGACGATGCTGGCGACCTGGGTAGCGGCCTGGCCAGGACCGCCGGCGAGGAAGAACACCGGATCCGGGTCGCTGCCGCCCTCGCCGGTGACCGGCAGCCAGGCGATGTTGAGTTCGATCTTGCGGCCGTTCGGCGCCGCCGGATTCTCCGCCACCGCCATGCGCGCGCACTGCGCCGGCACGTTGTTGGAGGCCACCGGATTGGTCAGCGTGCACGGGTGGAAGCGCAGCGCGCCGTAGCTGCGTTCGGATGTCTGCGGCGTCGGTGCCTGGGCCGCCTGGCAGGCGGCGAGCAAGAGGGTGGCCGCCGCGATGGCGAACGGCCGGGAAGGGTGTCGCATGGTTCGCATCCTTGAGTTCATGGCTTGCAGAATGCCATGCCGGAACATGGCGTCGTCGGTGCCCGGTGGGGCATGGAACGGAGTGCGCGCTTACTCGGCCTCATCGAACAGGAACACCTGCTCGATGCTGTGCGCGAACAGCCGCGCGATACGGAACGCCAGCGGCAGGCTCGGATCGTACTTGCCGGTCTCCAGCGCATTGATGGTCTGTCGCGACACGCCCAACCGCTCGCCCAGTTCGCCCTGCGACCAGCCGTGCGCCTCGCGCAGTTCGCGGATGCGGCTGTTCATTGGTAGCGGCGCGCGTTCGCGACCTTGACCACCCCATAGGTCATGCACAGCGCAGGAAACACCCACAGCATCGCGCTCGAGGCCGGCACCGTGATCACCTGCGCCGCCTGCAGGAAGCCGGCGGCCATGTAGACGCCACAGGTCAGGCCGGCGGCGATGGCGATGGATTCCAGCTCGATGCGCCGCTGCAGTTCGTCGGAGTCGCGCACGAAACGCGCCACCGCGCGGATCACCAGCGCCAACGTCAATGCCGGCAGCAGCGCGACCACCACGCGCAGCCAGTGCGCGTCGACGCTGTCGAGCAGGCGCTTCCAGAACAGCATCACCACCACGTAGGCGCCCATCGGCGGAAAGAACTCGCGGTAATAGCGCCTTGCCAGCGCCCGCGGTGCGCTGTCGGCCAGGCTGCCCCGCGACCACCACATCAATAGCGCCATGAACAGGCCGCCGATGCCGACGCCCATGCATACCCCACGCAGATAATCGCTGCCGCCGAGCGGCAGCCAGGCCCCCGCCGCCAGCAGCGCCAGACTCACGCACAGCACCACGATCGCGTTGCGCCTGCAGTTGCCCATCATCTGTCCCCGATACTCAGCCGATCCCCGATCCGGCACCCTCGCGGCTGCCGCGTATGCCGTGCCGCCCCCCTGTCAAGCACGCTTGACAGGAGAATGCGCGCACCAAGGTCGGCTGTCAAGCGTCCTTTACAGACAAAACGAAATCACCGGCAAGCCAGCGTAGCGAGCCCCTCTCCCGCCGGGAGAGGGGTTGGGGTGAGGATACGGGCGCGAAGCGCGCTCGACGCTTCGAAAACACGCAGCTTCGCCCTAGATGAACATGAAGGTGAAGCGGTCGCGGCTGAAGCCGCGCCTACGCGGGATGTCCTGCGCCAACGCACCCCCTATTGCTGACGCCTTGCCCGAACGACACGAAAACACCGGCAAGCCCGCAACGAGCCACTCTCCCCCCGGGAGAGGGGTTGGGGTGAGGGTACGGGCGCGAAGCGCGCTCGACGCTTCGGAAACACGCAGCTTCGCCCTGGACGGACCGCAGGTGTGGCGGTCGCGGCCGAAGCCGCGCCTACGCGGGATGTCCTGCGCCAACGCACCCCCTATTGCTGACGCCTTGCCCGAACGACGCGAAAACACCGGCAAGCCAGCGCAACGAGCCCCTCTCCCCCCGGGAGAGGGGTTGGGGTGAGGGTACGGGCGCGAAGCGCGCTCGACGCTTCGGAAACATGCGGCTTCGCCCTGGACGGACCGCAGGTGTGGCGGTCGCGGCTGAAGCCGCGCCTACGCGGGATGTCCGGCGCCGACAGCGGCCGTTACTTGCTGCTGACGTACTTCTCGCGGCGGATATGCGGCACCGGCAGGCCAGCCTCCTTCAGCGCATCGAAGCAGGCGTCGACCATGTTCGGATTGCCGCACAGGTAGGCGATGTCGCCGTCGGCCTGCGGCGCGAACTCGGCGAGGAACTGCTGCACGTAGCCATGCCGCACATCCGCATGCGGCGCCTCCGGCAGCTCGCGCGAGAAGCACGGCACGAAGCGGAAACCGGGATGCGCATCGGCGAAGGCGCGGAACTCGTCGCCGTACAGCAGTTCGGCCGGGGTGCGCGCGCCCAGCAGCAGCACCACTTCCACGCCGCGCTCGGCCATCGCCGCTTCCAGCAGCGGCAGCATCGAGCGGTACGGCGTGACGCCGGTGCCGGTGGCGATCAGCAGATAGCGACGGTTGGCGTCGCCCGGCTGCAGGCAGAAACGTCCATACGGTCCGCTGGCGCAGACCTGCCCGCCGATCTCCAGGCCTTCGAACAGCGCGGTGGCCGCGCCGCCGGCGACGAAGCTGACCGCGATCTCCACGGTGGCATCGGCCGGTTGTGCCGGATCGTGACGCGTGGCCAGCGAGTAGCTGCGCTTGGTCGCGGTGCCATCGGCATAGTGGAAGTGCACCTGCACGAACTGGCCGGGCACGAACGGCAGGGGTTGGCCGTCATCGCGGACGAAGCGGTAGTGGCCGACGGCCGGGGCCAGCATGTGGCGGTCGACCAGTTTCAGCGGGAATTGGGCAGGCACGGGGATGCAACAGTCTGTGGCCGGGGGCGACCCCACGAGGTCTTCTATAATAACGGCTGCACTTCTCCTGCGCCGTCGATGCGGCGCGAAGGCCCGCCTTGACTCCCGCACCTGCCCTTTCTCCCCAGACGCCGGCGCCCGCCCTGCGCGTGCGCGACCTGCGCAAGACCTACGACAACGGCGTGCAGGCCCTGCACGGCGTGTCGCTGGACGTCCTGCCCGGCGACTTCTTCGCCCTGCTCGGCCCCAACGGCGCCGGCAAGTCGACCCTGATCGGCATCATCAGTTCGCTGGTCAACCTCAGCGCCGGCCAGGTCGAGGTGTTCGGCACCGACCTGAGCAGCCAGCGCAGCGCAGCGATGCGCCTGATCGGCCTGGTGCCGCAGGAAATCAACTTCAACCTGTTCGAGCAGCCCTTCGATATCCTGGTCAACTACGCCGGCTTCTACGGCATGCCGCGCGCCGAGGCCGAGCGCCTGGCCGAAGTGGAACTCAAGCGCGCGCACCTGTGGGAAAAGGCCCAGGTGATGAGCCGCACCCTGTCCGGCGGCATGAAGCGGCGGCTGATGATCGCCCGCGCGATGATGACCCGGCCGCGCCTGCTGATCCTGGACGAACCCACCGCCGGCGTGGACATCGAGATCCGCCGCGACATGTGGCGCGTGCTGCGCGAGATCAACGGCGCCGGCACCACCATCATCCTCACCACCCACTACCTGGAGGAAGCGGAGAGCCTGTGCCGCAACCTGGCGATCATCGACCGCGGCCGCATCGTCGAGCAGGGGCCGATGCGCGCCCTGCTGGCCAAGCTGGACGTGGAAGGCTTCCTGCTGGACATCGATGGCGAGCTGCCGGCGCAGCTGCCGGCGATCGAGGGCACCACCCTGCTCGCCCAGGACGCGCACACCCTGGACCTGGACATGCCGCGGGCGATGGACCTCAACCGGGTGTTCGCCGCACTGGGCGACGCCGGCATCCGCGTGCGCTCCATGCGCACCAAGAGCAATCGCCTGGAGGAACTGTTCGTGCGCCTCACCGGCGAACACCGCGATGCCGCTGCGGCCACGACCGGCACGGCCACGCCGTCCGCCACTCCCTGATGCCCCCACGGCGACGACCATGACTTCCCAGACCGATTCCACCCTCCCCGTTTCCGACGCCACGCCCGCCCAGCGCAACTGGGTCGCGCTGGGCACCATCGTGCGCCGCGAGGTCAAGCGCATCCTGCGCATCTGGGGCCAGACCCTGGTGCCGCCGGCGATCACCATGACCCTGTACTTCCTGATCTTCGGCGGGCTCATCGGCTCGCGCGTGGGCGACATGGGCGGCTACAGCTACATGCAGTTCATCGTTCCCGGCCTGGTGATGATGAGTGTGATCCAGAACAGCTACGGCAACATCAGCTCCAGCTTCTTCGGCGCCAAGTTCGGCCGCCACGTCGAAGAACTGCTGGTCAGCCCCATGCCCAACTGGGTGATCCTGTGGGGCTACGTCGCCGGCGCGGTGCTGCGCGGGCTGATGGTCGGCGTGATCGTGCTGATCATCGCCATGTTCTTCACCCCGGTGCGCATCCCGCACCCGCTGGTGACCCTGACCACGGTATTGCTGGGCGCCACCATTTTCTCCCTGGCCGGCTTCATCAACGCGGTCTACGCGAAGAAGTTCGACGACGTGGCGATCGTGCCGACCTTCATCCTGACCCCGCTGACCTACCTGGGCGGCGTGTTCTACTCGGTCAAGCTGCTGCCCGGCTGGGCCGAGGCCGCCACCCACGCCAACCCGATCTTCTACATGGTCAACGCCTTCCGCTACGGCCTGCTCGGCAGCAGCGACGTGCCGGTGTGGGTGGCCTACAGCCTGATGCTGGGCTTCGTCGCGGTGCTGGCGGCGCTGGCGCTGTGGCTGCTGCGGCGCGGGGTGGGGTTGCGGAGCTGACGCCCCAGCGTCCTTAGCGCCCCACCTTCCAGGCGGCTGACGCCACCCAAGGCACGACGCCAGGCGTCGTCGCCACAGAGAACATCTTGCGTCGCCCAAGGGCTGCGCCAATACGGCACGGCGAGGACGGCGCACAGCCTCTCGCCATCGGTGCCAATGCCCGGTAGGCGAATCGACGCGGGGCGCATCCGGCCCTTGCACCACGTCAGCAAGCACTGAGGAGCGTCGCATCCGGCGTGCCGGGCCCTGAGTGCACCGTGCCCCCAATCGCCGCGTCGCGGTGGATACACGCCGCGTCCCGGATTGCAGCCTGTTTCATGCACCGGAATATCCGCTACGCATCACATGCGAATCCGACGGCGCGCACGGCGCGAGTGCACCGGATTCACAATTGCATATTCCATACGGGATCGCACGCGTCTGAAGTTTGACTCTATAATGTGATGTGTATCTTGTTAAGCGCCAATTTATTAACGCTAGTTTTCTTGTAACGGCAATAAGCCGACGCTACAGTGCACACGTCCGCTACACACCATCTCTTTACTGGACGTAAAGCGCGGGCCGGAGACCAGCTTCGTCTCCGTGAACGACTTCACTTAATGAACCCATGTCGCCACACGTTGCCGCTGGCATGTATGTGTGTTGCCGGTGATTGGGCGATCGAGCCAAGGAGAGGAATCAGATGAAGATCCAACGCAAGCCCATCCGCTTCGGCCGCAAGCAGCAAGGCCAAGGCATGACCGAGTACATCATCATCGTGGCCCTGATCGCGATCGCGGCGATCGGCGTGTTCACGTTCTTCGGCGGCACCGTCCGCAGCCAGGTCGCCGGTATGGCGCAGGAACTGTCGGGCAAGCAGGACGCCAGCCAGATGATCAACCGCGCTGGCACCAACGCTGGCAAGGCGCAGGCGCAGGCCGACAAAGACAAGGGCATGGCCGCTTACAACGGCAACAAGTAACGCTCTTGCCACCATCTGCCCGGAGGCGGGCAGATGGTGGCCTGCCCCGTCGGCAGGAGCCTCATGCAGGCTTCTGCACATCCGCTAGCCCCCAATCCATGGAACCAGCCGGGTCCGACGCTCGCGTCGTGCCCTCGGCGTGGTGTTGCCCGAAGGAAGCCGCATGGTGATCATCGCCGCCGCCGATCCCTCGACCACGACGGTCGCGCCAGGACCGACCTGTGTCCGTTCCAGGATGCAAGGTCAGGCCATGCCGATGGTGCTGGTGTTCCTGATGGTGCTGTGCGTTGGCTTGCTGGTGACCTTCAATACCGGACAGGTGGTCGGCAAGAAGGTCGAACTCACCAACGCCGCCGATGCCGCGGCCTACAGCATCGCCGTCGAGCAGGCGCGCGCGCGCAATTTCGCTGCCTATCTGAATCGCGGACGCGTCGCCAACGAGGTGGCGGTCGCGCAGGTCGTCAGCCTGAACTCTTGGCTGACCATGGTCCACTCCACCACGGTCCACTTCGAAAAATTCAACAAGTTCGCCGAAGTCCTGCTGTTCTGGGTGCCGGGCCTCGGTGAAGCCTTGATCGCCATCGATCGCGCGATGACAGCGCTCAATGCCGCCCTCAAGGTATTCCGGCAAGGCTTTCTGCGAATGGCCGATATCACCGTCCGCGGGTTGGACCAATTCCTCGACCATCCCTACGCGCTGGCTGCCGACGCGGCAGTCGGCGATCTCGCCTCGGAAGCCAACGTGTTCGCCATGGCCAGCAAGGTGGTCAAGGACAACGTGCCAGATGCCGATCTGACCGTGGTCGGCAAGGGCGTACTGGCGAAGAACGTATTGTCGGCCGGCAATCAGCTCGAGAGCTATACGCCGGGTCAGCGTCGCGGCCTGACCAGCACCAACAAGGGCGGCGAACGCTACCGCAATGTGGTGATGGCCTCGCGCGATACCTTCACGCGCGCACGCGACGGCACCGCCTTCGGCGTGTTCAACAACAACGGCGGCACCGACATGGTCGAGTACGACCGTTGGTCGGGCGTGGATGCCTTCCAGTTCCGCCTGCCCCTGTTCCTGAAGACCTTCAAGTTTCCGATCGGCTGGGGCGGCACGCAGGCGGTGGATGGTCGCAAGCCAAACTTCTTCGCTGGCATGAACAACGGGCGAGGCTGGACATCGCCCTACGACGGCCGCCGCTACCAGGCCTACAACGGCACCCGGAGTAGCGACATCGCCGGCAGATTCATCGAAGGCGACCCGGCCGTCGTCCCGGACTTCAAGCGCAACGACGCCTTCATCAACAGCTACCGCTATGGCATCAGTCCGCGCTACCACGACGTCAAGGATGCCTACTCGCAGCAGCCCGAAGGTGCCAATGCGGGGCCGATCTACACGGTCGAAGTCGGCACCAAGGTCGACAAGGCCCGCACCAGTTCCGCACTGAAGATGGGAAGCGGACGCATGCAGCTCAAGGACCAGGCGCGGGGCGAGCAATTGCGCGCGATGGCCAGCGCACAGGTCTACTTCAACAGGCCCTACGAACTCACCGCCTTCCGGCGTTCGGTCTGGGGCAGAGGCGACGGCAAGTTCGAAAAGGGCAGTCTGTTCAGTCCTTACTGGCAGGCACGCCTGGTGCAAACCCCCATCTCCGACCGCACACTTCTGGTGGCCGCTCCATGATGTTATCGACCAACCGATCCCGCGCCCTGGCCCTGGCCTGCGCGGCCTCGCTCGCGTTCACCGCAGGCTGCCAGTCGCACGAAGCGCCGGAAGGCGATGCCGGCGAGGCATCCTCTTCTTCCGAGAGCGGCGTCAAGTCGCTGCCTGCGCTCCACGTGGTGCTGACCTGGGAGTCGCGCATCGGCGGCGAGAATCTGGAGCGCAAGAATTACCAGGCGAAGCTGGAGGCCTGCCGCGGCTCGGGCATGCCGACCCGCGCCCTCTCGCCGCAGGAAGAAGCCAAGCTGGGAACCGGCGAGGTCGAGATCATGATCGATGCGCATCGGCAGTTCGCCCATCAGGTCAGTTGGACCCTCGGCGCCGATGGCGACAGCGCGCAGGCCGCCTGCATGGTCAAACTGGAAGAGCACACGGACAAGGACGCCATCGAAGACGCCAACGGCATGTACATGCCGATCGACAGCAGCGCGCGCACGCAGGAGCGCCAGAGCGTCCAGGCTATCGGCTGGAAGCTGTCGGGCGAAGGCCAGATCAAGGGCCAGCCCTGCACGCGCTGGGAGAACGGCAAGCAGGACGTGTGCATGTGGTCGGGCGGTACCAAGTGGGGCTTTTCCGAATCCCCCGGCGATGCGGCCGGCTGCACCGTGGACGGCGCAGGCGCATACCTGCAGGCCATTCCGCTGGAAGCCAAGCCGCTGCAAGGCGGCAACGGCTGCGTGCTGCAGGTCAAGTCGTTCAGCCTCGGCAGCGGTCTGATTCCTTCCAACGTGGCGGGTGAGAAGGAAGAAAACTAGGAGGACGCAGGATGAAGACGACGTTCTTTTCACCAGCGCGCAGGATGCGCGGACAGGGGATGGTGGAGCTGGCGGTGTGTGCTGCCGTGCTGGTGCCGCTGTTCCTGTTGATTCCGGTCGTTGCCAAGCTGGGGCACGGCAAGCAGATGGCGATGCAGGCGGCGCGCAACGCCGCCTGGGAAGCCAGCGTGGCCAGCAATTATCAACCGCCAAGCCGCGCCTTCCTGCAGCGCAGGGCGCTCGACCGCAACTTCGCCGATGCCGACGCGCCGATCACCAGCCGCGCCTCCGGCAACGCCAACGGTGCGTTCGCCGACCAGATGCTCAACACCTTCTCGAACCGGAAGCTGCTGGAGAAAGGCGACCTGTCGATCACGCGGACTGCCAACGGCGGCTCGCCCGGCTACATGGACAACGCCGCCGCTCTGGTACCGCGGAACTTTGCCGACGGCGCATTCCCGCCCAACCGCAACGGCTATGTCACCGCGGAAGTGGCGCTGAACTATCGCGACCTGAAGACGGCGGACGGGCGGCCTGCGCACTTCCTGGAACCGTTGGACAATCTCAACCTGGTCGACAAGCGACACCAGACCCTGCTGACCGACGCCTGGAATGCCTCCGGTCCGCGTAGCGGCCCGCGTAGCGTGGTCAGCGCCGTGCGTCCGCTGGCGCCTGCCTCCTACTTCGCCGGCCTCGATCGCATCTTCGACATGGTCAAGCCGTTGAAGCCGATCCTGCCGATGGTCGGCTCCCTCGGCGACCTGGAGCTGGGCACCATCGAGCCGGATGTCGTTCCTTCGGACAAGCTGGCCAACTATCCGGTCAAACCGGGCAAGCCATGAACGCCCGTAGCTGCCATCGCATGCTCGCCAGCGGGCTGGGCGTGCTCCTGTCCGCGCTGGCGGCGCAGCCGGCACGTGCGGTGGACTGGCCGGATGTACCGGTCCCGGACGAGGCGTCCGGCGAGGTCGTATCCGACCATATGCTCTACAACGGCATCGCGATGCGCGCCAGCCGTTTCAGCGTCGCGCAGTCGCCACGGCAGGTCGAGCAGTTCTATCGCAAGGAATGGGGCGATCTTGTCGTGACGACGCCGGCCGGCAGCAAGACCGTGCTCGGCCACATGACCAAAAGCGGCTACTACATCACCGTGGAACTGAGCGGCGATGCCAACCGCACGCAGGGCCAGATCGGCGTGATGGAGATTCCGAAGAAGAACCTCCCCGCCGACGGGGTCGGCAAGGGCTTCGGCCGTCTGCCGGACACGCAGGTCGCCGAGGACATCGTCTACATGGACACGCCGCGTCATGTCAGGACACTGAGCATGCTCAACCGCTACACGCCGCTGCAGAACCAGCAGTACTACGCGCGGTATTTCGCCGGGCAGGGCTATGCGCGCGACGGCTCCTCTTCGACCTGCACCGCGAGCAGCCCGCACTGCGTCTCCCGGTTCACCCGGCGGGACGATCGCGTCACCGTAACATCGAGCCGCGGGCAGACCGGCACCGTGATCGTGGCGGTGGTCGAATGAACGCGCACGCCCTGCGCTGCCGGCGCCTGCAGCGCGGCCAGTCCACGATCGAATACACCGTGGTGGTCATGGCGCTGGTGATCGTGCTGATCGCCAAGCCCGACCTGATCACCGAGGTGGTGACAGCCCTGAAAGATCTCTATGCCGCCTTCGTCTACGCCATCTCGGCGTCCGACGTACTGGTGGGGTGATCCCTCTTCCCTCGCGATGACCTGCCCGACGGCGCCTCCTCAATGCAGAAACCCAAACTCAGCAAGAACGTCCTTTTCATCCTGATCGCGGTGGTCATGGCCGGCTTGGCCGCCTTCATTGCGGTCAGCTATATCCGCACTACGGTCGCCGAACGCACTCAGGACAACCGACCGATGGTCGACGTCGCGGTCCCGGTGAACGATCTGCCGCAAGGGGCGATCCTGCAGGGCAGCGATCTGGCGCTGCGCACGGTCCCGGCCGAATTCGCGCCCGCCGACGCCGTCACGCCCGACAACCACACCCAGTTCGAAGGCCGGATACTGCGTGCGCCGGCACGGGGCGGCGCACCGCTGAGCGCCAGCGCCCTGGTCCCGCTGTACGACCAGTTCTCGCGGCTGATTCCCAAGGGCAAGGTCGCCTACACGATGAGCGTCGACGAGAACAATTCGATCTCGGGCATGATCGCGCCAGGCGACCTCATCGACATCTTCTTCGTCAAGGACGCTTCCACCGGCAGCAATGGCGGTGCTGGCGGTCAGGCATCGGGCGCGCAGGTGTTCCCGCTGCTGCAGAAGATCAAGGTGCTGGCGGCCGGCAGCCGTATCGGCGAGACGCCGACGCCGAAGGAAGGCGAGGAATCCAACACGTCCACCGGCTTTTCCAGCGTCACCCTGGAGCTGGATCAATACCAGGCCAAGCAGCTGGCCGTCGCCTCCAAGGTGGGCGCGGTGCGCGTGCTGCTGCGCGAAGTTCAGGACACCTCGCCCGGCGCGGCAACGGGCATGAGCGAGAGTCAGTTGTTGCGATCGCTCGGATCGGGAGATCCGGCAAGCACGGGCAGCGGAAGCAGCCGCGTTGAGTTCATCATTGGCGGAAAGGGTTAAGCATGACGCAAGCAACACGCCGTCGCAGGAGCAAGGCCGGGACATCGGCGCCATGGTTGGCCGGCTTGTTGCTGGCGGGCATCGGGGGATGGAACGCATCGGCACAACAGGCCGCAACCACCGGCACGGCATCACGGCCGGCCGCGCATGCTGTGGTGCCATCGCCGGCACCGGCGGCGGGACAGGCAGCGGATGCCACGTCAGCGGAGCAGGCGCGACTGATGGCGCAGGGACGCCAGGTCGACCAGCTCAAGCAGACGATGGAATCGCAGATCCAGGAACTGGGCAGCAGCGGTTCCTCGTCGGGCGGTGGCGGCGTCGCCCTGGCCGGCGACAGGAAGCCGTCGGTCGCTCCGCTGATCCAGCCATCGCAAAGCATCTATGCCGGCGAGGCCGTGGTGCGGCGGGTACCCGGTGCGCTGCGCCGTATCGCGGTCGGCGACGGCGAGGTCCTGAGCGTCTTCTCGGTCGGCAAGTCCGAACTGGTCATGATCGGCACCAAGCCCGGCGAGACCAACGTCCACCTGTGGATGGCCGATGGCAGCCAGCGCGACGTCAACGTGACGGTCGGTGGCAGCAAGTCCGAAGGCGCGGCCGACACCGTGCGCGAACTGCTGGGCAACACGCCGGGCGTCACCGTGCGGGCCATCGGCTCCAATGTGGTGATCTCGGGCAACGACATCGACGCCGCCACCACGGCAAAGATCCAGGCGTTGCAGAAGATCTATCCGCAGGTGCTGAACTTCGCCGGCGCCGACCCGGTGGGCATGCGGCCGATGGTGCAGATGGACGTGTCGATCATGGAGTTCAACAAGAACTCGGTCGAAGATCTGGGCATCCGATGGGACAGCACCATCGATGGTCCGATTGGCGGTCTGATCCGCGACGTGACCACGAACAATTACTTCCGCGTGCTGCCGCAGAACAACCAGACGTTCCAGGACATCAAGGATCAGCTGCCTACCAAGCTGCCCGGGCCGCAGGGCTACTTCGGCATTGCCACCACCATCGCTTCGAAGATCAACCTGCTGATGAGCCGCGGCAAGGCGTGGGTGCTGGCGCAGCCCAAGCTGAGCGCCAAGAGCGGCAGCAACGCGACCTTCCTGGTCGGTGGCGAAGTGCCGATCGTGGTGCCGTCGATTCTCGGCCAGACCCAGATCGAGTACAAGGAATACGGCATCCGCCTCAATATCAACCCGACGGTCAACTCGTCCAATCAGGTGAATACCTCGATCATGGCCGAGGTCAGCCGGATCGATCCGTCGGTGTCGGTACAGGGCGTTCCCGGCTTCCTGACACGACGCGTGGAGACCGAGCTGAACGTCAATGCCGGCCAGACCATCGTCATCTCCGGCCTGCTCGATCGGGAAGCCTCCAAGGCCGTGGACAAGCTGCCGCTGCTGGGCGACATCCCGATCCTCGGCAAACTGTTCCGCTCCGATGGCTTCCGCGGCAACAAGACCGAACTGGTGATCTTCGTGACCCCGCGCATCGTCAGCCCGACCTCGCCGGAGAACCTGCAGGACCTGCAGCGTGCCGAAGGGATCGAGAAGGAGCTGCAGAACGAAATCAGTCCGCGACAAGACAAGTTGATCAAGTAATCCACCCCACGGAGCGCAAGGTTCACCGCCATGTTCACAGTGCTGATCAATACGCCAGGAGGCGACACGCGTCAGGTCAAATGCATGCACCGCGAGTGCGGCATCGGCCGCGCCGATGCCAATCTGGTGATGCTGCAGGGCTGGAACATCGCCGGCAAGCACGCCACTCTGCTGCGCGAGGACGAAGGCGTGTTCATCCTGCCGCTGGGTGGACGCGAGCCGATCACGCTCAATGGCAAGGTAGTGCTGGCCAAACAGGGGCCGATCGACGGCAAGGACGAGATCCGCATCGGCCAGTACATGCTGAAGGTCAGCGGCGACGATGCACGCATCGTCCGACAGACGCCCGCCGCCAACGACGGCGCGGCGGGCCGGGCCACGGACGCGCCCACGGCAGCCACCGATGCCGCGCCCGATCGCCAGACGGCGGCGCCCGCCGCGACCGACATGGTGGTAGCCGGACCGCCGCCATCGGATATCGCCACCTGGCGTACCAAGTTGCACATGGCGCTGGTACGGCAGATGGACCTGCGACGCATGGACGTGCGCAGCATGGACGACAGCGCGCTGCGCGACAGCACCATCAACCTGATCGACGACATCCTCAAGCGCGAGTTCAGCGATCTGCCCGCGGACATCAGCCCGCGCAGACTGGCCAAGCAGGTGTTGGACGAGGCGATCGGATTGGGGCCGCTGGAAGACCTGATCGACGATCCGACCGTCACCGAAATCATGGTCAATTCGCACGACGACATTTTCATCGAGCGTGCCGGGCGCATCCAGAAGTCTGACGTGGTGTTCTCCAACGAGCGCGCCTGCCTGGCCGCGATCGAGCGCATCGTCACGCCCCTGGGGCGGCGTATCGACGAAAGCTCGCCGCTGGTCGACGCACGCTTGAAAGATGGCTCGCGCGTCAATGCGGTGATCCCGCCGGTCGCCCTGCGCGGACCGAGCATCAGCATCCGTAAGTTCGCCACGCGCCGGCTGATGGGCGAGGACCTGCTGAAGTTCGGTTCGCTGAACGAGGCGATGCTGGAGTTTCTGATCATGGCGGTGCGCGAGCGCCGCAACATCGTGGTGTCCGGCGGCACCGGCTCCGGCAAGACCACCCTGCTGAACATCCTGTCGAACTTCATCCCGGACGGCGACCGCGTGGTCACCATCGAGGATGCGGCCGAACTCAAACTGGTGCAGCCCAACCTGGTGGCGCTGGAGGCCCGCCCGCCCAACATGGAGGGCAAGGGCCAGATCACCATCCGCGACCTGGTCAAGAATGCGCTGCGCATGCGCCCGGACCGCATCGTGGTCGGCGAGTGCCGCGGCGGCGAGTGTCTGGACATGTTGCAGGCGATGAACACCGGCCACGAAGGCTCGCTGACCACCGCGCACGCCAATAATCCGCGCGAGACGCTGTCGCGTCTGGAGGTGATGGTGATGATGGCCGGCATGGAGTTGCCGATGGTTGTGGTGCGCGAGCAGATCGCGTCGGCGGTCAACCTGATCGTGCACCAGCGCCGCTATCCCTGCGGCTCCCGCAAGGTCAGCCACATCACCGAAATCACCGGCATCGAAAGCGGCACCATCCAGATGCAGGACCTGTTCCTGTTCAAGCCCACCACCTACCATGGCCCTGACGGCAAGGTCGCCGGCAACTTCGTCGCGACTGGCGCCGTGCCCGAGTTCTACGAGGAACTCGCCGAACGCGGCGTGTCGGTGGATCTGGGCATCTTCCGCAACCAGGGAAGCGCGCGCTGATGGCACTGTGGCTGATCGCCTTGCTGGTGTTCGCCGGGACCGTGACGGCATTCCTGCTGATCGCGCGCTCCAGCGAGCAGTTCCTGAAGCGCTACCGCGAAAGCTTCATGGATCAGGCGCGCATGAACCTGGCGGACATGTTCCTGTTCCTGGATCCGGCCCAAGTCTACATGATCAGCGCCGTGGTAATGGTGATCATCCCGCTGCTGGTGTGGATGCTGACCGGGAGCCTGGTCATCGCAGTGCTGATCGGCATCTTCCTGATCTTCGCGCCGCGCAAGGTCTACGCGTTCCTGCGCAAGCGCCGGCTGGAGCGGATCCAGGAGCAGCTTCCCGACGCGCTGCAGATGCTGTCCAGCAGCCTGCGCGCCGGCGTCGGCTTCGCGCCGGCGATGGAAGTGCTGGTCCACGATGGTCAACCGCCGCTGGCGCAGGAGCTGGCGCTGGTGCTGCGCGAACAACACATGGGCCTTCGCGCCGAAGAGGCGATGGAGAACTTCAGCAAGCGGGTGCCCATTACCGATGCCGAACTGTTCGTTTCGGCGGTCAATATTTCGCGCGAGGTCGGCGGCAACCTGGCGGAAACCCTGGCGACCCTGGCCGAGACGCTGCGCCGGCGCCTGACCATGGAGAAGAAGGTGAAGTCGCTGACGGCGCAGGGCCGCCTGCAGGGCATCGTCATGGCGATGCTGCCGGTGTTCCTGATCGGCTATCTCAGCCTGATGTATAGCGAAACCATGCAGCCGATGTTCCATAGCTGGCACGGCTGGGTGGTGATCACCATCTGCCTGGTCATGGAATACCTGGGCTATCGTCTCTGCAAGAAGATCATGACGATCGACGTATGACCTGGATGCTCGTCCTCATCGCGCTTCTTGCCGCCGGCGCCGTCGCACTGGTGGTCATCGGCACGCGCGGGGTGATCCGCGAAGTCGAACTGGAAGACCGTACTTACTACGACCCGCTGCCGCGACTGATGCAGTTGATGTGGCCGCTGGTGACGGTGCTGACCAGGCGCATCGCCCCGCGCCTGAGTGTGGCGCAACTGGAACAGACCCACCGCCAGTTGCAGGCGGCCGGCCAGGACTACACGCTGACGCCGGAAGAGTTCTATGGTTTGCGCATGGCCAGTGCGCTGGTGGTGATCGCCTTCTTCCTGCTGTGCACCGGCATGCTCGGCCATCTCGGGATCGGCTCAGGGCTGATGTGCCTGCTGTTCGGCGGCGTACTCGGCTGGCTGTACCCCGCGCTGTGGCTGGGCGAGCGACGCAAGGCGCGGCAGAAGACCGTCGTGCGCGACCTTCCGGTCTATCTGGATTTCATCACCATGTCGGTCGAGGCCGGCCTGAACGTCACTGGCGGCATCGAGCAGGCGGTGGCCAAGGGACCGGCCGGTGCGCTGTCGCAGGAGTTCTCGCGCATGCTGCGCGACCTGCGCGCCGGCCTGCCCCGTGCCGAGGCGCTGCGGCGCATGGCCGAGCGCATGGACATCGCGCAGATCACCAGCTTCACCAGCGCACTGATCCAGGCCGACAAGGTCGGCGCCAACCTGAGCGACACCTTGCGCGCACAGGCCAACCAGCGCCGCGAGGAACGTTTCCTGCGCGCCGAGAAGCTGGCGCTGGAAGCACCGGTGAAGATGATGCTGCCGCTGGTGATGTTCTTCTTCCCGCTCATCTTCCTGTTCCTCGGCTACTTCATCTACTTGAAGATGCTGCAGGAGGGCATCCTGTGAAGCGTGGATGTATCGAGCGCAGCGCCGGCATCCCAATCCCGCAGGTATGGGCGGCGGACACCTGGTGGTCGCGCGCGCGCGGGCTGCTGGCGCGCCCGGCGCTGGCCACCGATGGATCGGAGGCCTTGCTGATCCGTCCCTGCGCCAGCGTGCATACCATCGGCATGGGCTATCCGTTGGATCTGGTGTTCCTGGGCCACGACGATGTCGTCCTGGAGTGGCGCGAGAATGTCAGACCGTATCGCACCGCGATGTGCCGGCGGGCCGCGGCCACCATCGAGTTCCACGGCGGCGCGCTGGACCGCCTGCAACCGCAACGCGGCGAACACTGGCACTGGCGCGCCACCGCGCCGGCGCCTTCCTCTACTGGAGCCATGTCATGAAAGCACGCGTCCGCGCCCTGCGCAGCCGCTCGTCGATGCGCGGCCAATCCATGGTGGAACTGGTGATCATCACGCCGGTACTGCTGTTCCTGTTGCTCGCCGTCATCCAGGCGGTGCTGCTGTACCGCATGAAGTCCACGCTCGATTACGCCGCGCTGATGGCCGCGCGCGCGGGTGCGGTCAGCGGTGTGGATCGCATGGAGATGCGCAAGGGCTTCGCCAAGGGCATGATGCCGCTATATGCCCACGACACCGGCCAGGCCGCGGTCGAGATGGCGTACGCCAAGGCCTTCGCCGACCTCACCCTGCACGGCCGCATCACCGTCATCAATCCCACGCGCGCCGCATGGAGCAACTTCCGCGAACGCCAGTACAACGGCCAGTACGCGTTGCCCAACGACACGCTCGCCTACCGCAGCGACGCGGTCGGCAGCAGTGGTGTCAATGTGCAGGACGCCAACATCCTCAAGATCAAGGTGGTCTACGACGCACCCTTGGTGGTTCCCTTCGTCGGCTGGGTACTTGGCGGGAAGTCGCAGTACCTGAAGGCCGGCACGTTCGAATCCTCTCCGCTGCAGCCATTCACCAATCGCCTGCCCATCGAGAGCTACGCCATCGTGCGCATGCAGTCGCCGATCTATACGCAGGGCAACCTGGACAAGTGATGCGTCGGTGCGCACTGCTGGCTTGCGTTGCGGTACTGTGCCAGGCCGCTTTCGGCGAGGTACATGCCGAAGACGGTGCGTTCTCGGGCGTCGCCCAGGTGACGACCAACGAGCTCGGCGGCCTGAGCCGGATCCAGCCGCGCGGCGCGGCGCAGCCGGCGATGGTGTTCTTTCGCGACGACGCGTTGCGGATCCAGTTCCAGGATGCCAGCGGTCGGTCGTATGCGCTGATCCTGGCGAAAGATGCACCCACCGGTTGGATCGTCGGCCAGCAGGGCGGCGCGATGCCCGTTCCCGGGATGCGCTGGCCGCTACGCTTCGATCCGGAGCACCCCTGCGCGGGTCTTGGCATGTTCGCCGATTGCCAGCGTGGCGACAGCGGCCTGCGCGCGGGCCGTGACGCGGTGCAATGGCGGTACCGCCTGGCCAACCCGGCTGGGCCCGGCAGGACCCGGCAAGGCACGATGTGGCTGGACCGCGAGACCGGCCTGGTGCTCGCCTATCGCGGCAAGACCGGGCTGGAACAGCAACAGCAATGGGACATCCAACGCGTCGACTACGGCCCGCAGCCGGATGCGCTGTTCCAGCCACCCGACCTGACGCACTGATCGCGCCTCTGCTGCGACTCAAACCTGTGTCGCCCATTGTTGGTCGACGCGGGTTCATGGTTCTGCAGCAAGATCGGCCGATCGCGCCGTTACACTAGTTTGGTTCGTCCCCCGACAAGGAGTATCACTGTGAAAAGAGCAGTAGCGGCGACGTTGGCCCTGGCCGTCATCGCAAGTCTGAGCGCCTGCAAGAAGCACGAGCAAGCCGCACATCCCGACGATCAGGCGACGGCCCCCGCGGCGACCGCCGGCGGCGCGCAGGAAGCTCCCGCGGCCCAGTCCTCCGCCAGTACGGCATTCGATCCTGCCAGCCTGCCGGTGTCCGACGTCCCACTGGGAGATTTCCCCTACATCGCGCTGCCCACCGGCTATGTCACCGGCAGCACGCCGGACGTCGCGGACTTCGACCAGGTGCCGTTCTGGACCGGCGATCGCCTGCAACCGGTCGAGGGCAAGGTCTGGTCGGCGCACATCGATGCGGCGCAGGGCAAGACCTTCTCCGACCTGGAGTTGTCGCGCAACATCGAGGCGGTGGTCACCGCACTCGGCGGCAAGAAGATCTTCGACGGCCGGATCCCCGAAGCGGCCACGCAGAAGATCAAGGAGTGGCCGCGCGACGTCGCCACCAAGTACAACAGCGGCCTGGGCGATGTCTGGAACAACCCCGTACAGGTCTTCGTGGTGCATCGCGCCGATCGCGATATCTGGATCCACCTGTGCAGCTACCAGTTCGGCGGCGGCCTGCTGATCGCCGAGACCAAGCCGCTGCAGGTCACCGCCAGCCTGCTGCCGGCCAGCGAACTGAAGACGCAGATCGACAAGACCGGCAAGGTGGCCCTGCACGTCAACTTCGCCACCGACAAGACCGACATCCTGCCCGATTCGCAGCCGCAGATCGCGCAGGTCGTGCAATTGCTCAAACAGGACCCCGCGTTGAAGCTGGCCGTCAACGGCTATACCGATGGCACCGGCGATGCCGCGCACAACAAGACGCTGTCGGAAGGACGCGCCAAGGCGGTGGTCGCCGGGCTCGTCGCGCAGGGTATCGACGCGTCGCGTCTGACTGCGGCCGGCTTCGGCGATGCCGACCCGGTGGCGGACAATGCGACCGAGCAGGGCAAGTCGCAGAACCGCCGCGTCGAGCTGGTGAAGAAGAGCTGAGCCGCACCGGGTACCGCTGCATGGGTCACCCTGATGCGTGCAGGTCTTGGTGCGGCGCAACGGCATGGCCGATTGCGCCGCATCGTCGACAGGACCGCACGCGCGCTCGCTTGCCGGCATGCGTTCCCGCAGTCGGACGCCTCCCACCCCATGGCGATCCACGTCTCATGCGTATCCTGATTCTCGGAGCCGGCGCGACCGGCGGTTATTTCGGCGGACGCCTGGCCCAGGCCGGCGTCGATGTCAGCTTTCTGGTGCGACCACCACGGGCCGCACGCCTGCAACGCGATGGGTTGCGCATCCGCAGCCCGCGCGGCGACGCGGCGATCGCGGTGAGCACGCTCACCGCCGAGACGCTGCACAGCGCGGCACAGGCGCGGCCGTTCGATCTGGTACTGCTGAGCTGCAAGGCCTACGACCTGGGAAGTTCGCTGGACGCGGTGGCGCCGGCGGTCCACGACGGCACCAGCGTGCTGCCGATCCTCAATGGCCTGCGCCACTATGGGGCGCTGGATGCGCGCTTCGGTGCGGAGCGGGTGATCGGTGGGCTTTGTTTCATCAGCGCGGTGCTCGACGCCGACGGCGCGATTCAGCACCTGGCCAAGCCGGCCTCGCTGACCTTCGGCGAACGCGACGGCCGCGGCGCCGACAGCGCGCGCGTGCGCGCCCTGGCCGCGGCGTGCGCGCAGGCCGACGTGGATCATCTGGCTGCGCCGCGGATCGCGCAGGAGCAGTGGATCAAGTACACCTTCCTCACCGCGCTGGCCGCGGCCACCTGCCTGATGCGTGCGCCGATCGGGCGCATCGTCGCCAGCGACGATGGCGTGGCGCTGGTGCGTGGCCTGTATGTCGAATGCACGGCAGTGGCCGCGGCGGCCGGCGAACCGGTGCCGGAGGCGGCGCAGGCCAGCGCGCTGCAATTGCTGACCCAGCCGGGTTCGCCGATGAAGGCCTCGATGCTGCGCGACCTGGAAGCCGCGCAACAGGTGGAAGCGCAGCAGATCGTCGGCGACATGCTGGTCCGCGCCCGCGCCGCCGGGCAGGACGCGCCGCTGCTGATGGCGGCGTACTGCCACCTGCAGGCGTACCAGGCCGGTCTGCCCGCGCGCTGAGGTTTGCCGCGGAAAGCCGGTGCCGCGCGCAACGCGCTCCTGCCCTGCGCACGCCCGCCACGGTGCTCCGGGCAATGCCGTATCCGCGCCGTCCCAAGGGCAGCGCTGCATCTTCGCGCGCCGCTGACGCGCCTGGCGCCTATGCTCGCCCACCACACAGGGGGCAGCGACGGACACGCACATGGAAAAACTGTTCCGCGGCGGGCATTTCCTCATCATCCTGCTGTTCCTGCTGTGCGCGGCCGGGCTGATCTGCATGGCCGTGCTGGAGCTGTGGCACGGCCTGACCCCGGGCGGCGAACTGGTGGTGCGCGACCGCTTCAACGTGGTGCTGGAAGCGATCGGGCTGCTCACCGTGGCGCTGGTGACCCTGGAACTGGGCCAGACCATCTACGAGGAGGAGGTGCAGCGCGACGTCAAGGTCAGCGGACCGACGCGGGTGCGTCGCTATCTGTCGCGGTTCTTCGTGGTCATCGTCATCGCCCTGGCGATCGAGACCCTGGTGTCGATCTTCGAACTGATGCACGACGATCCGTCCAAGCTGCCTTACGCGTCTGCCGTGGGCCTGTGCGCGGCGCTGCTACTGATCGCCTGGGGCGTGTTCGTCAAGCTCAACCGCAGCGCCGAAGAACTGGAGCCGGAAGCCATGGCGGAAGCAAAACGCGAGGACGCGCAGGTCGATTGAGAGGCGGTAGTGCCGCCAATGGCGTTACCTGCGCAGCAGCGGCTTCACCCGCGACGAATGCAGACTAAAGCCAACTGACACCGTCGTGCGTCGGGACTGAAGTCCCTTCCACAAGAAGACGCCAACCCACGCCGTCCAGGATCTCCACCGGCGCATCGGCCGGCACGGTCGCGCAGAGGATCGGCATGGCCACCGGACCATCCGCCGCGACGCGTTGCCCGGTCGCGGCTGAAGCCGCTCCAATAAAAGACGCGTACAGCCAAGCGCGCTTTTACGGATCCCCAATCCCCAATCACGAATCCCCAAACACGAAACCCGCCGCGTCGACGTACTCAGCCCGGCATCGGCAAACGGAAGAATGTCCGCGCGGCAGAAGTGCTGGCCGCGGCGACCGTGGCCACGTCCTCACCACGGTCGCGCGCCAGCTCCTCGACGATGTGCGCCAGGAACGCCGGTTCGTTGCGGCGGTCCTTCGGCGTCGGCTTGAGCGTGCGCGGCAGCAGGTACGGTGCATCGGTCTCGATCATCAGCCGCTCGGCGGGAATGTGCTTCACCAGCTCGCGCAGATGCGCGCCGCGGCGCTCGTCGCACAGCCAGCCGGTGATGCCGATGTACCAGTCGCGGTCGAGGTAGTCGAACAGTTCCTCGCGGCTGCCGGTGAAGCAGTGCACCACCGCCGGGCCGAGCTTGCCATCGAACTGGCGCATCAGCGCCATGAAGTCGGCATGGGCGTCGCGCTGGTGCAGGAACAGCGGCTTGCCGGTGTCCACCGCCATCTGCAGCTGCCGCTCGAACGCGCGGTGCTGCGCCGGCCGCGGCGAGAAATCGCGGAAGTAGTCCAGGCCGCACTCGCCCACCGCCACCACTTCGGCATGCGCATGCAGCGCGCGCAGTTCGGCATCGCACTCGGCGGTGTACTCCACCGCGTGGTGCGGATGCACGCCGGCGGTGGCGTACAGCACGCCCGGATGCTGCTGCGCCAGTTGCAGTGCCAATGGCGAGTGCTCGCGGCTGGCGCCGGTGACCACCAGTTGCGCGACACCGGCGGCGCGGGCGCGCTCCAATACCGCGTCGCGGTCGCGATCGAAGGACTCGTGGGTGAGGTTGGCGCCGATGTCGATCAGGGTCATGCGGTTGCGCGGGAATCAGCCGGGACAGCGGCCAATTGTACGGGCCATGCGCCCACCGCCGCTCCACGGCGGCGCGGCGGCCACGTATCCTTTGCCGATGACGTCCGCCGTGTTTCCGATCGATCCGCTGCTGCCGCAACTGCGCGACAGCCTCGCCGCCCATCCGCGCCTGGTGCTGGAAGCCCCGCCCGGCGCCGGCAAGACCACTCAGGTGCCGCCGGCGCTGCTCGACGCGCCCTGGCTGCAGGGCCGGCGCATCGTGATGCTGGAGCCGCGCCGGGTCGCCGCGCGCAGCGCCGCGACCTTCATGGCCCGGCAGCGCGGCGAGACGCCGGGCGAAACCGTGGGCTACCGCATCCGCTTCGAGAACAAGGTGTCCGCGCGTACCCGCATCGAGGTGGTCACCGAGGGCATCCTGACCCGCATGCTGCAGGACGACCCGATGCTTGAGGGCGTCGGCGCGCTGCTGTTCGACGAGTTCCACGAGCGCCACCTGGCCGCGGACCTGGGCCTGGCGCTGGCGCTGGACGTGCAGGCGCAGGTGCGCGAAGACCTGCGCATCGTGGTGATGTCGGCCACGCTGGACGGCGAGCGCCTGGCGCAGTTCCTCGACGCGCCGCGACTGTCCAGCGCCGGGCGCAGCTTCCCGGTGGAGATCGCGCACTTTCCCGCGCGGCGCGAGGAATCGCTGGAGGCGCAGACCCGGCGCGCGGTCGAGCACGCGCTGCAGCAGCACCCGGGCGACGTGCTGGTGTTCCTGCCCGGGCAGCGCGAGATCGGGCGGGTACAGGCGGCGCTGGAAGCGGCGGGGGTTGGCGGTGGTGCGGCGGGTGTTGCTCCAGCAGGTGCCGCGGCTGGCTTTACCCCAGCAGGTGCCGCGTCCGGCTCTACTCCAGCCGGCACCGCCTCCGGCGTACCCTCATCCGGCGCTGCGCGCCACCTTCTCCCGGGGGGAGAAGGGAGCGGAGTGGAGGTCCTGCCGCTGCATGGCGAGTTGCCGGTGGAACAGCAGAGCAAGGTGCTGCAGCCGGATCCGCAGGGGCGGCGGCGCGTGGTGCTGGCGACCAACGTCGCCGAGTCCTCGGTGACACTGCCCGGGGTGCGCGTGGTGATCGACGCCGGGCTGGCGCGCGAGCCGCACTACGATCCCAACAGCGGCTTCTCGCGACTGGACGTGACCGCCATCGCCCAGGCCTCGGCCGACCAGCGCGCCGGCCGCGCCGGCCGTGTCGCCAGCGGCTGGACCTACCGGCTGTGGCCGCAATCGCAACGCCTGGAGGCGCAACGCCGCGCCGAGATCCTGCAGGTGGAACTGGCCGGGCTGGCGCTGGAACTGGCCGCCTGGGGCAGCGATGGCCTGCGCTTCGTCGATCCGCCGCCGGCCGGCGCACTCGCCGCCGCCCGCGAGCTGCTGCAGCGGCTCGGCGCACTCGCAGAGAGTGGTGCCATCACCGCCAGCGGCCGGCGCATGCTCGCGCTGGGCACGCATCCGCGGCTGGCGGCGATGCTGCTGGCCGCTGGCGATGCGCGCGCACAGGCACTGGCCTGCGACCTCGCCGCGCTGATCGAAGCGCGCGATCCGCTACGCCAGGGCGGCGACGCACTGGCCGCGCGCTGGCGCGCCCTGGCCGCGTTCCGCCGCGGCCGCGTGCCGCACGACGCCAACCGCGGCGCGCTGGCGGCGATCGACGCGGCGGCCAAGCAGTGGCGGCGGCGTCTGCGCAGCGACGCCGCCGCGCCGGACAGCGTGGAGGCGCACGAACTCGGCGATCTGCTGGCGCACGCCTTTCCCGACCGCATCGGCACGCTTCACCCCAGCGATCCGCTGCGCTACCAGCTGGCCAATGGCCGCAGCGTGCGCTTGTTCGACAACAGCGACCTGCGCGGCGAGCCCTGGCTGGTCGCCACCGAGCTGCGCCACGAGGCCAAGGACGCGTTGCTGCTGCGCGCCGCACCGGTGGACGAGCGCTACCTGCGAGCGCAGTTTCCGCAGCGCTTCGCACAGGAAGACGTGGTGCGCTGGGACCCGGAACGGCGCGCGCTCACGGCGCTGCGCGAAACTCGTTTCGATCGCATCGTGCTCGACAGCCGCCCCGCCGGCCGCGTCGCACCGGCACAGGCGGCCGCGGCGCTGACCCAGGCAGTGCGCGAGCTGGGACTGCAGGCGCTGCCCTGGAGCGAGAACCTGTCGCAATGGCGCGCACGGGTGGCGGGACTGCGCCAGTGGATGCCGGAACTGGAGCTGCCGGACCTGGGCGATGCCGCGCTGCTGGCCAGCCTCGACGACTGGCTGCGCCCGGCCTTCGCCGGCAAGACCCGGCTCGATGCGCTGAGCGAGGACGAGCTGGGCGAGGCGCTGAAGGCGCGGCTGCCGTGGGACCGCCGCCAGGCCATCGACCGCCATGCCCCGGTGCGCATCGCGGTGCCCTCGGGCATGGAACGGCGCATCGACTACAGCCTGGACCATGCCGGGCAGCCGCAGCCGCCGGTGCTGGCGGTCAAGCTGCAGGAACTGTTCGGCCTGGCCGACACCCCGCGCATCGCCGACGGCCGCGTGCCGCTGCTGCTGCACCTGCTCTCGCCCGGCGGGCGGCCGCTGCAGGTCACCCAGGACCTGCGCAACTTCTGGTCCAGCACCTACCCGGAAGTGAAGAAGGAAATGAAAGGCCGCTATCCGCGCCACCCGTGGCCGGACGACCCCTGGACCGCCACCGCCAGCCACCGCGCCAAGCCGCGCGGCACCTGAGCGCGCATCGAGGCCCGGACGCACCCTCTCGCGGCGCAGCGCATTGTGCCTTCCACCCGCGTTGCGTATGTTGCGCTGGCAGAGATGTCCAAGGCGCCGCGGCGTTCTGTCATCACGCCGCGACAGCCCAGTCCGTTGGCCCCGGCAGCATCGTATTGGTTCTTACTGTCCGGGAAATCGCCGGTTTCACGACAACGCCGGCACATCACACAAGGCGACGTGCGCATGGCTCTGGACGGCGTGAAAATCCTCGATGGCGACTTGGCGCACGATGCCTATGCGGCCGTGCTCGCGGCCGTTCAAGCCGGGCAACCGGCCACTGCCATCAGGAAGGCCTTCCCGCTGTTGCCTCGCAAGACATTCGACGACCTCGACAACGAAATCTATCTCACCAGCACCGCGCTCGCCTATTGGGAGTCGGGCCTGCTGTCCGCGTCCGACGTAGCGGACCTGGAAGCGAAAGTCTGGAGCCTCTTTAACGAAAAGAACTGGACAAGTCTTTTCGGCGCCAGTGAGGGGAAGAAGCGCAAGACGCAGCTCCAGGCACTTTTCAAGAAACTCGGCGAGCCGCACGCCGTCGCCGAACCGAAACCGATTGAAGGCATCTTTCGGGAAGACCAAGCCTATGCCTTCGCGCTCGGCGGGGGGCTGTTCGGCGCCTTTCTCTGCGTGGGAATCGGGTACGTCGGAGGCGAGATCTCCCGTTACTCGATCGTCTTCTTCGATTACCAAGGTCCCCTGCCCCGTCTGGACGATCTGAAAAACTCCAGGCTGCAGGGTGGGTTCGTTGCCAGTGCCGGGGATCGCTCCTTCGTGGCCCGGCATCAGCCGGGAGTAGAGAGGCTCTGGCAATTCGCCGGCAACGAGACGGTCGGCGAATTCGGGCTACACCAGAACACGATTCGGCGCACACATCTCCTGGACATCGGAACGGAGGCCTTCGTGGAGCTGGGACGCATCCAACTCCAGGCGTCGCTGAAAGCGATGAAATCCTCCAGCGTGCTCGAAGCACTGGAGCATTTCCAGGAAGATCTGGAGATCGCGCTATCGGCCGCCGCCTCACGGAAGGAATTGACTTTCTTCCCGGTCAGCCTGCTCGTCGATGCAGGAGCCTCAGGGTAGACGCCTCGCCACCGCGCCCCATTCATTCAGCCGGCAGACGAATCCACGGCGCCGCGCTAACGCCCCGTATACGGTAGGCGGGCGACACTGCAGCCCTTCATTCCTGCCAGTAGGGGACGCCCATGAGCAAGCTGACCATCATCACCGATCGCGCCCTGGATCTCGCCAGCCACGCCGGCGACAGCCTCAAGCACTTCGGCCCGCAGGCGAACAAGTGGTTGCAGTCGGGCAAGGCGATGGGCGCGCTCAAGGCGGGCGCCGCGATGGGTGCGGTGAAGACCGGCTCCAAGGTCGCGCGCACCGCCGTGCGCCGCAACCCGGCCGTCGCGATCGCCGCTGCCGCCGTGGGTGTGGGTCTGCTCGGCTACGCCATCTACCGCAAGCGCCAGCGCGACAAGGGCGCACCGATCGAAGGCAATGCGCAGCGTATCGAAGCCGCCAACAAGCGCGGCAACGTCGGTGCGCGCCGCAGCGCTGCCAGCACCCGCGGCACGCGCCGCAATGCCGCAGCGCAGGACGCCACCGAAGAGTGAGGTCCGCGTACTGCCACTGACGGCAGCCGCAGCATGAAACGCAGCGACCGGGAGACATCCCGGTCGCTTTTTTATGTTTCGACGCGCCTCTGCTTTTCCAACGCAGGAGCGGCGTCAGCCGCGACCGGCGTTACCGGTCATGCCCCTGTCGCGGCGGAAGCCGCTACTACGGGTGCGATGTC